>DAOPZE010000056.1:0-16095 GCA_035353255.1 Candidatus Cloacimonadota bacterium
TTGGGTGGCGACCCAAGAGGCTCCTTAGAGGATCCTTAGAGGGCTTTGGTGTTTCAGGGCTTATCTTAGGGTGTTTCCAGGCGCGGATTGTGTATGCTGACACATAGAAACGCAGGAAGGATTGTAACTTTCTCAAAACACTTGACATCCTAAAGCCCTCCAAAAAGATGGCTTTCTATCCAAAAATTTGAATTATCCTAAGGAGATATAAATGAAGCGCACATTTCAACCTTCGAACCGCAGCCGCAAGAACACACACGGTTTTCGTAGCCGTATGGCGACCCACAACGGCAGAAAAGTTTTAGCCCGTCGCAGAGCCAAAGGGAGAAAGACTTTGTCCGTATGACCCATGCTGCGCAGAATTACCAGGCATCAGGAATACGAGACTTTTTTTCAGCCCAGTTATATTGTTCGGACGGCGCATTTTCTGGTCCCGGCATTGGCAAGTGAAGACTGTTTTGCCCTCGGGATCACTATCAGTAAGAAGATTGGCAATGCCGTGTGTCGAAACAGATTGCGACGCCGGATCAAATCTTGGTTTCAGCAACGGAACTCCCTACCCCGGGTCAAGATCAACCTGGTCGCCAGGAAAGGGGCAGGAGTTCTCAGTTGGGACGAGTTATGCCTCGAACTCGATCACATGCTCTTAGGTCTGGAAGCCAGATCGGGCTCCTAAAGCTCATTTCTGGCTTGCCAAACCGTCTGTTCATCATTTTGATCAGAGCCTATCAGCTCCTCATCTCACCTATTCTGCCCCCCACGTGCAGATTTCAGCCTTCCTGCAGCGCGTACAGTCTCGCGGCGTTCCGCAAGTACTCGCTGCCTAAGGCACTTTGGCTTTCCACAACTCGAATTTTACGCTGCAACCCCTTTTGTAAAGGCGGTTATGATCCCCTTCCCTAAGGAGGAATCGTGGATAAGAAAACACTTTATGCCCTGATACTCATGCTTGCCTTGTTCCTGGTCTTTGACCAGTTCGTCTGGAAACCTCAACGAGTCAAGCAAGCCCAATTGAATGAGGAAAAGGCTGCCGCAAAGGCTGCCGCTCCTCAATCCCAAGCCCCTATCCCGGCAAAGAAAGACAGCCTTGCGACCGTTCCGGCGGTTGTCGATTCACTCCTTACTCCGGGAACGACCAGAACTACGGTTCAAGTCAAGAACAGCATGATGAACGTCACCTTCTCCAATCAGGGTGGTGTCATCTCCCAGGTCGAGATCCCCAAGTTTCTGAATCGTGACAAGAAGCCCGTCAAACTGGTCAATACCGGCGCATCTCTGGCGGGGATGAAGATCCTCACCGGTAAGGGAGAAACAGACCTTTCCCAGGTTCTCTTCAACCACCGGGTAGCCACAGATTCCTCGATGGTAGTGTTCTATCTGGGAACAGCACAGAATCCTGTTGTGGAAAAGCGCTATACTCTCGACCCGCAATATGGGATAAAACTCGATATCTCGATACGCGATTTTGGCATGATCCGTGGCACAATGCTGGATTTTGGTTCCGGCATTGCCGATACGGAAGAGAATCTGCGGTCCAAACAGCAGGATTATCAGTTCCTGCTTTTTGCCTCCAACGAACAGCAGAAGTTCACCCTCCCCAAACTCAAGAAGAACCCCAACGGTTCATTTGATTCGTTTGGCTGGGCAGCAGTGCGTTCGAAGTATTTTGCCATCGCGATCAGAGAGAACGAACCCGTCCTGACCCATAGTTACGAAGCGTTCGTTTCTGATACGAACAAGAGTCCCGCCTTCCGGATCAAGTCCGATCTCGGCGTGGACAAACAGGCTTGGCAGCAGTCTTTCCTGATCTACACCGGTCCTACCGATTATAAGATCATGAAAACTTATGGCAAATCGATGCAACTCGTGGCAGATCACGGTGCCGCCTGGTTGCGCTGGCTGAATACCATCTTCGCCTGGTTCCTGAATTTCCTGCATAGCTTTATCAGCAATTACGGTGTGGTCATCATCATCTTCTCCATCGTGATCAAGATATTGCTGCATCCTTTCACTCACAAGACGATGGATGCCAGCCTCAAGATGCAGAGGATCCAGCCCCAGGTTCAGGCACTGCAAACTCAGTATAAGAATGATCCCAAGACCTTGCAGCTCGAGCTGTCCAAGCTTTACAAGGAGAATGGCGCTTCGCCGTTTTCCGGGTGTCTGCCTCTCATCATTCAGATGCCGATCTTTTTCTCACTTTATAATGTCCTTCGCTATTCGATGGACATGCGCAACGCGCATTTCTTTGGCTGGCTTTCCGATCTTTCGGAACCAGACCATTTGATGATCTTACCGATTCTGATGGCAGTATTTATGATCATCCAGAGCTTGATGATGCGTCCTCCCAAACCGGCTGAGGGCGAAATGGACGAAAAACAAAAAGCCGCAGCGCAGAGCCAGAAGATGATGACCTGGCTGATGCCGATCATGATGTTCTTCATTTTCCGCAGCATGCCGAGCGGTCTTGTCCTCTACTGGACCACTTTCAATATCCTCTCTGTCGTCCAGCAATACTACTTGCAGAAGCATTTTAAACAAAAGGAATCTCAATGATCACACTTGAGAAGACCGGAGCCTCGATCGAAGAAGTCATCCGGCAATACCGAAAAGAAAACAATATCAAGGACTGGGAACTGAAGTATGACATACTCAGCAAACCGTCCTCCGGCTTCCTGGGTCTCATCGGCAAACGAGAGGCTAAGATCAGGTTTTATCAGCCTGAGATCGAAGACCGGATTCGCAGTTTCGTGGAACAACTCCTCAGCAAGATGGGCGTGGGCTATTCCCAGGTCCTGAGCAAGACCGAGGGTAAAAGCGTCTATATCGAGATCAAGGGCTGCAACGATCCGGGCTTCCTGATCGGCAAGAACGGCTCAATGCTGGAAACGATCCAATTCATGGTCAATCGCGTCTATGAAAGTGACCGCAAGCTAGACCGGGTCTATCTGGATTCCGAAGGCTATCGTGAACGCCGGGAAGCAACCTTCCTCCGGCAGTTCATTCCTCAGATCAAGAATGTCGAGAAAGACGGCAAGCCGCTCACTCTGGAACCGATGAGCTCCGGAGACAGAAGAGTCATCCATCGCTATATCGAACGCTCCCGCGGTCTCAAGACCCTCACCGTGGGCGAAGGAGACAAGAAGCGCGTCGTGGTCTTCTCCTCCAAGCAGTCAGACAAAGAAGCCCTGGCACAGACGAAACACGGCAAACCCGCTACGCACAAGCCTGAACCGCATCAAAAAGAGCAGAACAGACCGCAGAAAGCCGAACGTCCTGCGCAGGATAAACCTGCTCCTCAGGCAAAGCGTCCGCCCCGCCGTAATAACAACCGGAAGAAGGCTGATGCCTAAGATAGTTCACAGGGTGCACGCCGGTCATTATTGGTCGGACGGTGGAGCCTTGATGGGAGTTCTGCCCTGGGCGATCTGGGGAAAGACCACTCCAACTGACGAACGCCGACGCCAGCAGATGGATCTGAATTTGCTTCTTATCATGGATCACGACCGGGCGATCCTGGTCGATACGGGTTTGGGCAATCGTCTCTCGGACAAGCAAAAGGACATCTATCAGCCCTCTGAATTTCTCCTGCCCTTCGCGCTTTCGGAACTGGGGCTCAGGGACATTGATATCACGGACGTGATCATGACCCACCTGCATTTTGACCACGCGGGCGGAATCGTCACAGGTTTCGGTGAAGTGGACAGGCTGACCTTTCCCAAGGCGAAGTACTGGATCCAGAAGTCAGAATGGAACATGGCGAAGAATCCGGACGGTTTGAATCAGGCTGCCTATGCCTTTGATCATCAGCTCGCGCTCCTCGAGAGCGAAGGAAACTTTGAGCTGCTGGATGGGGATGCGCAGATCTGCGAGGGCGTCTCGGTCAAGCTGGTCGGAGGTCATACCATCGGCAGTCAGATCGTGGAGATCGAGGCTGCGGACGGTTTTTGCGTCTATCCAGGCGATATCATTGCCACTAAGTTCCACACTTCTCCGGCGATAACCTCTGCCTATGACGTCAACCGTAAACAAACTTTCGAAGCCAAGAAGTATATCTATTCCCGGCTGCGTGAACGTCAGGGCTATCTCCTGCTGGATCACGACACCAAATATTGGAAACTACAGCTCGAAGATTTGAAGATAAAAGTCTAAGGAGATCAACCCATGTTAAAAAGCAACAGCTACTTTAATGAGCAGGTCAAATCCATCGCTCTCGAGAATGGTGAAGGAACCTCCACCGTCGGCGTCATGGATCTTGGCGAATACGAATTTGGCACCTCTACGATCGAATATATGACGGTCATCTCCGGCGCGCTCACTGTCCTCCTTCCCGATCAGACCGAGTGGAAAACCTACGGCAAAGGCGAGACCTTCATCGTTGATAAGGACAAGAAATTCAAGCTCATCGTCAAAGAACAGACTGCCTATCACTGCCTCTATAAATAGAGGATAGACCATATCGTTGAGGCGCTCGCTGTAGCGCCTCTTTTTTTTGTGCCTTAGGATCTCTGGTCTGCGCTCATAACGACCATTGCTCATAGCGGTATCACTGGCTTCAGCCGGTCGTCACACTGACTTTAGTCGGTGTGACCAAGCTAGTTTTGCTCGAATAATGAACAGCTATAGATTCGTTCATGAGTGCGTTGGTGCCGGATCAATCCGGCACAACGACCGGCTAAAGCCAGTGTTACCGATTATTCGATACTCTAAAGTATTTCTCAATACAAAAATGGCGCTACGGCGAGCGCCACTACAGTGTTCTCAAACGGTTATGGCGCTACGGCGAGCGCCACTACGGTGCTCTAGCAGCAGGGACGAAGCCCTGCTCTCCCATGACACTCACCCCGATAACTCTTATCAACATCATCTCGGCATCATTCCGGTATCATATCCTGTCAGGACAGGATATGATACCGGAATGATGCCATTAAGATACAGGTTTATAGTCAGTTAGATCAATTGCATCCTACCCGGGAATACTCCGTGCCGATCAGATCTCATTCTTTTGTTCCAATTCCTGGATAAAGGCTTTTGCCCATTCGATCTCAGCCGCGTAAATGAATTGCGGCCGGCGGGAAACTCCCCTATGCCAAGCGGGGCATCCGTCATCTCCCATAAAGTCCTCAAGCTCCTTGTAGCATTTAACTTTCGCTTCCATTGCCTGAATGTAGGATTCCAACAGCTGTCTCCGTTTTTCCACGGGGATGATCACGAAGTTGTAGATCCCGACGTCCACCTGCCATTTGCAGTGCTCTCCTTCCGTGAGCAGAGAGGATATCTTCTTTTCCAGTGCTTTGCGTCCCAGATCGGTGATGCTGTAGATCTTACGCATACGGTTGTTCTCCGTCACGTCCCGGGAAAGATCGACGCAACCATCAACCTCCAGCTGACGTAACAGCTTGTAGATAGAGGAGATGGAAAGATCGGTCCAGGAGCGCATATCCCGGTATTGAACATCTTTCTCCAGTTGATACGGATGCCTGGCACCTTCGGCAAGCAGTCCAAGCAAGGCTGCTTCAGCATTTGTGAGCTCTCTCATGATTACCTCCAGTAGATTTTGGCTCACACTATCAATGGATAGTATTATGTCAAGATAATAGTTTTCATTGATAGTATTACTACGGGGAATCATTCTGTTCACGAGGACGATGCTTGTTTATTAGGATAGTTCTGCCTGATACTGGTTGCACGGATGAGAGCCTGGCTTGATTTTCCTTGACATATTTAAGGGAGAAGGCGAAGCTGAACGTTCTAGAAAAACTCGCTTGTTGTGAGGCAGATCAGCATGAGAAAAGTAATCACCGGAACATTCTTTTACAAAGCAGCGCCGGACCGTCTGGAGATGCGCAGGGGTGGAGGCTGTCTCAGTCTCTTTGGACTGCCGTTCTTCATGGCGGGGCTGTTCATGCTGATGATATCTATAGCAATCATCCCCATGAGCAATGCTACTCAGGTTCCCTGGTGGGCTTTGCTGATAGTAGGCTTTATGGGGATTGTATTCAGTCTTGTAGGCGGCGCGCTGATCTTTAGCAGGATATGGACAACTATCGACAGCACTCAGCAAAAGATCTGGGTTTCCTGGGGATTGCTCCGTCCAATGCGTACAACTATCTATCAGTTGTCAAATTACGATACCGTGATCATTGGCTATAAAGCCGGGGATTCGGATAGTTCAGAGACGTATCCCATCTCGCTGAAGAGTATCGATCCGGGAAGAGATCTGGTTCTTTGCGAAGTTTCAAACTATGCGGACGCAATAAGTCAGGGAAGTTTACTGAGTGAGTTTCTGCGCTTTTGCCTGGAGGATCTGAGCTCCGATCATGCTCTGGAGAAGACTGTTCCTGGATCACAAGTCCTGCTCCCGAAAATTGAGGCTGGGAAAGAACCTCCGGTTCCGGCAAACCTGAGAAGCAGGATCGTCGAAGAGGACAATAGACTCCTGTTGACCATCCCCTCGACATTGGCTCCGGGATTGGGTTATCTGCAATTCATCATTCCACTGCTGATGCTGATCGTTTTTGGCAGAATCTTTTTCGGTATCTTTCGGCAAACCGATACGCCGGTCGTTGTGCAGATGGCCTTCGGAGGCTTCTTTCTGGTCTTCTTTATCGTGATCCCCCTGATCACAGTGATAGCAGGCAGACGCAGATCTTCAAGTAAGCAGATGCAGGTGTCCCTCGACAGGGAAGGGATCTCTCTGGATAACGGCGGCAATAAAGCCAACGACAGGAAGTTCATTGCGCGGGATAGAATCGTCGCTGTGGACTATAATACTGCCGAATCTGCCTATTATTCCGTCCAACGCGGAAGATCCGCGGAACAGCGAAACAGTGATCTTGCCCGGGGGATTCCTGATAGCCGGTTGATGTCGCTGATTGGGAGATTCCACCGTTCGAAAGGAGTCGTGATCAAGAGTATGGACGGCGTTTACTATCTGGGATCGGGGCTCTCGGATGAAGAAGTGTATTACATATTCAGCCGGATCGCAGCATATCTGGATCGATCCGGGACGGGCGAGAGAACTTATACAGCGGATCAATGACAATATTACTATAAATGAACATCAGGAGTCATCATGAATCTCTATCAATTGCTTAAAAGTCTGGATTTTGAACGCCTTGCGGGAACCGAAGGAGAGAAAAAAGGGATCGGGGTCATCAGCCAACATCTGCGGACCCTGGGGCTCGAGCCCGGCCTGGAATCATTCGAGCTGAACGGATTTGAATCCGGCACAGCGATCGTCACTGTAGGAGAAAGAAAATGGGAAGCAACCCCCTATGGACTCTGCGGAGACTGCGTCATAGAAGGCGAAATGGTCTTCTTAGAGAATGCTGACGCTCTAATGCTCAATCCGGGCATGTACAAAGACAAGATCGTGCTCTTTTATCACAGCGACCGCAGGATCTATGAGCTCTATGAGAATTCCGGGGTCAAAGCCTTCATCGGGATATCCTCCCCGCTCAAGAAGGCTTATTCCTTCTCACACAGGCAGAACCGTGATAAGAAGGAGATCTTCCCCATCGTCATGATCAGCTACGATTTTGCGGAGAAACTCATGAAACACGATGGCAGGATGATCAAGCTGGAGATCAGGCAGAAAACGGAGAAGAAGACGGCTCATAACATCGTTGTCGATATCAAGGGCAAAGGAAATGAGAGTTCTTTGACACTCCTCGTGGGGCACTATGACACTGTCGCTCGTTCTCACGGCGCTTGCGACAACGGTGGAGGCAGTGTTTGTCTGCTCAAAGCCGCGGAATATTTCAGCAAACACAAGCCGGAACGAGACCTCAGGATCATCTGGTTTTCAGGTGAGGAATTGGGGCTGTTGGGCAGTTTTGCCTATGCGAAGGCGCATGAAGAAGAAATCCAAGCTCGCCTGAAGTTGGTGATAAACGTCGATCTGGCTGGAGATCCTATCGGGCGGAACGTCATGTTTGTCCTTGGCACCAAAGAACTTATGGGATACGCTGGGGGATTGCTCAAAGAAAACGGCATGCTCTTCTCAGAAACGCTAAATATCTATAGCAGCGACTGCATGCCATTCTCCACCTACGAAGTGCCTTCTCTCAACCTCGCCAGAGTCGGCGGAAGCGGTCTCTTCTACTGCCACACGGAAGATGATAAAGCGCGCAACGCCAGTCCCTATGGCCTTCAAGATGTGTATGAGGCGACCGTCACCTTGCTGGATCACATCCTCAATTCCCGCTACTATCCCGTGGCAAGGGGCATCGATGACAGTCTGAGAGAAAAGATCGAGAAGTATCTCTGGCATTCACTGCTGGAAAAACCTGAGCTGAAATGGGTTGAGAAGTATCGGAAGTAAGAATCGGACAGCCATCACCCCTTTCTGAATCCTCCGGAGTCTCTCACCGAGTCAGAGAACCTGCGCTGGAGGAGCTAATCTGCTGTGCGCTAAGCAGGGAGTGCGTTGGTGCATTTTTCCCTTGACAGTTTATTGCCAGATGCGATCCGTGATATCTGAGAATAAATATAAAGATAAGGAGAGATAGATGCTTACCATAGACTGGAAAGAGAGGTTGAACAAGGATACCGCGGACTACCTGAGCACGAAGCTGCCGAATAAAGACTATGATTTTGAGATTATCTTTATAGCTTATCCGGAAAGGGTCAATGGTAAGATCCCTCACGATGTGATCATACACGTCGCCAACGCGATCGTGCAGAAGCTGGGAAAAACTCATGAGCAGTTTATACCCTTCTTCCGTCATCTCTGGAAGAAAAAGGGAGAATACGGGCATCTGGCGTTTACTCAAATAATGAGTAAACTCATCCCCAAGAAGCCTCTGGTCTATCTTCCCATGCTGGAAGAAGCCATGCGGGATGCCGGCTCCCCGGAGATCAACTCGATCATGGACAAGGTCATGCTTCCGCTCTTGCGCAAGCATCCCGAGAAGTATATTAATTACATCTACAATTGGAGTAAGGATGCGCATGAGCCGCTACGGCATCAGGCGATGAACACTCTGATCAAGCTGATCAAACGCATTCCGGAACTGAGCAAGGAAGTCTTCAGTCATTATCAGCACCAGTGGTATTATCCTCTGGGAGAAGCATTTGCCGACCATGTTATTCTGATCAAGACGGTTGCCAAACTGGATTTTGACTTCTATATCAAGCTGGTGCAAAGCTATGAAAACAATCGCGATCCCCAGATCGTGGAACTGATCTGCGGCTCGCTCACGGAGTACCATCCCGATCTCGAACGAATCCTGGAAAACTGGTCGAAAAGCGGAAACGCCAGAGTAAAAAAAGCAGCCGTCACCGCACATCGCGCCATCCTGAAGAAGAAAGCATAAGATATGGATCTGACAGTATTTATCACCTCGGACGGCATGGAGAAACTCCAGCGCCGCATTGGCTTCCTCATGAACGAGGAAAGACCAAAAGTCATCAAATCCCTGGCAATTGCCAGAGAGTTCGGTGACCTGAGTGAGAACGCGGAATACAAGGCAGCGCGGGAAAGTCAGCGTGCCATCGACTCCGAGATCGACTATCTGAGACGCAGGGCTGCGCAGCTCAAGGTCATCGATAGTACTGCTATCCCTAAAGATATGGTTCGCTTTGGCGCCTATTGCCTGGCGATCGATATCGAGACTCTGGAAGAGATCTGGTATCGGATCGTCGGTGTCGAAGAACTCAGCTTCTCCCAGGAAGAGAACCTGATGGCAGTGTCAGTGGTCTCCCCTATCGGCGCTGCTCTCCTCGGAAAGAAGATAGGACAGATCGCCATCGTAAAAGCCCCAATGGGTGAGCGACGGTTGGAAATCAAAGAAATCAAATAATAAAAGATAAACGGAGCAAATCAATGAAGAAAAAAGAAACAGCAAATAAACCAGTGTGCTACGACCGTAAGAACTTCTGGAAAGATGCTTCGGCTGACGAGCAAAAGGCAGCCCTGGGCTTTTCCAAAGACTATCGCGCTTTTTTGGACAGCGCGAAGACGGTGCGTGAGACGATCGCTTACACGGTTGATCAGTTGCACAAGGCGAAATTCACCACACTAACCGGTAAGAAATCGCAGAAACGTGTGTATAGTATCTTCCGCGGCAAGACCATAGCTATGGCGATCATCGGTTCTGAGCCTATCAGTAAGGGGTTTAACATGGTCGCAGCTCATATCGACGCGCCACGCGTAGACCTCAAGCAAAACCCGCTGTATGAGGATAACGGCAGTGCCACAGCCTGCATGAGAACTCACTATTACGGCGGCATAAAGAAATATCAGTGGGTCTCAACCCCCCTTTCTCTGCACGGTGTGGTCATCAAAGCTGACGGCAGTCTGCTGAACGTCTCCATCGGTGAGAAAGATGATGAGCCCGTGTTCATTATTCCTGATCTGTTACCTCACCTTGCTCGCAAGGAGCAATACACGAAGAACCTCGCGGACGCCATCGACGCTTCGAAGATGAACCTCGTGTTCAGCGGGATGATCGAGCCCGAGACGGAAGAGAAAGAAGCGCTCAAAGCCTACGCCCTCAAAGTCCTGAACGAAAAGTACGGCATCATTGAACCGGACTTCCTTTCCGCTGAGTTAGAGCTTGTTCCCGCCTACAAATCCCGTGACGCCGGCCTGGACGCCAGCATGGTCGTGGGATATGGTCAGGACGACAGAATTTGCGCGTATACTGCTATGAAAGCCATGCTCGATAGCGCCGACGCGAAGCCAAAACGCACAATGGTCGTCTACTTCTCCGATAAGGAAGAAGTTGGCAGCCAGGGAGCGACAGGCGCGCACTCGATCTTCATTCAGGACTTCATCGCTTCGCTCATGGAACACAATGGTGAGAGCAATGGCAGCGTCGAACTCCGCAAGGCTTTCATGAACGCTCAGATCCTCTCGGGTGACGTGACCGTCGCTGTTGACCCCAACTATCCCGGCGTACACGAGCGTCAGAATGCCGTTATCTTCAGCCATGGTATCGGTGTTTCCAAGTTCACCGGTAGCGGTGGAAAGTCAGGTTGCAACGACGCCAATGCCGAATTCATCGCCAAAGTCATCCGCATCTTCAATGAGAACGGGGTTTTCTGGCAGAGCGGAGAGCTGGGAAAGGTCGATGAAGGCGGTGGTGGTACTATTGCTTACATCCTTGCCAATCTCGGCGCGGAAGTGCTCGATTGCGGAACAGGTCTAATGGGAATGCACTCTCTTTACGAGTTATGCAGTAAAGCAGACCTCTATTCCACGTATAAAGGATACAAGGTATTTTTAGTCTCAAACTAAATAAAGCAATCTATGATTTGTAGTGAATCATGAAAAGGAGCAAAATATGAGAAAGTTGCTTGTTGTAATCTTCGCGATTACTCTCCTCGCCGGGTGTGTTAGCAATCGAACTTTCAAAGCTGAGAAACAGCGTATTGGACGCATTGAGTTCCAGCAGATGAAGAATGTCGATAATCTTGATCAGCTTCGTGAAGAATACGAGCTGAACAATCAATCAGTTGAAAAGATGCTCTTGGATCTGAATGATGAACTTGCTGTTCTCAAGGAAGATCTCGGCTCAGCCAATCAAGATCTGGCAGAAATGCGCTCTGAATTCGCTGATTATTCCGAGATGACCGATGCCGAGATCCAGGCAGCCAAAGATAAGCTCTTCCAGACCAATGAGAAGATAGCCCAGACGGAAACCAGGATCGGCCAGATCAACGATCAGATCACTGAGATCAACACCGTGACAACAGCCCAGAAAGCTGAATTTACGGAACTTAAAGATGACCTGAACAACACTATCACCTTCAATGAAGACGCCCTTATCGACCTAGATCAGAGGATAGAAGCGCTTAGATCAAACGTCGCTCTCTCTCAGGAAAAGCTCGACGCCATTGACAGCAAGTATTCCAAAAATACCGGAAGCACTCAGACAGGTGATGCCAATCTTCAGGAAGGACAATCCAAGCTCACTGAGCTCCAACAAAATTATAGTGGCACAACCACCGATACTCAGGGCAACACTCTGGATACAGCCGGTCGCCTTCAAGCGATCGAAAGCAAGCTCCAGAACGAGCATGAGAGCATGGCGGAAGTGATCAACATCGTGGCTGATCTCGAAGGAGACATTGACAACCTGCAGAAGATGATCAGGGAAACTTCGGACAACACGCTTGCTTCTGTCGATGCCGATCTGGCAGCCAATCGTGATGAAACCAAAGCTAAACTCACCGCTATGGACTCCAAGCTGGAAGAGATGAAGCTTGCCCTGCACAGCACCAAGAACGACGTTGGGGGAGAACTCACCGCAGTTCGCCAGAACGTGACCGGAATCGCCTCTGAGCTTATCGTCGTCGCGAACGATCTTGAAGCCGTGACTTCCAAGACTGCCGTCGGCAAAGCCAGGACAGACCGTGCCTGGAACAGCTACAACAATGCCAAAGCCTACTATGACAAGGGCAAATACGAGCAAGCCATCATCAGCCTCGATGCCTTCACCAAGGCATATCCTGATCATGAACTGACCCCGAACGCCTATTACTGGATCGCCGAAAGCTACTATGCCGGTAAGAATTACGAGAAAGCCATCCGTCAATTCCAGTATGTTTCGGACAACTTCACCACGAGCCACAAAGCTAAAGACGCTCAGATCAAGATCGCCATGTGCCACGCCAATCTCGGCGATGTCGCTATGGCAAAGACCGAGCTTAGCGAATTCAAGAACGTCCACCCGGATTATACGAATATGAAGCTGGTGGACAGACTGATCAAGGGATTCAAGTAAGCTCCGAATGCACAAAGTCCTGGTTCTGCTGATCCTGACCCTTTCCGTGGGTTGCCAGCTTTCCGCGGCGATCGCGAAAGCCGATATCGAAGAGGTGACGGCACGCATCACGGAAGTCATTGACGTCTCAGAACCGATATTCATAGAACTTACCGCCGGGGAATGGACACCCGTGCTCGATCCTTCTCTGCGTAGCGCATTGCTCTCGCAAGGCGCGGATATCAGAGAGGTGATGCAGGATGCCCAGTCCCCGGAGGTACCAACCGATTCCCTGAATGCCTATCCGGAACTTACGACTTACGACCTCAAAAAATACAATCTCAGCCGGGCAAAGCTTGTCCAGATCTCCAATGAAGTCAGCTGGGACGTCGTGGATCGCAAGAGTTTCCTCTCCTACAAACAAGATCAACGCCAAGTTAACCGCTTTATCATCAAACAGATCAGCTTGCCTGACTATCAGCTCAAGACCATGGATGAGTTTTCCATCGTCCGGGATGTTCCCGATGCCGATCGCAAAAGAAGCCCTAAACTACGCTGGTTTGAGCCACTTTTTGCCTCTTTGGCAGTTGCCTCACTCGTTTTTCTACTGTGGACCTCACAATAACCGACAAGGATTGATTTAATGAAGAGATCTCTGATAATCGTGACCCTCATCATCATGGGACTGACTGCCTGCAGCCGCAACGTTGTTTACAAGGACGTTACGGACAAGGTCGCGGCGGCTGATTCCCTGTTTAACGCCAAGAAGTATGCCCGTGCCGCAGTCCTCTACGACGAGGTATCCTTCGAGCGCAAATCCGGACAGACAGCATACGCTCTGATGCGTCTCGCGGACAGCTATTTTGCCGTAAACCGTTTCACGGACGCCCGTCAGCGCTATGAGCAATTCACCAAGACCTTCCCTCAGCATACTGATGTGAATAGAGCTATGTATCAGATCGCTGTCTGCTACTACGAGGAATCTCTTCCAGCCCAATATGACCAGACTTTGACGCTCAATTGCATCGACGCGTTTCGCAATTTCGTCCTGAAATACCCCTCTGATCCCATGTATTCACAGGCAGTAGAATACGTTCGCAAAGCCCAATTCAAGCTTATCCAGAAGAAGTATCTCAATGGCTACATCTATTACATGATGAAGGACTACAGCTCCGCTTTGATGTATTTCTCAGAGGTCACCGAACTGGGCAACACCGATGAACTCGACCGCCTTTCGCATTACTATTCCGGAAAGATCCTCAGGGAACAGAAAAACATCGATGGAGCGAAGCTCCACCTCCTTGCGCTTCAGGATAAATACCCGGATTCCAAAGAGACCCGGAAGCTAAGCCAGAAGCTCAAATAAGCCCGACACATGACCAATGACCTCCTGACAGGCAGCATAGCCCTTCTCGGTGGGAGCTTTGACCCGATTCACACCGGGCATCTGCATCTCGCGGAAGAGATCCTCTCTCTGTCCGGAGTCGCAAAAGTCGTATTCCTCCCCAACGGAAGGCATAACTTCAAGCGTGAGACCGTGGTTCTGTCCTTTGAGGAGAGATTCTCTCTGATCAGCCGCGCGATCGCCTCTCAACCCCGCTTTGAGCTCTGGGACACTGATAGAGATGGCTCCGGCTACACTGACGAATTGCTCCGGAAGATCATGAGGGATCACCCCGGCAAATGCTTCTGCTTCGTTATCGGTAGCGACAACCTTGCCAAACTCGACAAGTGGCACAACTTTCTCTGGCTCAAAGAGCATATCCATTTTTTGATCATCCCGCGTCCAGGCTGGGAGATATCCACGGAAGCTTGTTCCGGGATCAGGTGCACCATCCTGCGAACGACTCCCATGGACATCTCCTCATCCCGGATCAGGCAATACATAAAGGAATCAAGATCGATCTCGAATCTCGTTCCCGCCCAACTGGAAGACGAGATATACCGAATTTATCAGCAAAGGACTAAAAGTGAGTAAAAAGAAAGACAAAGAACGCTTTCTAGACAGGATACCCCTCTCCCAAAAACAAAGCCTCGGAGAGGAAATTGCCAATAGTATCACGCATGGAACCGGAGTCGGCCTCTCGATCGCCGCACTGGTCATTCTGGTCGTCTTTGCCGCCAAACGCTCAGACGCCTTCAAGGTAGTCTCCTACAGCATCTATGGCGCGACCATGATCATCCTCTACCTCTCATCGACCCTCTATCATGCCTTCCCACAGCCCCGGGTAAAGAAATTCTTCCACATCCTGGATCACTCGTCCATATTCCTGTTGATAGCGGGAACTTACACGCCTGTAATGATAGGCACGATCCGTGGCGGATGGGGTTGGGCGCTCTTTGGCGTCGTTTGGGCTCTGGCGATCCTGGGCATAAACATGAAGATATTCGCCATGGGCAAGTTTAAGCTCTTCTCCACTCTGATCTATGTTCTTATGGGCTGGATGGTCCTGATCGCGATAAATCCCATCAAGGAAGCGACCAATCCCGCGTTCCTCAGATGGATGCTGATCGGGGGGATCAGCTACACTTTGGGCGTCGTCTTCTATGCCTGGAAAAAGCTCCCCTATCACCATCCGATCTGGCATCTCTTTGTCCTTGGCGGAAGCATCTGCCATTTCTTTGCCATGCTTCAGCTCATGAAGTGATCGGGCATATCGCTAAGCTCCAAATTTAAGCTGAATATCCCGGCATCATTCCGGTATCTTCCCGGTATCATATCCTGTCATTACAGGAAATGATACCGGAATGATGCCGCTAAGATACTGATATTATATCAGATGTGAAAAGGGATTTGACGTAGGTAATTGTAAATGTTATTATCCGGTTATTTGCTGTAGGGTATGGAAAAATTGTCGATCAATTCTCCGGTCAGCGAGTACACACTAAAATCCAGCCTGTCGGCAAATTCATCCGCGATCAGGTAATGATGAACCGCATTGAAACAAACACGATAAGGATTTTCCCGGGATGCTTCCCGCAGAGTACCACCCGCACCCCCCGTGACGACATAGGTCACGCCGCCAAAGACCGATCTCTCGTAGGCATGATCGTGTCCGCTGAAGACAGCGATGACCCTGCTTTTGGAAAGGAGATCAGGAAGAAACAGTGACAGACCCAGCTCATCCCCATGCATTCCGCTGCTGAAGACGGGGTGATGCATGAAGAGCAACGCCGGTTTTGTCAATCCCGCCAGAACTCCTCTGAGCCAGCTATACTGCTCCGATCCCGGTTTCAGGTCGGATGTCGTGTCCAGAACGATACAGGTCAGCGAATCATGATCGACTGTGTACCAGGTATTACCCTCGAGATATGGGAAGTTCTGCAGAAACAGAGCTTTATCGCGCTCATGGTTCCCTTTGGCTGGATATATCCTGCAGAT
>DAOPZE010000057.1:0-16088 GCA_035353255.1 Candidatus Cloacimonadota bacterium
CGTGGATATAAACGTCGAGGGACTGGTTCTCGAATACCGAGCCAAAGAAATCTATGGTACCGCTTTCGGAGGTAAAATTTGCCTCATTGAGACTCCAGGTGTTGCCATCGTAGATCAAGCGCAGAAAACTACCGGGATTGATGATAAAGTTCGTAGAATATGTCACATAGGAGACATTATCCTGAAGCGTTATGAGCAGATCAAGCCTGAAGGGCAGCGGGACTGGTTCTTCCCTGGTGGTCTTTGTTGCCGCGTCACGCACGGTGTAGATCAGCTTTAAAAGGTTGTCGGTATTGGGAGGATAAACGGCACTGGCGTTTGACACAGTGGCATGAGCACTGATCTTCATATCGTCGAAAGGACCCATGACGGTGGCAGTCTGCTTGTTCTGCCCCTTCAGCGAGACGTTCGAAAGAGATCTTGGCGGTGTGAACAAGGGAATGTTTACAAGCACCCCCGGATCGTCTATGCTAAGCTCAAATACACCCAGGTCGAGAAAACCTATCTGGAAGTGATTGCTGATATCCTCGCGGAACTGGTTGGCAAGAACCAGCTTGCCCTCCCCCATGGTCATCTCGGCATTATCCAGGATCAGACGGTTGTTCGAGAACTGACCTGAGATGTTAATGTTCTTGATCTGCTCCGCCTGGTCTTTCAGTTTAACAAAACCATCCTTGATCTGCAGTGAACCGGTTGAGACGGTAAGTTGCTCATCGAGGGTTCCTATGTTACAGGTGAGGCTGGATTTGCCTCCTGAGTCCGTGATGTAATCTACCAGATCATCCAGCCAGGCGAAAAGCTCTCCCTGAATGTCCAGTTTGATCGTATTTGTCCCCTCGAAGAACTGGTTTGTGAGGATGTTATAATCTAGAGCGCCCGAACCTGAAAGGGTAAACATCCCCGGTTCGCTCGCGCTGAGGGTTTCCAGTTTGAAAGCTGTTCCGGTTTGCTGGGCTACGAGATCGATCTGATCGACATCGACGCCGGATGCTTTCAGATCCTTCACGTGCACATCCGCTTTCAGGACAGGCTTGGTGATCATTCCCAGGAAGTCTGTATATTCCGCTGAGACGATACCGCTGACAGAACCACTCACCGGAGAACTGAAAATGATGTCCTCAGGTTCGAGATTCTCGACCCTGGCATTGGCTTTGACCTGAACTTTATCTCCGATATCCGCCTCTCCAGATAGCCTGACCAGATTCCTGGTGCTATTCGAGATATCTCCGGTCAGCAAGCATTCTTCCGGTGGTCCGATCAGTCGGATCTTGGCTGAAAGAGGGTAGATCCCTTCGACCAGGAATTCTCTCAGGTTGATCCTGGCATCGATGAATCGTTCCGGATCGTTTGAGACGTTGGCGACAATGCTGAGCCCCGAGAACTCCGGAATACCGGGATCGAAGGATGGATAGAAGTGACGTATCGTCTGACTGGAGACATCCGTCAGCGCAAGATCGAAGGTCATGTCCCGAAGATCTCTTGTATCAGCCTTCCCTGTCAGAGAAAGGAGTTCGCCAATCCTCAGGGAATTGACGGAAATGTAGCTTCCTTGCTTCTGTGCCGAAAGCTGAACATCGACGGGCTCGTCATTGAACACCCCATTAGATCCATTGAGATGCAGAGCCGCGTCTCCGGTATCAAGATCGTAGTTCCCCAGGATCCTGAGGTCACTATGGAAGCTGAAATCCTTACCCAAAGCTAGATTCAGGTCGCTTCTGGTTGTGATCGACCCATTACTCATGATAGCTTTGAGTGTCCCGTTCAGGACTGGACGGTAATCCGTAAACATCTGGAGAGCGTAGATATCTTCGAGGGAGGAATCGCTAAAGCTCATATCGAGAAGCAGATTCTTATCCAGAACGTCACCGATCAGGGTAAGATCATATCCCTGATCACTCTTGAGAGTGCTGTTGACGAAGTAACTCTGGCTGCCATTCTGGTCGGTAGAAGGAATCAGCGTCGCATTTCCATTCACGCCTGAAAGCTCTAAAAGCCCATAAACAAGGCTCACGTCATTCAACGCAACAGTGATCTCCGGCAGCTTCTCATACAAGGAAGCTGTATAATCGATCTTTCCTGAAGCGACAAGTTCCTTCCCATAAAGCTCGATCGGCACGGTTTGCATGGTACCGGTCAACTGCCTGAGCTTAAGATCTGCGATGCCTTGAGTGGAAAAGGTCTGATTATCCCATCTCGCTTTGGTCAGGTCGTAAGTGACCATGTCGTCAGCGTACTCCGCTTCCATAGCGATAGCACTAACTGTGATATCGCCATAGCGGACATTATCCGAATCCGCCTTGAGCTTCAGGACAGGGTCCTTGAGGCTTCCTTCCGCGGTAACCTGAGCAGTGACAATGCCCTTCAGTGAAGGATCTGCCATTGCCAGATCGATCGCTTCAAGCTGCGCCGTTCCGCTGATCGTAGGCTCAGAGTTCAGCCCTTCAAGGTGGACGTTGGCTGATAGGCTGCTACTACCGATTGACGCTGTGGTCATATCGGTGATCAGGTCATTACCGTTGTAAGAAACTGAAACATAAGGGATCAAGACCTGATACTTATCCAGGAAGTTCGCTCCTGTGTTCCAGATAAATGCTTGTCCGTCGAACAGGATCTGAGATTCCGCTGTTGCCTGACTTGCGGTAAGAGCAATATTCAGTTCCGTATGGAAATCCCTTACGTCAGGATGGTTCGCGTATTCTGGTGACAGATTTGAGATATCGATTGTGCTGAATGCCAGCCTGCCTTTATCCAAACTCGCCTGAGCTTTGATCAGTCCCCCTGAGCTGCTGTTCGCCCGGAGATCGATCTCCGTTTTACGCGTGTTTACAGCGGAGATGTTGATATTAGTCAGTTTTTCCGATAGATCCAGATTCCCATGATTAATGATCTTCAAGGGGAACTGCCCCTTAAAATCAAAAGTGCCATTCTTGAGATCAAGCTGGTGAAAATATCTGCTTACATCCGGAAGTTTGAATTCCTTGTGTGCCTTGAACTTCTTCTCTTTGACCCTTGGCACGATATTCAAGGTTACTTCGGGATTAACGATCTCCACTTTATCCAGGAGGTTTTTCAGCTTGAATCCCGTAAAGATCAGCTTGAGGAGATTGTAGCGAACCCTGATGTGTTCGATCCGAAAGCGTAAGCTTCCATCCCTAGCGGTGAAGCTAAGATCCTTAGCCAGGATCTGCTTCTCTCCGACGCTGAGCTCTTTGAGGTTAGCCTTCCCACCCAAAGCCTTGCCAAGCTCCCTGACGGCGATATCCTTGATCTTTCCCGGGAGGTCAAATCCATACCAGGCAATAAAGAACGCGGTATTGATGACCAGCAGGATCAGAATCAGAGATAAGAACCGTTTGGGACGCTTCATGAGTTTACCCGGAGATCAGATCGAGAACTCCATTATCCAGTTCATATGTTTGCCGCGCCAAACGCGCTTGCTCTTTATCGTGGGTGATGATCACAAATGATTGCCCCAATTCCTTGTTCAGATTGACGATAACTTCCCAGATCTCCGAGCTTTTCTGCGGATCGAGATTACCTGTAGGCTCATCCGCGAGAATGATCCGGGGTTCGTTGATCATTGCCCTGGCAAGGGATACACGCTGTTGCTCTCCACCGCTGAGTTGATTGGAATAATGGGTCGCTCTGTCTGCCAAGCCAAACCGGGTCAGCAGTTGCCGGGCTTTCCGGATCGCTTCCGGACGGGTACTACCCTTGATGATCATAGGCAGCGCGACATTCTCCTCCGCGCTGAGATCTTCGATCAGATAATGAAACTGGAAGACGAAGCCAAGATCTTTGTTCCTGATCGCAGACGCTTCTTTGGATGAGGAAGTGACCTCTTTGCCTTCAAAGACAAGCTTCCCCTTATCGGGATTATCGAGGAGACCAAGAATATGCAGGAGAGTGCTTTTCCCGCAGCCAGACCTGCCGGTTATGCAGATCAGATCGGCTTCTTTGATGTCGAGGCTGACGTTTTTAAGAACCTCGATGACCCGGTCACTGTCCTTGTATGATTTTGCCAAATTCCTGGCTGATAGTATGTTCAAGCGTTCTCCTTATGGATTTCTGATGAGTTCGATGATCTCAAGTTTGTTGATCCTGCGCAGAGGTATGCTGATACAGAGCATGATCAGCAATGCCGAAACGGAGAAGATGATCAACTGGTTGAATGGGGAGACGTAAACAGTAAGCTTGTCAATAAAATAGACATCTCCCTTGAGCGTATAGAAATTCTGATTTACGACGATAACAGAGAGCAACAAACCAAAGATCAAGCCCAGAACGATCGCAGCGAAAGCGACCAGAGCAATGCGATAGTAGAGCATCCTCTGAATAGATCGATCGTCCGTTCCGATAGTTTTCAGGATCGCTATCTCGTTCTTCTTATCGATGATGATGGTGATCACCGCACTGACGACATTCAATCCCGCGATCAGCACCAGGAAGCTGAAGATGATGAAGATCAACCACTTCTCCATCGCGATGAGACGGAAGAGCGAAACATTGCTGATCGTCCAGGGCGCAACAAGAAATGAGCCGCCCAGTTTAGCGGCATATTCATCGGCGATACTTCCCGCTTTATCCGTATAATCCGGTTTGAGCCGTACCTCGATCCTGCTGTAACGGTTCGAGGTCATGATCATCTGCTCACAATCGGACTTATTCATGATCACGATGGAGCGGTCAAATTCGTAATAGCCTGACCTGTAAAGACCTTTGATCTTGTATGGATATTCACTGGGGAACAGCCCCAGAGCGCTGATCCGGTCCAGCTGGGGATAGACCACCCTGATCGTATCTCCGATGCTTTTGCCTAACTCCTTAGCCATATGATAACCTACGAATATCTCTCCGGTATCAAGTCCTGTGTTTAACGGAATGATATAGGGATGATATGGGAATGATAGGGAGAAGTCAAAGCCACGAATCAAGGCGCCCCTCACTTGCGAACCTTCCTGCACCATCGCGGAATAGGAGATGGTCGGGCTGACATTGAGAAAGCGGGGATCGCCCTTTAACATGGACATAGCGCTATTATACTGCGATTCAGTGAGATACTCGTTGTTGCTGCTTTGGATATTGATATGGGCAAAGGAATCAAGAAGCACGCTCTTTAGAGTGCGTTCATAGCCTTCGAAGAGGTTCAGACCCGCACTGAGGATCCCGACAGAAACGATGATCCCGAGAACCATGAATATGAAACTAAAGCGCAAGAGATTGCGCTTTGGATGTTTCAGATAGTTTGTCAGAAAGAAGCGATCAAGTTTGTTCACGGTTCTTAACGAGATCCTCCCCTGTCTGTTCAAGGTTAACGGTCGTCTCGATCGAGATTGGCAGCCGCGAAGGCGAAACACGGTTGATGATCAGTTCCGAAAGCAATCCCAGGGAGATGAACTGGAATCCCGTCAGGATCAGAAGCATACCCAAAAACAGCAGCGGTCTGTTGTACAAAGGCTGGTGAAAGAAAAGCTTCAGTATCGCCAGATAGAGGCTGAGCAGTGTACCCAGGGCGACGGAAAAGATCCCGATCCTGCCAAACAGGTAGAGCGGACTCTTTATATATTGGGTGACCATCTTGACCGTGAGCAGATCGAAGAACCCGCGTAAGTAGCGTTCAAAACCATATTTGGATTTGCCAAACTGACGGGCACGGTGTGCGACAGCGATCTCCCCGATGCGGTAACCCAGCGCGTTTGCCAGGGCAGGAATATACCGGTGCATCTCGCCATAGAGATTGAGTTCTTTGACCAGAGGTGCGAGATAAACCTTGAAACCACAATTGTAGTCCCGAAGTTTTAACCTGAACGTCCTGGCTGTGACATAGTTGAACAGCTTAGAAGGGATGGTTTTATGCAGGGGATCATGACGTTTTTCCTTCCAGCCTGAAACCATGTCATAACCTTCGTCCAGCTTTGCGATAAAGCGGTCTATCTCGACAGGGTTATCCTGAAGATCAGCATCCAGGGTAAAGACAATATCGCCTTTGCAGGCTTGAAACCCATGCTGCAGCGCGGCTGCTTTGCCGAAATTGCGGCGGAATTTGATGATCTTGATCCTGGGGTTCTCTGAGGCAAGCCGGTTCATGATGGCAAAGCTGTTGTCGCGACAGCCATCGTCGATAAAAATGATCTCGTAGTCTCTGCCGGCGACATTGGTAATGATCTCACCGGTAAGCTGTTCGAGCGAATCCTGTTCATTGAGCACGGGAATGACGAAACTTATCAACATAATACCCTCTAAATGATGATCCCCATGAAAGTCATGGCTATACCGGAGATCAGGGGAATTTTTACATTGTCGTCAACGGGGATGTTCCAGACTTCCGCCAGAGCTGCCGCAAGAGCGCCAACTACTGCGACAATGGGGTGCAATCCAAAAATAAGCGCAAAGATGAAGGTGCTGCAGAAACAAGCGATGCTGCCTTCAAGCGATTTGTTCATGCCGAGGAACTTCCGCTTGCCGAAGTTTATCCCGATCATTGCGGCAAAGGTATCGCCGATAGAGACGAATGCCATAGCGCAGAAAGCCACATCCGGTCTGAAAAACGCCACGCACAACATACTGGAAAAGATCAGATAGGTAGCGCCAGTGAAGTCTTTCCACTCGTGTTTACGAAGGATCAAGCCGAAGAGCCTCATGAAATTCTTCCGGAATGACTTCTGCCAGAACCTGCCAAACTCGATGGCAAGCGAGATGATCAAGGCGATCAGAAGTAGAAAGAAAGCTAGCTTTTGTCTTTCGAAAGTGATGATATACTTGTAGGTCAAGGGGATGATCAGCGAACTGATATGGATAGACTTTCGGATAGTTTCGCTCATTGCTGAGAATGGCATCAGCTCTCCAGCCTACACCTTGTGATAATCAAGGATCCTGACCTGTTGTGGCGACTTCCAGGTAACGACGATCTGGTATTGCTGTCCGAAGTTACCGGGATGGTTGCCGTTCTCGATCTCGACTTTCGCCCTTAGCTCCTGCATGGAGCAGTTCTTCAGCATTAAAACCGGTTCAGGATTCTTCATTCCCCAGGGGAGAAGGATCTCCAGCTTTTCCCAGTTCTCCGGCGTAAGATCATCAGGAACGATCACCGCGTCAACTTCCTTAACCTCAGGTTCTGTGTCTGTACTGGTCTGAGCCGAGATATACTCCGAATAACAATCAAGGAAATCATCGTACTTTTCGGGCAGCATGGAGAATCCCGCAGCTTTGGCGTGACCACCGTACTGGATAAGGTGTTCTTTACAATGGGTAAAGGCGGAGACCATGTTGATCCCTTCGGAACAACGCCCCTCGCATACCATAACGCCATTGTGCAGCTTAAGCATGATCGCGGGGATCCCAAGGTTGTTTACGACATAGGTTGCCGCGGTTCCCAAAAGATTATAGGGAATGGCGTCCTCGTCGTCGAAGTAAACAAAGGAACTACCGGAAAATCCGTTCAGAAGAATGTCCATGAATCCGAAAACGCTGTTTAGCTCATGTTCCCAGAGGTTTTTCTGCTTCTCGAGATCCTGGAATAGCTCAGCTTTCTCGTCCGAAACCTGAAGCATGAATCTCAGCGCTGTATGCTGTCCTCCCGGCTCTCTGCCATTTGCGATCAGACGGGAAGTATTGACCATAAAGTTAAATATATCCGTGCGGCTGTTTATCCGGGGGTAGTTACGGATCAGAAACTCGATCGTGTAATCAGGAATAATATCCCAGTTATCGAGCACGAAGCGAACTATGCGACGATTAACGCCGATCATGGGGACTTTATCCGCGATCGATCCAACCGCTGCCCAGAAGTAACTGGAAGGCGGTACGGGATGTTCCAGTATCCTGCTCAGATAGCGGATCAGGATCAGTGCCACGCCAACACCGGATAAAGCCTTGAAAGGATATTGACATTCTGGTAACTGGGGATTCATGATCGTGTAGGCAGGAGGCAATTGGTCGGGCTGGACCAGGTGATGATCTGTTATCACGACCTCGCAGCCAAGCGCGTTCAGTTCCGTCACTCCCTGCCAGGCGCTGATCCCGTTATCGACCGTGATCAGAAGTTTGAACCCTCCCTCACGGACATAATCGATCACGGATTGTTGAATGCCATGCGATTCCAGATTGCGGTTAGGGATAAAGTAATGGTGTTTCTGGTAACCGCAGGAATTCAGATATTGATAGAGAATGTATGTGCTGGTCACCCCATCCGGGTCGTCATGCCCGAAAATGACCATGGATTCGTTTCTGTACAAAGCCTGGCGGATACGCTCCGCAACCTTGTCGATATTGGCGCACAGAGCCTCATCAGGCAGCAGTTCCAGACCGGGTATCAGATCGTCTCCACCTATACCCCTGTGAGCGAGGATCTGTTTCAGCAGATCCTCAGAGCTGTCCCTTGGTTCCCTCCAGTTGATTACCATTCCTCGGTGTCCTCTTTGACAGGAATATCCCGTGGTGCTTTTCTATCGGGTGACTTACTCAGGATGTCGAACCCGGTAAAACCAACCATCAACATCACAGAATCATCACTGAGATGATTGACGCTAAGATTCCCTCTCTTGGTGTATTGCAATCCGAGATCGATACGATTGACGTCACGCTTTAAAGCAAAGGTCAGCCCGAGGCTAAGCGCAAGCTCGTCAATTTCTTTGTCTGTACTATCCTTGAATGGCAGTTTTCGCCAGGAGACCCCGCCCCTCAGGGGAAGGGAGGCAAGCAAACTTTTATAAACATCCTGAGCCGGTTCGTAGGCAAAACCCACTCCAACTTTGTAGCTTTGGGTATAATCTGCTGATATATCAGTCCAGTCCTCATAGGTGAGGTCTGTGGCTATCTTGTAGTTCTTTTTGGGGATAAAGGTCGCGCTGGCGGAAAAATGCCCGGGCATCTTGTATTCATAATCCGTCGCGGGTTCTGTCTCGTGAATTGACGATCTCTGTGATTCACCCTTGAGCGTGTGAGCAGGTGAATAATGCATTCCAACGGAGTACCAGGAACCTGAATCAAGAATACCAAAAGTCACAGCCGGATTCTTGTAAGAGCGTGCCAGCTTTTCACGGGTGTTGAATACTCCGCTGTTTGACTCCTGGACAAAAGTCCTTGTTTCATGACCGAAGTAATAATTGCCGCTGACTCCGAGGCTCAAACCTCCCAGCTTAATGCTATAGATAAGATCCGCCCGATAGAGATAGCGGTCCATTTCCTGCTTCTCCGTGATATTGGTTCTCTCCAGGGAATCGGAGAACGTAGTCTGGTTCGACACCCAGCCTGAAGCATAGGAATTGAACTGGAAGCCAAACCTGTGCCTCTTGTAGGGGATGTTCATGCTGAAATAGGGAAAATCCAGGGAGTTGTCAGTAAACTTCTTTGTCCCCAGAGAATCGCTCTGTGAGGCATAACGAGTGTATCCAAGGATGATCCCAGTAGCGAACATGGTACTGTTTGAGGTGTTGTGCAGAGCGGGATTGGCATAGCCGTTATTGGGGCGGAAGATATCGGAAGCTCCGGTGTCGCCCATACCCAGACTGTATATATCTCTTCCGAAGAACTGGACCGGGTAACCATCATAAGAGAAGATCGAGTTCCCGGCGGAGAGCTGCATAACAGCGATCAGGCATAAGCCAACGATCATTAAGGCTTTATTCATTTCTTGTGTCCTGCTTTATGGTGTGTGGGTTTTACCGGATCCGGAGGTATTCTGAAGAACCGGTAAGCATTGTTGAAAGCTGCTTCCGCAACTTCGTTGGGAGAGATGCCTTTGATCCCGGCGATCTTCTCCGCTATCAGGTCCAAATACAAGGGGCTGTTTCTTTTGCCACGATGAGGATGTGGCGGCAGGTAAGGACAATCTGTTTCGATCATGAATCTGTCCATAGGTACGATGCGGATGACGTTTTCCAGCTGTGAATTTGCATAAGTGATTGAACCCGTGAAAGACATCATCCAGCCGGCATCAAGGACTTGCTGGGCAAAGATTATATCCCCGGAAAAGCAATGAAAGACAGCTTCTTTGACTTCTTCCTCCCGCAGAATATTGTAGCATTCCTGATGCGCTTCACGGTCATGAATGACGACCGGTAGATCATATTCGACCGCCAGATGCGCCTGATTGCGGAAAACATCCCGCTGGACCGTGAAAGGAGAAAGGTTACGAAAGAAATCCAGCCCGATCTCACCGATGGCGACAACCTTCTTCTCGCGTGCCAAGCGCTTGATGATCTCGGCATCGAAATCGGTCGCGTCATGAGGATGGAAACCTACCGTTGCAAAAATATGCAGATGCTTCTTGGCGAGCTCCAGCGAGGAGAGCGAAGTCTCTTTGTTGAACCCGACGTTGATGATATACTCGATTCCCGAACTAAAACATTTGGTGATGAGGGACTCCCGGTCACTGTCAAAGTCCGGAAGATCCAAGTGGGCGTGAGTCTCAAACAGCTTCATATTCAGGCACTTATCCCCTTTGTAATCTTTGATGCATAGTATCTGCAAGGCTCTATTCTTGTCAAAGACATTTTTTAGTCTTCATCATCACCCGTAAGGTCATGCGGTTTACTTCCGTGTTCATCCACGGGATCGTAAACAAAGTTGTATCCACCGGCTTTGACCAGATTCTTCATCTTGTCAGCCATTTCCTCAACTGCATCGATAAAGTCTATCGTGTTTAAACCGCTAGTGGGATCACAGTTACCTTCCTGGATGGATTTCAGAACTGACTGACGTCCGTTGTAATGCTGTTCGTTGATCCTGCCTTCCAGTTCGATGATCTTGAATGTGCATTCTGAATCAAAATTATCCAGATAGGTTATACTCAGATCCAGCATATAGATCAGCTTATCATTCAGATCGTGAATGATCTTCTCGAATTCCTCACTCATCGGTACTTTCTGAGAGATGATCTGGGTATTTAGTATTTTATTGATCTCTTCCGTAAAATCGCCCATCTTCTCGATATCATTGACCGTGTGCAGCAGAGCAGGTATCCTTTGAATGACGATATCAGAATTGGTTCGTTCATTGACAGCTACCAGATAGAGAGTTATCTCCTTTTGCAAGCTGTCGATGGCGTTCTCGATCTTTGCCACCCGGGTCTGCTTCTTATAGTTCCGTTCCTTATATGCCTCATAAGAGACTGCCATGCTCATCTTGACCAGCTTGAGCATTTCCCGCATCTCTTTGATGGACTGATCGACTGCCAGTTCAGGATCGCTGATCAGGTGGTAATTCAGGTGTTTTGGCTCACCAAGTGAGATGCTGTCAATTGAATCCTTGGGGATGATCTTCTTTGCCATGACAGCGAGAAACCCGGTAAAGGGAAGGAACAGGATCGTATTAAAAACGTTAAAGAGAGTATGAGCATTGGCAAGATGCCTGGCAATCGCCTGACCTTGGGAAACATCGCCCGGGGTCACCCAATCCACGATCACTGGGTAGATGCCCAGATACGTCAAAGTACCGAAGATGATCGTTCCGATCACGTTGAACATAGTATGTACGACAGCGACTCTCTTTGCCGTATTATTTGCTCCAAAGCCAGCCAACCAGGCTGTGATCGTTGTCCCGATATTATCGCCGAAGATAAGGTAGATCGCTCCTTCGTAGGGGATCAGCCCATTACCTGCCAGAACCATCACGATACCAACTGAGGCTGAGGAACTCTGGATGATCATGGTAAACAATGCACCTGTCATTACGCCCAGGATCGGATTGGTCGAGAGATTCACCATGAGATTATGTGCCGTGACTGAATTCTTCAGAGGTTCGACCGAAGCTGACATTACATTGAGTCCGACGAACAGCAGACCGAAACCCAGAATGATCGAGCTCCATTTCTCCATCGCCCGGCTCTTCTTGATGAAGAGGAACGTGACGCCCACGATGATGATGCCATATGCGAACTTGCCGATGTTGAAAGCGATCAACTGCGCCGTAACTGTCGTACCGATATTGGCACCCATGACCACACCGATCGCCTGATTAAGGGACATGACTCCAGCGTTAACCAGTCCGATCAGCATAACCGTTGTAGCCGATGAACTCTGGATGATGCCCGTCACTCCCATTCCAACGAGTACTCCCTTAAACGGAGTATCTGTGATCTTCTTGAGGATCTTCCGCATCTCGTTTCCGGCAACAGCCTGGAGATTGTCGGACATTTTTGCCATACCAAAGAGGAATAGTGCCAATCCTCCAAAGAGGTTTATGATCTCAATTATGCTCATGTGCTTTCTTCATCCCCTATATTCTGTCAGATTGGGTCAGGTTTTACTACTCAGTTCTATGGTCAAGGAAAAAGGCAAGAATGTTTATTAACTGGCTTACTCCCTTCCCCGCTCTTGGTGTCCTCGTCTTTTGAGTCCCCTAAGGCAGACGAGTGGATAGTGAATGCCGGACGCATTCTATACGGGAAGCGTTCAGGAAGCGTTCGAACAGCATACGGCAAGCATACGGTATAGCATAAAGAAAGCAGGGGATATGAAAAGAGGAAGCAAAACTGCTTCCTCATGAGACTATTCTAATATCTTGATTGTGTTATACTTCCGGCTTCATCTGCGGGAACAGGATGACTTCCTTGATGGAATCGTTCTCGGTGAATAGCATGACCAGACGATCGATCCCGATCCCCTGACCACCCATAGGCGGCATGCCATATTCCAGAGCTTCGAGGAAATCCTCATCCACGACGTTCGCCTCGTCATCACCCATAGCTCTGAGCTTTGCCTGTGCTTCAAGACGTTCTCTCTGATCGAGTGGATCATTGAGTTCGCTGAAGGCATTGGCAAATTCATTGCCGGCGATAAAGAGCTCAAACCTATCCGCGAGCAGGAGATTATCCGGCTTGGCTTTTGCCAGAGGCGAGATCTCCTTGGGAAAATCACAGACGAAGGTAGGCTGGATCAGCTTGGCTTCCACATAGTGCTCGAACAGGATGGCTATGATCTTGCCGATCCCTGCACCCTGAGGTACTTCGATCTTATGATCCTGACAAAAGACCAGAGCCTTGTCAAGATCCCAAGCAGAGAAGTCTTCACCCGAATACTGCGAGACAAGCTCTGTCATCGTTGCCCGTCTCCAGCCTTGCGTGATATTGATATCATGACCGTTGTAGCGATAGACATCCTTCCCGATGACCTCAGAGGCTATGTGCCTGAAAAGCTCTTCGCAGATATCCATCATCCCGTTAAGGTCAGAATACGCTTCGTAGAACTCCATCAGAGTGAATTCAGGATTGTGTGTACGATCCATGCCTTCATTGCGAAAGTTCTTGCCGATCTCATAAACTCGCTCAAATCCACCCACGATCAGGCGTTTGAGATATAGCTCCGTGGCGATCCTGAGATAGAGATCGACATCGAGAGTATTGTGATGAGTCATGAAAGGACGGGCATTCGCGCCACCGTAGAGAGGCTGTAATGTAGGCGTTTCGACCTCAATATAGCCATGACCATCCATGAATCTGCGGATCGAAGCAATGATCCTGGAGCGCATTTCAAACACGCGCCTGTGATCAGGATTCAACAGCAGATCAAGATATCTTTTACGATAGCGAAGCTCTATATCAGCGAACTCGTCGTATCTGATGGTTTTACCATCCACGACCTTCTCTTTTACGGCAGGAAGGGGACGGATATTCTTGCTGAGCAGAGTCACTTCATTGGCTTTGATGGAGTATTCTCCGGCTTGGGTGAAGAACATGGTTCCTTTCACCTGAATGAAGTCACCCGCGTCGCAAAGCTTGAAGATCTCGTAGTTCTCGACACCTGTCAGATCCTGCTGAACATAGATCTGAACGCGTCCTGTGCTGTCTTCGATATTCCCAAAACCCAGCCTGCCCTGACGACGCATCGCCACCAGACGTCCGCACAGAGTCACTGCCTGCTCGCTCCCGATCCAGCTTTCCTTATCGGTTAAAACCTCACCGATCATGTGACTGCGTGAAGATTTGATCGGATAGGGCTGAATTCCCAGCGCAAGTATCTTCTGCAGCTTCTCTTTACGAAGCTTGATAAACTGATTCTGGTTGGACTGCATCGATTCTACAGGTCTTTGAAAGGATTGTCGTCGTTGACGGATGATTTCTGATTGGCATATTTACGCCATTCTTCGTCACTGCGTCCACGTCCGCCGCTCTTGCGGGGTCCTCTCGAAGGATCGAAGCTTCTGGATTCGTGTGAGTATTCTTCACGCTGACGAGGCTGCTCGATGACTTCATCGGCAGTTCTGTCAGTGTAATCCAGGGTGATCCTGTGGCTGTCTTTATCTATGGCAGTGACCATGAGCAAAGCCCGGTCGCCTGTCTTGAAATTGTCAGTTTTACGAACTCTGGAACGGGGAAGCAATCCTGTCACGCCATCAGAGATGGTCACGAAGATACCGAAGTTTGTAGAGCTCTCGACCACGCCTTCAAAAGGCTGTTCGATCCTGACCACTTCATCGATCTTGTCCCAAGGATCTTCCTGCAGGGCTTTGAGTGAAAGAGATATCTTCTGAGTGTCCTGATCGATCCTGAGGATCTGAACTTCGACGTAATCGCCTTCTTTCAGAACTTCGCGGGGATGACCGACATTACGGTTACGGCTCATCTCAGAGACGGGGATAAGACCTTCTACACCGGGTTTCAACTCGGCAAAGGCACCAAAATTGTGCAGTCTGAGGATACGGCAGTTGATCGTGTCACCCTCTTTGATCTCGGACATAGCGAGAGTAAAGGGATTCTCCTGCAGGGCTTTCATGGATAAGGATATCTTGTCGCCCTTGATATCAAGGATCTTTACTTCGACTTCCTGCCCGACCTTGAGCATATCCTGCGGCTTGACCACGTGATGCCAGGAGATCTCGGAAACATGCATGAGACCTTCGACTCCACCCAGATCGATGAACGCGCCAAAGCTGGTCATTCGCATGACCGTTCCTGTGACTGTCGAACCGATCTCGAGCTTGGCAAGAGCGCTCGCTTTCTTTTCAGCCATCTGGGATTCTGCCAGCTGACGATGGGAAACTACAACACGACGGCAGTTTTCAGAACATTCTATCACGAGAAAATCAAGCGTCTTACCGATGAACTCACTGGTATCTTCGACAGAACGAGCTGAGATCTGGGAGATAGGACAAAATGCCCTGGCTCCAAGAATATCAACGTTGAACCCGCCTTTGGTGACAGAATAGACTTTACCGGCGGCAGGGATCTTCTTCTCGAAGGCATCTCTGAGAGATTGCTTGTCCACATATTGTTTGGTAAGACTCTTTCCGACGACATAGCCTTGCTCGTTCTGATCAACGATATAACCCTTGAGCATATCGCCAACCTGAAGGTGCAGGACACCCTTTTCGTCGGTGTATTCGCCGATCTCGGCATAGGCGTCGAACTTCCCGCCCAGATTCACAATGATGTAATTCTCATTGATCGTGGCGATCGGGGCTTCGATGACATCGCCTTTCTTGATTTCTGTAGTGTTTTGAAATGATTCCTCGAGCATCCGAAGATATTCTTCTTTTAGCTCTTTCATTGCAACTTTGTTGCTTGTTTCACGCACCTTGTCTGACATAAGTAACTCCTAACGACTTTTCAAAGCACCACAGTTTTTCAATCCGTGTTTTTGTAAAGCACTATTTTTCATTATCTGTGGCTTTCGGATCGTGAGTGATGCGATTTCCACAAAACCCATCAGTGATTGGCAGGGAATCTATCGACTGAACTGATGAACATGACTTTCAAGGTATGGCCTCCCGCTTTCATCAGATCAGTCTGTAAGAAAAACAGGGGTATGCAAGCAGTAAGAACACAGGACAATCCACCGAACAATCACCTCGCAAATATCGAGACATTCCAGGATAACACTAGGATAACACTAGGATAACACTAGGATAATATCCTATTGTTATGCTGTCGTTATCTTGTGATTATCATAGAGTATCAAAGTATATCAGGGTTGTATCTGAGGTGGGATCGGGAGCTGGTTTCAGGGGATCATGCCCGGGATAGCGGGTGTTTTCTACCTGGGATGGCCTGGGAAAAGATCAAATCATATTTAGTACTTCTGATTTTGGTTGACGCCAAAGCCATCTCTCTCAGACTTGTATGAATGATCATTAATAACAAATGTTGAGGT
>DAOPZE010000058.1:0-16066 GCA_035353255.1 Candidatus Cloacimonadota bacterium
TCCCAGATCAGCTTGGGTATCGTCCCTTAAAATCACGCGTGGAGTTTTGGTTAACCGGAACTGCCTTGTAGCTGTAACAGGATTGCAGGAGCAAGCCCACCAGCAACACGCAGACCAGACGAATCGTATTCTTACTGAACCTCATGATCACCTCTTAGAATGGAAATCGTTTCCTACGGATACGCTAATTTTCTTTCCCGATTTGTCAAGCAGTTTCAGAGGAGATGGGAGTATCCGCAGGTTTTGTTTTGGCGACAATCGATGAATGGGCTCTTGATCTGTGCTGGGGAAGGGCTTTTCGCACTTGCGTCACTTGAGGAGATCTGCTCGTTCTCCGGTTATCCTCTCTCTATCATCTTACGTCATCACGTAAGATGATAGAGAGAGGATAGCAAGATGATAGACGAAAGATTGGAGGCTACATCCTGTCTCCACCGTCATGGTGCGCTGAGCTGAGTATAACGATCCTTGGACAAAACGTGTTAAGCTAAGGGATCGGGATGAAGTCATGTTCTGAGGATGATCTCTCTGAGGATAGTTCGGGTTAAAACCCTCACAACGTCTGGAAACCCATTGAAATGGGTTGAGTGTGTCGGTTCGGGACGCATGAGTACGGTGGTTGAAACCACCGCCTATATTCTGGAACCAATTGAAATGGGTTGTGGGTTTTGATTGCTATATCACTAGAGTCGGTAGTTAAAAACACCGACTCTAGTCTAGAAACTACAATGAAATGAAAGGCTTTACTTCTTCTTCAGTCCTGCCAGTTGGGGTTTGACGTGGATCTCGTAGCAACTGGGGCAGATGGAATGGCTGAACATCGTATCGGTATGTTCTGAGATATAGACTTCGACTTCCTGCCAGTAGTTCTTGTCACTACGTACCTTTTTGCAATAGGAACAGATCGGGAGCAGCTTTTCCAGGGAGCTGATCTTCTCCGCGGCAGCCTCGAGCTCCTGACGTTGACGTTCCAGCCGGAGCGAGGACTTGATGCGCATCTCCAGTTCCACGGTCGAGAAGGGTTTGCTGATATAGTCGATCGCGCCCATCTCAAAGCTGCGCCGCAGGGGTTCCATATCCTCACGCAGGGTCGCTGCGGTGATCATGATCACGGGGATGTGTTTGGTGCGGGGGCTGCCCTTGAGCCGGGAAAGAACGTCGAAACCGCTGATCCCCGGCATCATGATATCCAGGAGGATCAGATCCGGAAGCGCTTTCTCCAATTCGGAGACAAATTCTTCGCCGGTGACGAAGGAGCGGGTGTTTTTGAACCCGCTCTGACCGAGGATGGCGGTGATCAGCCGCAGATTGGTTTCGTCGTCATCGACCATCCATATAGACATTTTGTTGAGGCTGTTTTCTTTATTCATATAACCTCGTTAACGCTTGCTTGCCTGTTGTTTGGCGGCAAATTCGAACATCTCGTCCAGAGTCTTGAAGCGGTTAAAGAACTCAATAGCTTTCTGAAGCTGGACATCCTGGTCGATGCTGACCTTGTATGCTTCAAGCTCACCGTAGGCCTTGCCCACGAGTTCGCTCTTGATGGTGGTGCGGATGAATGACGCAGCGCTGTCCACGTCCGCCTGGGTAAAGCTGACGTCCTTGGATCTGGCGAAGTTCAGGAAATCGTTGAAGATCCCGTCGCTGACCTGGAAGTCTTTGCTGATCTGATGGTCATGGTTGATCATATAATCAACGGCGTAATCGAAAAAGACGTTCTTGCGACGCAGGTCCACGCCGAGATTGGTCAGAAGGTCGGAATTCACTTCGTAATCGGGTGTGATCCCGCCACCGCCGTAAACTTTACGTCCCTTGACGGTCCAATAGATCTGCTCATGGTTCTTCACGGCTTCCTGCTTGATCTCGTCCTGGGTGATCTCTTTGCCTGTGAGGATCTTGTCGTTGCTCATCTTGTGGATGCAACGTCCGGATTTGATATAGTAATAGGAAGAAGTGACCTTGATCCCGCCACCGCTGGAGAGACGCAGAAGCTGCTGGACGCTGCCCTTCCCGAAGGAGGTTTTGCCCATGATCAAGCCCTTGTCCCAATCCTGAAGCGATCCGGCGAAGATCTCCGCGGCACTGGCTGAGGCTTCGTTCACCAGCGCGATGATCGGATAATTACGTTCCCGCGTGCTATACTTGGTGTAATAGGGGCGGTTTTCCTTTCTGCCCTTGGTCTCGACCACGAGCTTGTTCGCTCCGATGAATTCATTCACGGTATCGACAGCCTGATCGAGGAGTCCGCCGGGATTCCAGCGCAGATCGATGATCAGACCGCTGATCCCTTCCGCCTCGAGGGCTGTAAGGGCGGTACGGAGTTCCGAGGTAGTATTCTCGTTGAACTGAGAGAGGCGGATATAACCGACTCCGTTGTCCAGCTTGAAACTGTAGGGGATACTCTTGATCTTGATGACTTCGCGGGTGATGTGGAAATCGAGGAGTTCGCTGATCCCGGGACGACTGATGGTGATGGTCACCTTGGAGCCGACGTCGCCACGCATTCTCTTGATGGCTTCATCTGTGCTGAATCCCACGACGCTGACGCTATCAACCTTGACGATCCTATCGCCTGCAGTGATACCCATGCGGAACGCAGGAGTTCCCTCGATCGGAGAAATGACCGTGATGTAATCACCTTTTTTATCGATCTGGATCCCAAGACCGCCAAAGGAACCCTTGGTGGAAGTGGTAAACTCTTTGAATTCGTCTTCGGTGAAGTAATTGGTATGAGGGTCGGTCGAGCCCAGCATGCCGATGATGGCGGCTTTGATCAGTTCTTCGTCGCTCAGTTCGCGGACATAGCCATCCTTGAGTTTGAGCAGAACTTCAGAAAACAGACCGAGCTGTGAATAGACGTCCTTTCCGGGCGCGGGGTTCTCCGAATAGGCAGCGGTCGCGGCAAAAAGCAGTATTCCGCTCAGGATCCAAAATCCCGCGATGGTGATCAAAGCAGTTCGTTTCTTGGACTTAGTCATTTGTTTCTCCTAATAGATCGAGTACAGAAGCCAAAATTCGGGCATGTATCTTCTGAGGCAGATCCAAGCCATTCAATACAACATATCTGAGGCGTGAATTATTGGCAATAGATAAATATTGCAAGCGCACTTTTTCATGAAAATCGCGGCTTTCCAGTTCCAAACGGTCGAGGTTGCGTTCCTTGATCCTGGCGAAGCCGGCAGAGACAGGCAGGTCGATCAGGAAGGTGCGATCAGGAGTTGTGTCGTAGGTGGCGAATTTGGTCAGTTCGGTGATAAAATCCATATCCAGTTCACGTGCGGCGCCCTGATAGGCGATGGTGCTGTCAAAATAGCGATCGCAGATCACCAGATTGCCATTTTCCAGTGCGGGAAGGATCGTCTCGCCGGTGTGTTGAGCGCGACTGGCGCAATAGAGCAGAAGCTCAGTTTCAGGGAGCATGGCGTGGTTCGCGGAGTTGAGCAGAATGTGCCTGATCTCCTCGGATATTGGCGGACCACCGGGTTCCCGGGTCAGCAGAAAGGGGATGCCCCGTTCTTCCAGAGCGAGAGTCAGAAGTTTGACCTGGGTGCTTTTTCCGCTGCCCTCGATCCCTTCAAAAGTGATGAATTTACCTTTCACCGGATATCTTCCTTAAATGATGGTGTCGCTTTGGTATTTGATATCGTCCCGCTGAGGGTTGTCGATGAGGAAGTGAGCGCCACGGCTCTCTTTGCGCATCAGAGCGCTGCGGATCACGGCGATGGCGATCACTGCCATGTTCCTGGTCTCGACGACTTCCTTGCGGACGGCATTATGCTGGTAGAAATTATTAACTTCGTTATAGATGTTTTCCATGCGGGAAAGGGCATATTTGAGCAGGCGACGGGAACGTCTGATCCCGACGTAGCCCTGCATGATCGTTCCCAGGATCTCACGGTTGTGTGAAATGATCACCCATTCGTTCTCATAGAATTCGCTCTCCTGACGCCAGGGTGGGATGGGAGGGAAATCGACTGGATCGTTGTTCGAAGTATGGTTTCCCGCGTGCCAGGCAACGACCAGAGCTTCAAGCAGGGAGTTCGAGGCGAGGCGGTTGGCTCCGTGCAAGCCTGTGCAGGCGACCTCACCGGCGGCAAAGAGATTACGTATGTCGGTCAGACCGTCGATGGTGGAAAGAACGCCTCCGCAGAAGTAGTGCGCGGCAGGGGCGACCGGGATCGGATCGCGGGTGAAATCTATACCATGCGCACGCAGACGGCTATCAATATAGGGGAAATGCTTGAGCAGCTTCTCGTGATCGATGTCCCGGGCATCCAACCAGCAGAACTTCTCGCTCCGCCGTTTGAGTTCGGCGTCGATGGCGCGGGAGACGATGTCTCTCGGGGCGAGATTGCCCATCGGATGATAGCGTTCCATGAAGCTGCTTCCGTCCTGGAGCTTGAGCACCGCGCCTTCTCCCCGAACTGCTTCGCTGATCAGGAAGGTGTCTCCGTCTGGTGACCAGAAAGCGGTCGGATGAAACTGGACGAACTCCATGTTCGCCAGCCTCGCTCCTGCCAGACGCGCCATAGCCATGCCGTCGCCCGTAGCGACGACTGGATTGGTGTTATGAGTATATATCTGGGAAGCTCCGCCGGTTGCCATCATGGTCTTGCGGGCACGGAAGACACTTACCTGATTGGTCCGTGTGTCCATGACGTACGCGCCCCAGCAGGTGATTCCGGGGATGAAACCATCGTTCTGGTGGATATGATGCTGAGTGATCAGATCGATTGCGATAGTATTCTCGTAGATATCTATCTTTTTATTGGAACGGCAGTTGCTGATCAGGGCTTCCATGATCTGATGCCCTGTCGAATCAGCGGCATAGGCGATGCGCCGCATGCTGTGTCCGCCTTCGCGGGTCAGAGAGAGGTTCTCCAGACTGTTGTCGTAGCTTCCGTTCTCTTTGGTGAAATCTGTTCCGAGGTCGATGAGATACTGGATCAGCTTAGGACCGTCTTTGATGACCTTCTCGATCACGGCTTTCTTGCCCAGTTCCGCGCCGGCGAAATATGTATCCGCGAGGTGTTTCTCAAAGGAATCCTGTTCGTCGATCGCGGCGGCGATCCCCCCCTGGGCATATTCTGTATTGCAGTCGTTGAGGCTTTTCTTGGTGATCACGGCAACCCTGCCGAGTTTGGAGACCTGCAGGGCGTATATCAGCCCGGCAATTCCGGAACCGATCACCAGAAAGTCATAGTCTTTGAAATTATTCATGCTTGTCCTTTGTTTAGCTCACAGCATCGCGCCGTGATGGCAGGATCAGCCCCATGACCACGGCATTCTCCGGCGGGAGATTGTAGTAGTTCTTGCGGATACCCAGCTCAAAAAAGCCCAGCTTTCGATACAAGCTGCGGGCGGGAAGGTTGGATTCCCTGACATCCAGAAAGTAGCGGCGGATACCCTTGCGGACGGTGAGGATCTTCATTAATTCCCGCAGCATATGCTCCCCGTGCCCGCGGTTCTGATCTTCAGGATCGACGGCGACGTTGATGATGCTGCATTCATCCAGAACCGTCAGCACGAAAGTGTAGCCAACCAGCCGGCTGCCGTCGAACAGAGCGTAGCCGTTCTCCATGATGTCTTTAGAAAAAGCTTCTTCGGGCCAGGGATCTGCAAAAGCAGACTGCTCGATACGCACTACTTCCGGCAAGTCGTCCGGGAGTATTTTTCGAAGAGTCAGCATAGCAAAAGCTACGACTACATCTTTTCCGGAGCAGAAACACCCATCAGATCGAAACAGATGAGGAAAATTACCCTCACGGCGTCGATCAGCATCAGCCTCGCCTGGGAAACTTCTTTGTTCTTCAGGCTGGAGATGGGGAACTTGGCATAGTATTTATGCAGCATCGAAGCAAGCTCTTCCAGATAGTTCGCCAGTCTGTGAGGTTCGCGGTAGTCGGCGATGGCAATCAGCAATTCAGGGAGATCGGCGATCTTCTGGATGATGGTCATTTCCTCAGGCTTGACGAGCTTAGTGATCATTTCGGGCTTGAAGGCCTTGGGAAGGAGCTTGTCCTTCTTGGCTTTCTTGAGAATGCTGCAGATACGGGCATGGGCGTACTGGCAATAGTATACGGGATTCTCGTTGTTGCGCTTTAGCGCGAGTTCGAGATCGAAATTCAGGTGAGCGTTGGCTTTACGGGCGATGAAGAAATAACGCGCAGCGTCCTTACCGACCACGGAGATCAGATCATCCATGGTCACGATCTTACCGGCACGTTTGGACATCTTGACCCGTTCTCCACTCTCAAAGAGATTGACTTGCTGCAGGAAGATGATCTCCAGCATGTTGTCATCATACTTCAGGGCTTTGAAGGCAGCCTTAAGACGTGGGACGTAGCCATGATGATCGGGGCCGAAGATATCGATCAACTGGGTGTAGCCGCGCTGGATCTTGGTCAGATGATAGGCAAGATCCGGCACGAAGTAAGTGATCGAACCGTCAGATTTCATCAAAACCCTGTCTTTGTCATCGCCGAACTGGGTCGAACGGAACCAGATTGCGTCGTCTTTTTCATAGGTGCAGTCTGCTTCTGTGAGGTAGCTGAGGACTTCTTCGACAACGCCCTCCATGCGGAGAGTTTTCTCTGAGACCCAGCCTTCAAAGACCACACCGAACTTCTCCAGGGAAGAACGCTGCATTTCCAGCAGTTCCGTCAGGGCAAATTCTTTTAGGTGGTCGATCCTGTCTTTCTCAGTGAGCATGAAGACACGGACGCCTTCGGTCGAATTCAGCTTGTGAGCGAGGTGTTTGACGTATTCGCCGTGATAAGCTTCATAGGGGAAATCCCCGATCTTCTCGCCCTGGATCTCACGCAGACGGAGTTCCAGGGATTCTGCCAGGATATCGACCTGGTTGCCGGCGTCGTTGATATAGAACTCTCTGGCTGGCTTATAGCCGACACAGGTCATGATCCGGTAAAGGGTGTCTCCAAAAGCTGCCGCGCGGGCGCTGACAATGTTCAGAGGGCCTGTCGGATTGGCGCTGACGAACTCAAGGAGGATCTTTTCGTCCTGACCATGTTCGCTTTTACCAAATTCCAAGCCCGTTTCGTAGATCTCCCAGAGTGCTTTATGATAGAGCCCGGGAGCCAGGAAGAAATTGATGAATCCTGGTCCGGCAAGCTCGAGCTTCTTGTAAAACTTATTCTTTTTGAGTTCCCTGAGTAAGGCATTCGCCATATCCTTGGGAGCGACCTGATTTGCCTTGGAGAGAACCAGAGCCGCATTGGTGGAATAATCTCCGAATTCAGTGTTGTTCGGGGTTTCCACGATGAAATCACGATCGTGAACATAACCGAGCTGATCGAGGACTTCGATGATGTTGTCATGGATGATTTGCTTGATCATGCCTGCTCCTCGCTGTGGTGAAGCCTTACCTTTTCGAACAGGTCGTCTATCTTATAGTGTTCGCGGACGTGAGGCAGGAAAATATGCACGACAAGATCGCCCACATCGATCAGGATCCACTGGCCATAGTCAATGCCTTCCTTGCTGATCACCTGAAACTTGGCTGCTTTCGCTTCGTCGATCAGGTGGCTGGCGATCGCGCGGTTGTGCATGTCGGCGCTGCCTTCGCAGACAACGATGACATCTGTGTAACCGCTGGTCTTATGCACATCATAGACCTTGATATTCTCTGCTTTCTTCTCGGTCAGCCATCCCAGTACGGCTTCGAGTTTCGTATTCTCGGACAATATTCCTCCAGGGTTCATCATTTCATATACTCGTCAAAATCCCGCCCGATGATGATGTCGAAATCGACTACTGAATCATCAGTCCGGGCGATCGTGTACCGCTTGATACCGGTCATTTTCTGCAGTCTCTCCAGGTCTTCCATGTCGCCCTTGCGAACGACTATGACGGACTTGTCGTAGATCGGCTTTGCCGTGTCTCCTGTGGCGTCCACGGAGATATTCTCGTCTTTGATATACTCCTGATACTCTCCGGCAAGACCCTCAAAGCCGCAGCCGTTGAGGATCTGCACCTTGATCGCGGGGAACTTGTCCTCGCCTTTCTCAGTGGGTTTGTTTCCGGGGAAGACGAACTTCACCAAAGCCAATATCACCAAGACTATCAAGAGGATAGATAAGGAGATCAGCACGATCTTCTTTCTGGAGTGCACATTATTTTCGAGGGGGTTGTCTGTCAAACTCATTGCACTACTCCTTGTTTACAAGCAAGTTAGCAAATCCTTCACTTAAGCGTGTGTAGCTCGATTCAAAAGACTCCGGGATGACTCTTTCGCCGTTGATGACGCTCATGAAATTGCTATCACCTTTCCAGCGGGGAACCATGTGAAAATGAAGGTGCTCACTGATCCCGGCTCCGGCGGCTTCTCCCAGATTCAGCCCGACGTTGATGCCTTCGCAACTATAGACACGTTTCAGGACTTTCTCAGCGATCACCAGCGTGTCCATGAGATCGTGCAGGACTTCCTCCGGCAAGCTGCTCAGGCTGGATTCGTGCAGATAGGGAACAACCATGATGTGTCCGTTGTTGTAAGGATAAAGGTTCTGCATCACATAGCAGTGCTTACCGCGATACACGATCAGGTGTTCCTTATCTTTTGTCGGAACCTGATGACGGCAGAGCACGCAACCCGGCTCTTTGAGCGAAGTGACATAGCTCAGACGCCAGGGTGAATACAGATAGTCTTTCTCATTGCTCATAGAGCATATCTTCTTCGTGACTTTCCTGGAATTCTATGATCTCGGAATCATGGATGATCGCGTTTATCATCACGTTGAATCCCTGCAGGATGCTTTCAGTCCCGACCTTGCAGTTATCGAGGTAGCAACTTGGTCCGATCACCGATCCCGTTTCAAGATAGGTCTTTCCCTTGAGGATAGTATTCTGTCCGATCTCGACATCCGGCTCGATGACCACATCGTCCTCGATATAGATCGTGGATGGGTTGTGCATGACCACGCCGTTATTCAGCCAGTATTTACGGATCTTGTCGATATAGGAATCCTCCAGCTCAGCCAGTTGTTCCTGGGAATTGACTCCCGAAACCTCTGTAAGGTCATCGAGCAGCATATGAGAGATGGTTTTGTTCTGGGAGTAGAAGATGCCAAGAGTGTCAGTGAGATAATATTCACCCTGCTGATTGGCGTTGGAGGTTTGTTTGAGCGCAGAATACATCTCAGCGGCGTTGAAGATATAGATACCGGTATTGAATTCCTTGATCCAGCGCTGAGAAGGAGTCGCGTCCTTATACTCGACGATCCCTTTGATGCGGTCATGCTCGTCCCGCATGATCCTGCCATACTTCCCGGCGTCTTCAAGGACGGCGGTCAGAACCGTGCAGACTGCCTTTGTTTCCAGATGTTTGTCATAGAGCTTTTTGATCGTGACGTCGCTTAGCAGGGGGACATCTCCGCAGAGAATGAGAATATCACCGCTGAAGTTCTTGAAGTTCTCTTCGGTGATCATCACCGCGTGTCCTGTGCCAAGCTGTTCTTTCTGCTCGATAAAGACTAGTCTGTCATCATCTTCGAGGCATCCGATCACCGCTTCTTTCTGATAACCAACGACCACGGCGATATTCTCGCAATTGACTTTGACCGCGGTATTGATGACCCTCTGGATCATTGGAACTCCCGCGATGGAGAAAGCGACCTTCGCCCGGTTCGATTTCATTCTGGTGCCTTTCCCGGCTGCCAGGATTATTGCCGCAAGGGCATTCATTATATTCCTCCCTGTTCAAGCTCTTGATATAGCTCTGTCACAGTTTTTTTTATAGTCGGATGAAGTAGTTCAGGTTCCAGTTCGATTAAAAGCCTGAGAGCGAATTCTCGGTTGTGAAAGTCCGGATGAGGCAGGCAAAGTTCCGTATCGGTGATGACGAGATCACCCAGGAGGAGGATATCGATATCGATCAGACGAGGCCCCCACTTCTGCTCACGCTTCCTGCCAAGTTTGGTTTCTATCATCAGCAGTTGCCTCAGCAGCTCATGCGCTTCCAGTTCTGTTTCTATCGCCAATACCTGATTGATAAAATCCGGCTGATCGGTAAAACCATAAGCTTTGTTGAGAATAACGCCGGAACGCTCAACGACTCCGCATCCGGGCAGGGCGTCGATCATACTCTCAGCTTTGGCGATCAGAGCTTCTGAATCTCCTTGATTGGATCCCAGACAAAGGTATCCCCGCATCATCTTTCCCGCGTGAGTTCGACCTCGACGCTTTTGAGACTCCCCTGGATCGGCACCGAGGGTTTCTGTATCTGCAATGTCACTTTCGTGAGCAGGGGATAGCTTTCCAGGAGCTTGTCCGCGATGCTGTTAGCGCAGGATTCCAACAAGAGAAACTGGTGGTTTTCCACGATCTCCCGGATATCAGCGTAAACTCTGGTATAGTCAGTTGTATCTTCCAGGCGGCGGATCGAGGGATCCAGGGCGGGATCGGTAAACAGCTCCGCCGTTACGACGAATCTCTGCCCCAGCTTGCGTTCCTCCGCGTGAACACCGTGATACCCGTAAAAGACCATTTCCTTGAGCGTGATCTTCAAAGTTTTTCTCCCAGTCTGATCTCGAGATGGTTGCCCATTTTCCTGTCGATCAGGCGTACGATCAAAAAACTAACCGCCATGAAGCAAAAAGCTACTCCTATCGAGGGTAGCTCCGCCATGAACCTTGAGGCTAGAACGAAGCCCAGGAACAGAAACAAGACAGGCATCAGGAAGATCAGCAGAGATGAAAGGATCTTGGCGCGGGGCGAGATCACGATGCTGACCCTGTCTCCGGGTGCCAGATCAAGTTCTGTCGCCAGCTCAAATACTGCCGGTTTGCCTTTGCTGAAACACATTCCACGCATGGAGCAGCCTTTGCATCCGCCTCCGCGTTCGAGTTCGACTCTGGCGATCCTGCCCGTCATTTCTACGACGATTCCGATATCTTCCTGTACTGGTTCAGAACTCAAAACGTGCTCCTTTAACGATCTTCTTGATGATCATGCTGGTGGAGATACCTTCCTTGAAATAGATGTTGCTGACCTTTCCACCTCGTTTGGTGACGATATCCGCACCGACGATGCTGTTCAAATTCCAGTCTCCGCCTTTGACCAAAACGTCCGGTTGGAGCGCTTTGATCAGCTCCAGCGGCGTATCATCATCAAAAGAGATGATGTGATCGGTCGATTCCAGGGCGGCGAGCATGGTCATCCTGTCGTCAAGCCGGATGACCGGACGGCTTTTGCCCTTGAGCCGGCGCACGGATTCATCTGAATTGATCCCGACGACGAGGATATCCCCTTCAGCCTTGGCGGCTTCCAGATACATAGCGTGTCCTGCGTGCAGAATATCAAAACAGCCATTGGTAAAGACGATCTTCTTACCTTCCGCCCGGTGAAGCGACAGCTCCTCCAGAACGGTCTCAAACGATTTAAGTTTATCTTCTATCATGATTAAAACTCTCAAATGACTTTAGTATCTCTTCGGGACTGACCCAGGCGGTGCCACGCTTCCCGCAGACTACTCCGGCGGCGTGGTTTGCCACTATAGACGCGTCATAGATATCGCATCCGGCGCTGTATGCCAACATCAGCGCGCTGATCACCGTATCTCCCGCGCCGGAGACGTCATAGACCTCTCTGGCAAAGGTCGGGATCTGCCTCGGTTCGGGGCTTCCGTCAAACAGGTAAAGTCCCTTTGAGCCACGGGTGATCACGAGATAGCTGCAGTTCATTCTCAGCCGGAGTTTCCGTGCCTCTTCTCTGAAAGCGGATTCATCCTCAAAGCTCATCCCGAGGTTCTTCTGCATTTCCTGATAGTTTGGCTTGAAGATGGTCACGTCCTTATATTCGAAAAAGTTCTTATGCTTGGGATCGACCGCGACGGGGATCCCGTTCTTCCCGGAAAGTTCTATCACCGTGTGGATCAAGCCCGGGGTCAGAAGTCCTTTGTTGTAATCTTCGCAAATGACTGCGTCGCAACCCGGCAGGATCTCCGCAAGCCTGGAGCTGATATCCTGTTCCAGCGTGGGTTCGATATCTGCCAGATCTTCATAATCAATACGCAGGATCTGCTGGTTAACTGCGCTCATTCTGGTCTTTAGGGTGCTTCTGCGTTTGTGATCGATAATGATATGCTCGTCTGTGATCCCCGCCTGACGGACTGACTCGCGGAGCTTATCTCCTACAGGATCGTTTCCGCAGATACCGACCAATAAAGTCTCAGCTCCCAGAGCTTTGAGATTCAGCGCGACGTTCGCCGCGCCACCCAGCCGGTATTCTTCACCCGTTGCCTGCAGCACAGGCACCGGAGCTTCCGGAGATATCCTGTCGATCCTGCCCCAGACATAATGGTCGAGCATGATGTCGCCAATGACCAGGATCCGTTTACCGGTGAATTGTCCGAGTACTTTGCTGATCTCCATCTCAATCCTTCTTCAGGGGATAATCGCCGTTGAAACAGGCATAGCAATAGCTGTCCGGCTCGGTCACGGCTCCTCTCAGATCGTTCATGTCAAGATGCTTGAGGGTATCGACGCCGGATCTCTGTCTGATCTCTTCGAGGCTGTAGAGATTGGCAACGAGTTCTTCCGCTCTGGGAGTATCGATCCCGTAATAGCAGGGATTTACCACCTGAGGCGAGCCGATACGAAGATGGATCTCAGATGCTCCGGCGGATTTGATCAGGCGCACGATCTTGCGGATCGTCGTGCCTCGCACGATCGAATCATCGATCAGCACGATCCTCTTCCCGGTGAAGAAGTTTGGCAGAACGTTAAATTTCTGCCTCACGCTCTCATCCCGGATCGTCTGTTCCGGCTTGATGAAGGTGCGTCCGATATAGTGATTTCGGATGAGCCCATGCACGAGCGGAATGCCTTTCCGGTTCGCGTAGCCCATACCGATAAAGTTCGATGAATCCGGAACCGGCACCACACAGTCAAATTCCAGCCCCTGATCGGCATCGGCAAGCGCCTCTCCGATCCTCTGGCGGACGGAATAGACATCTTCTCCGAAATGATGGCTGTCGGGACGAGAAAAGTAGATGTGTTCAAAGATACAGTGTTTAGGGCTGTGGATCTCCCGATAAAGATCGGCATCGTTCTCGATGATCGTGATCCCTTCTGGATGGACTCTGATGATCCCCGAGGCGGGAACTTCCCTGCGGTCGTGAACATTGAGCGTATCGAGAGCGCAGCTTTCGGAGGCGACCACGACAGTTCCCTCATCGGTTTTTCCCCAAACCATGGGGCGAATGCTGTAGGGATCGCGAAACATATACAGCTCGCTGCGGGTGGCGAAGACGCAGGAATAGGCTCCCTTGATCTCACGCATCAGAGCGCGGATCGCGTCGATGATCGTGCTACCCTTCTGCATCTCCAGGGCGATATATTTTAGGAGCAATTCACCGTCATTGTCACTGTTAAAATAGACGTTCTCTGTTTCGAGTTTCTGCCGTATTGAAAGATAGTTCACCAGGTCGCCGTTGGAGGCGAGAGCATAGCCGGGACCCGAAAGCGTTTCCAGCAGATGCGGCTGGGAATTGAATTCCGTGGCGCTGCCTTTGGTGGGATACCGGACGTGCCCGATCGCGATATTTCCCGGCAAAGCCGCAAGGCTGTCCTCATGAAAGACTTCCTTGACCAAGCCCATCTTCTTGCGCAGACGGATGACTTTGCCATCGCTGACCGCCATACCGCAGCTTTCCTGCCCCCGGTGCTGTTCCGCGAACATTCCCAGAGCCGCCATCCGGGCAGCTTCAGGGGTTCCGTAAACTCCGATGATCCCGCACATCAGACACTTCCCTTTTTCGTAAAGCTAATTTTGTTCTCCGTCCCTTTCATGAGACGGACGATATTGTCACGATGCTTGACCACGATCATGATGATGATCGCGTATGCCATGACCATGAATAGCCAGCTTGGCTGAGGCAGACTGAGCTGCTGGAAGGTGACCATCACGCCAAAACCTAGCGCTCCCAGGATCGAACCCAGGGAGACGTAGCGGGTGATCGCCGTGATCAGGATAAAGCTCAGCAACGTGAGCAGCAGAGCCACGGGCGCCATTGCGAGGAATACTCCGCCGGCTGTGGCGACTCCTTTTCCACCCTTGAACCTGAGAAAGATGGTGAAGACGTGCCCCAGGATCACGGTAAGTCCGCAGACCACCACCCAGGGCGACTGCGTTCCGAGGATCAACCTCGCCAGCAGGATCACGCCAAAGCCTTTCAACATGTCCAGCAGCAGGATCCCGATCCCGACTTTGGTGCCGAAGAGTCTCAGCGCGTTGGTCGCGCCAATATTGCCGCTTCCGGCTGTGCGAATATCTTTGTGAAAGAATATCTTACCGATGATATAGCCCACCGGGATGCTGCCGATGAGATAAGCTCCCAGAAAACAGACAAGGAGTCTAAGCAGGTTCATCTTCGTCCTTTTTCCTTCCCTTGAAGATCATCTTGATGCTCACACCTTCAAAGTGAAACACTTCACGCAGTTGGTTGTGAATGAATCTGCGATAGTTCTCCGTGATCAACGTCGGTTGATTGCAGAAGAAGATAAAGGTCGGCGGTTTGGTCGCCGCCTGAGTTATGTAATAGATCCGCACATGCTTGCCGGAAGGATGTGTCGGCGGACGGCGCTCGACCACGGTTTCCATGAACCGGTTCAGTTCGCCGGTCGTGATCCGCTTTTCGCTCTCTTCTTCGATCACCACGATCTGTTCCATGACGCGGTTGATCCTCTGTCCCGTCAGAGCGCTGAGGAACTGCACCGGAGCGTATTGCAGGAACGGCATCTGTTCGTGTAGGGTCTCGATGAATTTCTTGGTGCTGTGGGTGTCTTTTTCGACCAGATCCCACTTGTTGAAGACCACCATGATCTCTTTCATCTTGCGTTTGGCATAAGACGCGATCTTGATGTCCTGCATTGATATAGCCTCATCCGCGGCGATGACCAGCACCACGATGTCGCATCTGTCCACAGCGTCGATGGTGCGCATCACGGAGAAGTATTCCACCCCGTAGGTGACCTTGGTCTTGCGGCGCAGACCGGCTGTGTCGATCAGCACATAGTCCTTATTGTGATAGCGGAACATCGTATCGATAGCGTCTCTGGTCGTTCCGGGAACGTCTGTCACGATCTGTTGATCCGTGCCCAGCATCCGGTTCACGATCGAGGATTTGCCGACGTTCGGCTTGCCCACCACGGCGATACGGGTGAAGCTCGGCTTGACCTCGTCTTCGATGTCACGGGTCTCGGGGATGAGCTTGAGCAGTTCGTCGAGGAAGTTTCCTGTATTCCTGCCCTGCGAGGCGGAGATGGGGAAGGCGTCGCCAAAGCCAAGCTGCATAAAGTCATAGACTTCCCATTCCAGCTTGTCGTTGTCGCATTTATTAGCTACGAGCATGACCTTGTCACGATGGGGGAAGAGGATCCTGGCGATGTCTTTGTCGATATCTGTCGCGCCGGTCATGGCGTCCACGAGGAAGATGATCACGTCGGATTCATCTATGGCGAGGAGCGCCTGATGCTTGATCATTTTATCCATGGCTTCGTTGGTGTCGAAGATGATCCCGCCCGTATCCACGAGCTTGAACACTTTGCCGTTCCATTCGACGTCTTCATACTTGCGGTCTCTGGTCACGCCTGCTTCAAAGTCAACAATGGCGATGCGCTGACGGCAGAGGCGGTTGAACAGCGTCGATTTCCCGACATTAGGACGCCCCACGATTGATACTATCTGTTTTCTCATTATGGTATAATTACCTGATTCTTATTTTGTGCAAGTCTTTTGAATAGCCGTAATTTGTCAAGCGGTGCGGTAGATAGTTCAAGCAATGGAGTTCAATGCGCCGTAAACAGTCCAAGTAATGGAGTTCAAAGCGCCGTAACTAGTCTCGTATTGATCTCACGTCTTGAAGGGCGATTTGGACTTCATTGTGGCAGATACCTGCGTATCAATAGCTTATCCATAAACCGCTGCTGCACGTTTAGAAGTTCAAGCCGGCGTTAAGATAACATCTAAATGTGTAAAACAACCAGCGGTCTTGAATTCCTAACTCAGACTCCAATTCGATACGCTACGCTACCAACACTCCCAACCCATT
>DAOPZE010000059.1:0-15645 GCA_035353255.1 Candidatus Cloacimonadota bacterium
CGTCACCTGAGCCGGAGCTGAAGGCAGTGAGAACACCGAGGAATAGACAGCTCCGACGCTGTAGTTGTAGATACCGTTGGGGAGGGAATGATCGATGAACTGGCCGGCCGTGGGAACGGGGACGTAGCCGATCTCGACGCCGTTGCGATAGACCACGAAGCCGATCTCTCCCTGATCGGGACTCACCCAGCTGATGTGGACGTCGTTGCCGTTCACGATCTGAGCCGTGACTCCCGTGGGAGGATTGGCGACCATGATGTTGATCGTCGCACCGGTCGAAGCCGAGGAGAGACCTTCCGCGTATATCGTCTTGACGTAGTAGTCATAGCTGCCGTTGGGAAGATTCAGATCTGTATAGCTTGTCAGGGTCGTGGTGCCGATCTGAACTCCATTGCGATAGATATTGTAACCCAGTACAAGCCCTGTCGGCGCTGTCCAGGCAAGGACTACGTCACGTTCACCGCTGAGGGTGGCTGTCAGTCCTGTGGGAGGATTGAGATCGGGCATGACATAGACGGTGACGTTGACAGTATTTGAAGGTATGGAGAGTCCCGCGTCATAGACGGCAACCATATAATATGAATAGTTGCCGTTGGGAAGACCGTAGTCCGTCCAGGAGGTCAGAGCGGGATTGTCCAGCACCTGATAGAGGTTGTTGTTGCGATAGATGAAATAACCTTGGAAAGCTCTGGGAAGGCTGGTCACAGGAATCGTCCAGCTCAGGGTCACGTTGTCCTCGACGACGTTCGCGGTCAGAGCCGTCACCTCATAAGGAACTTCCACGACCGCAGTGACCGTGTTGGTCGGTTCGGACAAGCCACCCACGTAGATCGCCTTGACGAAATAGGTGTAGGTGCCATTGGCGAGATTGAGATCCTGATAGGAGGCAACCGTAGTGATCGCCAGAGGTGAGCCATTCCGATAGACCTGATAGCCGGTCAGACTCCTGAAGGAGATCGGCGCGGCTTGCCAGACGAGGGAAACGTCATCACCGCTGACCTGCTGAGTGAGGTTGGTCGGCGCGAACTGGATCTCGATAAAAGCCACGGCTGTGTTCGTCGGAGCAGAAAGTCCTGAGGAATACACGGCTTTCACATAATAGTTGTAGGTGCCGTTGGCAAGATCAAGATCATGATAGTTGGTTTCAGTGACCTGAGCAAGCTCCTGATCTTCACGGTAAACCTTGTAACCCAGGAAGGATCTCAGACCGCCGGAGACAGCGGCAGCAGTCCATGAAAGGGTCACATCATCGACGGAGACCATAGCAGTAAGGTTGGTAGCAGGATACAGCACTTCGACGACCACGTTTACCGTATTAGTAGGGGTCGAGGTTCCACTGCTGTAAGTAGCCTTGACGTAGTAGCTGTAGCTGCCGTTGCTAAGGTTCAGATCGGTATAGGTCAGGCTAATAGTCTGCCCGATCAGGAGATCATCACGATAGACATCATAACCGATAAGGTCGCGCAGTCCGCCCGAGGTCGGAGCAGGCAGCCAAGCAAGAGTCACGTCATCATCCAAAACAATGTATGTCAGGTTTGAGGCAGGATAGAGGACTTCGACCGTTGCTGTCACAGTGTTCGAAGCAACTGATTCGCCTGTGCCATACATGGCTTTGACGTAGTACTGATAGGTTCCGTTGGCAAGATCGCTGTCCGTGTAGGTCGTTCCACTTGTGAAGTTCAGGATCTGACCGTCACGATAGATGTTATAGCCAAGCAAAGCTCTGGCTGAATTGGGTGCAGGGCTCCAGCTAAGCATGACATCATCCGCGACGACCTGATAGGCGAGGTTCGAGGCTGGATAGAGAACTTCAACGAGTACTTCCACTTCGGGAGTAGGGATCGCGTCTCCCGTACCATAAGAGGCAATAACCGTGTAGTGATAAATGCCATTGGCAAGATCAAGATCGTTGTAAGTAGTCGCGAGAGTCGTTGTGACCAACGAACCATCCCTGATGATCTTGTAACCTAGGAAGCTCCTCAATCCACCGGAAGTTGCTGCCGCATTCCAACTGAGCGCAATGTCATCACCGGTCACTAGGTAGGTGAGGTTCGTGGCAGGATATAGCACTTCCATCAGGGCATTGACCGTATTGGTCGGGCTTGATTCCCCTGTGGTGTACTGCGCCGTGATATAGTACTGGTAGATGCCATTGGCAAGGGAAGCGTCGGTGTAGCCCGGTGTCTGCACATTGATGAGCAGAGAACCATCCCGATAGATATTGTAGCCGAGGAAGTTCCGTGTGCCGGATGTCGGTGCTGCTTCCCAGCTGAGGATTATGTCATCATCATTGGTGGTATAACTAAGATTAGCAGCAGGATAGAGAACCTCAACGATCGCTTCGACCGTGTTTGTAGGAAGAGACACTCCGGTGAGATATACAGCCGTCACATAATAGTGATAAACACCATTGGCAAGGTTCTGATCTATGTAAGACGTGCCTGCCGTTTGCGCAAGCTCGACACCTTCACGGTAGATCTTGTAGCCCTGGATATTTCTCAAGCCACCGGATGTCACCGCTGCGTTCCAGGCGAGAGAAACGTCATCACCATTAACCTGCGCCGTGAGTGTTGTCGCGGGGTAGAGTACCTCCACAAGGACGTTCACAGTGTTGGTGGGTGTCGCGGCTCCGCTGGTATATACTGCCGTCACATAATAGGCATAGATTCCGTTGCTCAGGTTCATGTCTACGTAAGTAAGACCCGCTGTATGAGTCAGGAGCGATCCGTCTTTATAGACATCATACCCGAGGAAACCACGCAGACCACCGGTAGTGGCTGCCGCTTCCCAGGAGAGGGTCACATCGTCATCGAGAACCGTGTAGCTCAGATTCGCTGCAGGATAAAGCACCTCTACGACCGCTGAAACGGTATTACTCGGAGTTGACTCCCCGGTACCGTAGTATGCCGTGACGTAGTATTCATAGGTTCCATTCGCCAGACCCGCGTCAGCATAAGCCGCCGATACAGACGTCCCGATCTGAGTTCTGTCCCGGTAGATCTTGTAGCCAAGCATAGCACGCGCTGAGATCGGAGCAGGTGTCCAAACCAGACCGACAGTATCGCCCGTGACGTTGGCAACCAGCTCCGAAGGAGCATAGAGAACCTCCACCAGAGCCGAAGCTACATTCGAAGGTATCGCTGAGCCGCTGGAATAGATCGCCACGATCTGATACTGGTAGAGACCATTGGCAAGATCCAGATCCTGATATGTCAGGACGTTCGTCTGAGCGATCTCAGCACCATCCCGCAGGATCGTATAACCTGTGAAGTTCCTCAAACCACCGGAGGAGACCGGCGCTGTCCAGGCAAGGCTGACGTCATCTCCGGAAACCTGTGCGGTCAGACCTGTGGCAGGATAAAGCACTTCCAGCAAGACTTCGACGGTATTCGAGGGAGTGGATTCCCCTGTGGTATAGTTCGCCGTCACATAATAATGATAAGTGCCATTGCTCAAACCGGGATCAGTATAGCTGAGCCCCGTCTGTGTCGCGAGAAGGCTGCCTTCACGGTAGATTCGATAGCCAAGGAAGTTCCTGAGCCCGCCTGAGACGGGAGCAGCCGTCCAAGCGAGCGTAATCGCATCGTCATTGGTCGAATAGCTTAGGTTTGAAGGCGGGTAGAGAAGCTCGATCACAGCCGTCACCGTGTTTGTCGGAGAGGAAAGCCCGTAGGTATAGGCGGCACGTACAAAGTATGAATATGTACCATTGGCAAGGTTCTGATCGGTATAAGTCGTCGTTGTGCTCGTGGCGATATTGACTCCGTTGCGATAGATCCAGTATGAATGGAACGCTCTTCCTCCGGCACTCGTAGGTGCAGCGGTCCAGGAAAGGATCACGTCGTCGCCATTGATCGCGTAAACCAGATTTGAAGGTGGATAGTGAACATCGACTGTCAGGTTGACAACATTCGAGGCAGGTGATTCACCATTGTCATAGACCGCCGTCACGTAATAGGCATAGACTCCGTTCGCCAGGTTCGGATCGTCATAGGCGAGTCCTGTCGTAGTCCCGATCTGGACACCATCACGATAGACCAGATAATTCAGCAGAGTCCTTGGTCCTGTCGCGGGTAAGCTCCAGGTCAGATGCACGTCATCGGTTGTGACCATTCCGGCAAGGTTACGAGGCGGATAAGTGACCGCGACGATTGCCTGAACCGGAGCGCAGGGATCCGAGACTCCGGAATCAGAGGCATTGGTCACGGTAAGATAGTATGAATATGTTCCATTCGCCAGATTCTGATCGATAAAGCTGTTAGTCGGGAGGCTGGCACGCAGGATCCCGTCACGATAGAGGTGATAGCTGACCGAAGTACCGGGAACCACGTCCCAACTAATGTTGACGTCGTCGCCGGTGACCACAGCCGTCAGATTGGTTGGCGCATAAGGATATTCGATAAAGGGGCTGACGGTATTGGAGGCTTCGGATTCCCCGGTTCCATAAAGAGCTGTGAGATAATACGTATAATGTCCGTTCGCGACATCCAGATCCTGGAAGCTAAGCTCCGTTGTCTGCTGATAGAAACTTCCGTTGCGGTAGATCTTGTAAGCCTCGAAAGCCCTGAGTCCGCCTGAATTAACAGGTGCGACCCAGCTGAGGTTCACGTCATTATGATCAGTCACGGAGTAAGCCAAAGACCTGGGAGTATAGAGGACTTCGACTAGAGCTGTGGTGACCGCCGGTTCGGAGTCTCCGCTCTGATAAGCAGCTTTCACGCTGTATTGATATGTGCCGTTGGGCAGGTTCGGATCATCATAGCTCAAAGCGGTTGTCGAACCGATCTGGCTTCCGTCACGATAGACCTTGTATCCGGTAAAGACACGCAAACCACCGGAATTGACCGGCGCAGTCCAGCTAAGGTGAACGTCATCCTGCGTCACAGCAGCGAGAAGCGCTGTGGGCGGATAGAGAACCTGGACTTCGACCGTGACCGTTGGGCTGGGCTCTGCGTCCCCGCTTCCGTAGTGTGCCACGACGTAGTAATGATAGAATCCATTGGCGAGATCAGCGTCCGTGTAGGTAAGCTGAGTCGTCTGAGCCAGGAGATTGCCTTCCTTATAAACATCATAAGTGAGGAAGGCGCGCGTCCCAAAGCTGTCTCTGCCGGGCGCTGTCGCCGCGGCTTGCCAGGAGAGGATCACATCGTCATCATCGACATTGTAGTTCAACACCGTGACGGGATATAGCACTTCGACGAGGATGTTCCCGATGCTTGCCCGGGTGGATTCTCCGGTCGTATAAACTGCCGTGACCTCATAGGTATAGAGACCGTTGGGCACGTTGACGTCGATATAATGATTGTTCGAGCTTCCGTTGACGGAGCCGACCTGTACATTATTACGATAAATGTTGTAGCCGTTGAAGGAACGCAATCCACCGCTGTTGACGGGGATCGTCCAGGAAAGGCTGACGTCCGCGAGGCTTACCTGAGCATGCAGGTTCGTAGGCGGATAGAGCACCTCGACCAGAGTCGGCACGATCGCCGAAAGAGGCGATTCGACTCCGGAATAGACCGCGGAGACCTGATAGTTGTAGATCCCGTTCGCCAGGTTCTGATCGAGATAGACCGTGGTATTGGGATTGAAGACCGCGGCGATGATCTGACCGCCCCGGTAGATGTAATACTGAGTCAAAGCCCTTATCGATTCAGGATTTGTCCAGTGCACGGAGACATCATCGCCGTTCACGGTGGTATAGACATTGGCAGGCGGGTATGGCACCTCGACCTGCACTGTCGCGGTCGTGGAATTGCCTGATTCCGCATCCGTGTACACAGCGTGAACATAATATGAGTACTGCCCGTTTCTCAAACCCGTGTCGGAATAGGTAAGCTGTGCCGGATTCGTGATAGTGGCGATCAGGATTCCATTGCGGAAGACCTTGAAGCCCGTCAGGTATTCGATTTGCGCGACCTGACTCCAACTGAGGTTGACCGTACTGCCGACCACGGTTGCATGGAAGTTCGCGGGCGGTTCCGGAACCCCCACAGCCAGCATCGCCGTGTTACTGCGAGCGGATTCCCCGGCATTGTACATGGCGGTCACTTCGTAATAATAGACGCCTTCCGCCAGTCCTGTATCCGAATAGTTCGTATCCTCCGGATTTTCGACCTGTCCGATCAGGACATTATCCCGATAGATCTGATAACCCATCAGGGCACGGTCACGGATCAGCGGAGGTTGCGTCCAGGTGAGCACGCCGGTGTTGATTCCCTGCAGAACTGCCGTGAGGTTGGTAGGCGCGTAGGGGATCTCGACCGTCACCGTGGAGCTGTTGCTGGGTCCCGAAATACCTTCCGTAAAGACGCAGCGTACCACGTAAGTATAGACGCCGTTGGGCTTGTCATAATCGACATAGGATGTCAGAGACGGATTGCTGAATTGCACCAGTTCTGTTCCGTTGCGGAAAAGCTTGTAGCCCAGGAGAGAGGGATTTGTTCCGTCCGGAGGCGCCCAGCCGATCTGGATATCGTTGCCATTGATCACTTCGGCTTCGACGAACCGTGGCGCGGCAAGGGGGGTCGTGCCTTCCGGCAGGTCGATGGCGTCGATGTAGCCACAGTCGTTGAAGTAGTCTGAAGCACCGTCTTTCTCGTAAGTCCAGCGGAAGACGTGCACTCCTGGCGTCACCGGATATTCCTGATAAGCCCAGCTGCCGTCGCCGGACCAGCGTTCCTGCTCCACGTTATCTATGAAGAAAGCAAGATGGTCATACAGATTATTCGGCTCAGCCTCGCAGGAGACTTTCTCATAAAAACTTATTGTATCAGCCTGTGTGACGTTGATCGAGATATACATTGAGGTGATCTGATTATCGTTGATATTGCCTGACTTTGCTGATTGTGAGCCAAAGTAAGCTGCTTCGGAAGATATCGTCCAGTTCGCGTGACCAGAGAATTGCCAGTTCCAATTGCTGAAATCCGTCTCGAAATTCTCGTCAATATTGACGGGACCCTGGCTGGGACGTATTCCGGTCAGCATGTGCTGATTGTTCACCGGGATGCTTTCTGTTCCGACGCTCAGATCGTTGATATCGAACCAGCCGTCAGTATAATTGACGTTGCTCCAGTTGATATGGAAGAGACCGGCATCGTTGTAACCGTCAACGATGAAAGCGACCTCGTTGCCATTTGCCAGGACAGCGGCGTAGATCACCGGACGCGCGGCATCCAGCTCAGTACGGATCAGGCTTTTCCAGTAGAAGTTGGTGAAATCAGCCCTGTTCCGATACTGCATCGTGCTGTCATAGCTAAAGTGATTGATCATTGCCGATTGGATATTAGCCAAGCTCGAAGTGGAGAAATCGTATTCGTAATTGGTATAGACCGCCACGCCGCAATAGTAGATAAAGCGTTGTGTAGTCTGGAATACCAGCGTGTTGGACATATTGTCCCACATGATCTCGCTGGTGAAGTTCTGAGTGAGCGGGCCAAAGTCATCATCAGTGTAGCTGACGCTTCCGGTTCCATAAGTCGGATATGCCCAATATTTCATCGTCTTCGCCAGAGCAAGGGCGTGAGAACCGGCGTTGGCGCGGTTGTTTGGTCCCTGACCCGGACACCGGGCATTCCATGGATTGGTTTGATGCCATTGGGGCAGGATAAGCGCGTCGACGGTGCGCGGCACATCTGCCAGGAGTGAACTGATCCCCATCAGTAACATTAACGATACAATCAATAGCTTAGCTATTTTCATAGCAACCTCACTTTCTTTGGCTGTAATTTAAACCGAAGGAGATATATGCAATATTGATTCCATGTATGAATAATTGTTAGATATTGGCTTAGCTTATTAGCCTGAATAGACTTCATAGTTCAGACTCTGGGGTGTTTTTGACTGTATTTGTGGTGGCTCTTACGGCTCATGATGTGCCATTTTCCGGGGTTTTTGGTGTCTCTTCCCGGTTTGCTTACCGCAAGTCTTCGGATGATCATCTCTCTATCCTCTCTCTATCATCTTACGTCATGACGTAAGATGATAGAGAGAGGATAGCCGGATGATGGGGGCCAGTACTGGCGCTCGCCGTAGCGCCTCTTTAGTTGGTGGAGTAGCGAAGTGGTGGCATTATTGGCGTGGCAAATTCTGTTTGCCACAGAGGCTGGAGGCCTCTTGAGCATGTATCTAAAACCACCTCTTCCGATCAGATATCGGCAAACCTTTCTGAATGGTTTGAGACGTGTACGATCCGGGAGGACTGAGTCTTTAGTCGATCCCCACGATACCGCGCAACTGCCGTATCTTCGCCGAAGCGATCTCACGGGCTTTGTCCGAGCCTTCTTGCAGCACAGTCTGAATATATCCCGGATCCCGGATCAGCCGGTCATAGGTTTCCCGCAGGGGTGTGAGAGTCGCGTTCATGACCTCAAAAAGCTCCTGCTTGGCATGCCCCCAGCCCAATCCACCGGCGAGATAACGCTCACGCAGCGATTTGATCTGCTCTTCCGAGGCAAAGCTCTGGTAGATGGAAAAGACATTGCAGGTATCGGGGTCTTTTGGTTCATCGATGGTCTGAGAATTGGTCACGATCTTCATCACCAGTTTGCGCAGTTCCTTTTCGGGAGCGAACAGGGGGATGGTGTTGCCATAGCTCTTGGACATCTTGCGGCCATCGAGCCCCAGAAGGGTTCTGGTGCGTTCTGTCGCCAGAGGTTGAGGCAGTGTGAAAGCCTCCTGACCATAGACGAAATTGAAGGATTGAGCGATGTCCACCGCCATTTCCACATGCTGGAACTGGTCGTTGCCGACTGGCACGAAATCCGTGTCGAAGAGAAGAATATCCGCCGCCATGAGCACAGGATAGGTGTAGAGCCCCATATTCACGCCGTCGTCAGGATCGCGTCCGGCTTCGGAATTGGTCTGCAGCATGGCTTTATAGGCATGAGCACGGTTCATCAGCCCCTTGGGGGTGAAAGCCAGAAGAATGGTGAGCAGTTCGAAGGTTTCGGGCACTCCGGATTGTTTATAGAAGAGAACCTTGGCAGGATCAAGCCCGCAAGCCAGCCAGGCTGCGGCGACCTCGATGGTCATGCGCCTGATCTCATCAGGATCCTTGGTGCTGTTCAGGGCATGGTAATCAGCGATAAAATAGCGTGCTTCGCAGGTCTCGGTCAATTTCAGCGCTGGTTTGATCGCGCCGATGAAGTTTCCTATGTGTGGTATGCCGGTGGGTTTGATCCCGGTGAGGGCGATTTTGGTCATTTATTCTCCATAATGATCGTGGCAAAGAGATCGACGTCAATGACGTCATCGATGGTGACTTTGATGAAGGTGCCAGGCTTGACCTTTACTCCCGAGGCATAGACGACTCCGTCGATATCGGGAGACTGGAACCAGGCACGGCAGAGATAGAGCGGAAGCTCTGATGCTTCCTCAGGCTCGGTCTCGGCTTCGACCAGGACTTCAATGGTCTTGCCGACGTAAGTCTCCAGCATGGCAGAAAGCTGTTCCCGGTGCAGATTGAGGATCTCATCCTGACGCTTCAGAGCTGTGCTCTCCCCTACCTGGCGAGGCAGATCATAAGCCGGGGTGCCGGGCTCCGCAGAAAAACAGAACACACCCAGGTGCATGAATGGAACCTGGGAGACAAAATCTAATAAGTGCTTATGATCAGCGGGAGTTTCGCCGGGAAAACCCGTTATTAGCGTTGTCCGTAGAACAGCTTCGGGAAGCTCCTTCCGGATTGTCTCGAACATCCGCAGCAGTCCGTCCCGCCCGGTCACACGGTTCATTGCCCTGAGGATCTTATCCTCGCTGTGCTGGATCGGAATTTCAAAATAGGGCAGCAATCTGGGGTAATGCTTGAAAAGCTTCAGCCAGGCAAGATCGAAGTGATCCGGATGCAGGTAGAGAACACGTATCCACTTGAAAGCCGTTATCTTATGCAGCTCGTGGATCAGCTCGGGAAGTGCCTTTCTGCGCAGAAGATCGGTGCCGTAGAGACAAGTGTCCTGAGCGATGACGATGAGTTCCCGCGCGCCTCGTTCGGCGAGGGTTTTTGCCTCCGCGACAAGGGTCTCTATGGGAACGCTGGCGAGGCAACCCCGGATCGACGGGATCGTGCAATAGCTGCAATAGTTCTCACAGCCGTCGCTGATCCTGAGATAAGCGAAATGGTTGTCTTCGAGGGGACGGCGCTCTGCCTTGCCGGTCATGCGTTTACGGCCCAGATAGCGGTCCAGAGCCCCGAAATCCTTGAGCCCGATCCAGGCGTCAACTTCCGGGAAGATATCCTTGAAATCCTCCAGTGCACGGTTCATGACACAGCCGGTCACGATCAGATGCTGGATCGTCCCTGCCTTCTTCTGTTCCGCGTAATCCGAGAGGATATAGTCAAACTCCGCCAGAGAATCACGCAGAAAGGCACAGGTGTTGATGAGGATAAGCTCCGCGTCCTCCGCCAGCACGACAGGCTTGAAGCCGGCCGACTCCAGATGGTAGGCAAAAACCTCGCTGTCCACGAGGTTTTTTGCGCAACCAAGGCTTTCTATGTAGTAAGTCTTCACGTTTCCTTTAGGATAACAGGTGGATGAAGAGCCCGCTGCGAAGCTTGGGCTCGAACCAGGTGGACTTGGGCGGCATGATCTCGCCGGCATCGGCGATGTTGATCAGTTCGTCCATGGAAGTCGGGAACATCGCGAAGGCGACCTTTTCTCTGCCGCTGTCAACTCTGGTGACCAGCTCCTGAAGTCCTCTGATCCCGCCGATGAAGTCGATACGCTTGTCCGTGCGGGGGTCTTCGATGCCGAGAATAGGATGTAGCAGGTTGTCCTGCAGGATGCTGACGTCGAGGCTGGCAACCACGTTGGCTTGATCCCAGGTTCCCGGCAGCGGCTGTAGCCTGTACCACATCTTGTCAAGATACATCGCGACTTCGTGGGTCTTCATCGGTTGGTACGGGACGTGCTGACTCATGAGTACGACATCGAACTTCTCTCTCACCTTTTTGAGGAAATCCTCGGAGCTCAGACCGTTCAGGTCTTTTACCACACGGTTGTAATCAAATATCTTGAGCTGGTTGTCCGGGAAGATCACTGTCATGAAGTTGTTAAATTCCTCTTCTCCGGTGTAGTTCGGGAATTGCTCACGGCGCAGGAGCCCGACTTTGGCGGCACTGGCTGTGCGGTGATGACCATCCGCGACGTAGAGATAGGGCATCGCGGCAAAAGTCTTCTGGATGGTCTCGATGTCCTTTGCTTCTTCGACGAGCCACAAGGCATGGCCGATACCGTCATCGGAAACGAAATCATAGACGGGCTTGCTTGTCCGCATGATCCTGCTTACCAGATCGTCTATCTCAGCGTCATGTCTGTAAGTGAAAAATACCGGTGAGGCGTGAGCATCGCAAGCATCCACGTGCTTGATCCGGTCTGCTTCCTTCTCAGCCCTGGTGTGTTCATGCTTCTTGATGATGCCGTTCATGTATTCATCGACCGAGGCAAGGCCAACCAGTCCGCACTGAGCTCTGCCGTCCATGATCTGGCGGTAGATGTAGAACATCGGCTTGGAATCCTGCTTCATGTCTCCACGGGTGATGTAGGCATAGAGGTTCTCTCGTGCTTTGGCATAGACGGAAGGATCGTAGAGATTGGTGCCGAGTGGGAGGTCAACCTCGGGCTTTTCCACATGGATAAAGCTCTCGGGATGACGTGCCACTTCTGCTCTGGCTTCATCGGAATCCATCACATCATAGGGCAAGGAAGCGATCGCGGCTGCTTTTTCAGGGACGGGACGCACCGCTTTGAAAGGCTTGAATACTGCCATTAAATACTCCTGTGTATCTTATATTACTAGTTATAATAGGTTTTGAGCACCTTGATCAGTGCTTTGTGATCAGCGACACCCGCGGTCTCACGTACTGAGTGCATTGCCCACATGGGGTTACCGATATCAATCGCTGAGATACCCAGCGCGGAGGCAACCAGGGGACCGACCGTCGAACCGCAAGGCATGTCCGAACGTACCAGAAAACGTTGGTACTTCACGCAGGCTTTATCACAAGCACGAACAAATCTCAGAGAGCTGTCCGCAGTCGAGCTGTAGCGGAAATCAGCGTTCAGCTTGATCACGGGGCCTTGATTCATCACCGCAACGTAGTCACCATCATACTTCTCCGGGTAGTTCGGATGATAGGCATGCGCCATATCCGCGGAGACGAGATAGGAATTCCGCAAAGCCCGGTAATAGTCCTCACGGCTGAGTCCCAAACCGAGACTGATCCTCTCCAGAACTTCATTCAGCAAAGATGACATTGCGCCCTGGGGAGTCCGGCTGCCGATCTCTTCATGATCATAGAACACCGCCACGGACGTCGTCCGGGGCTCGGAAACTTCCATGATGGCGGAGAGGATGGCGTGAGTCATGGCGAGGTTATCCAGCCTGCCTGAGGCGATCATATCATGATTGAAGCCGATGACTTGCGCGGGACGGGGATCATAGAGAAAGACATCCATATCGCAGATCTGTTCGGGAGAAAGCTGTAATTCCTCAGCTATCGCAGCCAGTAGGGGATTGCCGGCAATGGAATCCGTCGAGATGATCGCCTGCAACTGGGTCTGCTTGTTATAGTCATAGCCTTTATTCAAGTCGCGGTTAAGGTGGATAGCCGCATTGGGAATGATCGCCACGGGACGCTTCAGATTCACGTTGTGAGAGCTATACGTACCATCCTGATTCTTGACGACTATCCTGCCGGCAAGGGATAGTTCCCTGTCCAGCCAGCCAGAGATGATCGGGCCGCCATAGATCTCTGTGCCTACTCTGCTGATGCCTTTGTCGCTCTTAACGCTCTGTCCTTTGACTTTGATCAGAGGGCTGTCGATATGGCTTGCCGCGAGGCTAAAGCCACTCTCTGCCAAAGGATCGGAGCCGATCACGAAGGCGATGACAGCCGTGTCAAACCGGCTCAGATAGTACTTCCCGCCAGGCTGAAGCGTGACAGGCTTGCTTTCGTCTATCGCGTTGAATCCACAGCCTTTCAGCCGATCTATGATCTCGGTATTCGCCTGAAAGCTGGTTGGCGAATTATCCAGAAAGGAGAGCAGATCTTCGATGTATTTATTCATAATAACTCCATAGTGTATATTCCTCGCGGGAGAATTGTCCGGTCGCAAGGTTCTTCACCGGCCGGAACTAAGTCCTGATCGGTGTCACGGTCCGTGACCATTCTTTTCAAACTTGGCTTTCTGTCAAATCTATTTGAGTGTTAACTATACAAATAACGCTTGATCTTCTGGGTTGGTGTTTTCTGGAATGGCTCGTTAACCAGCTGGATCTTGGCGATCCTGCTGAAGCTCGCAAGAGCCTTGTTCACTTCAAGACGGTTAGTCTCCATCAACGCAGGCAATTGTGATTCTCCGAGCTTTTCCTGATCAAGGGTCTCAATATCAGGATAAACAAGAGCGTAAAGCACGTTGTTCCTCAGGAGCACCAGTGACTCAGAGACATAGGGCATGTTGTTGAGTTTCTGCTCCACCAGTTCCGGATAGATATTCTCACCGCCTGAACCGAGGATAACGTTCTTGCTGCGCCCTCTTAGGAAGACGAAGTTGTCCTTGTCCAGAGTCCCGATATCTCCTGTCCAGAGCCAGCCGTCATGCAGGACTTCCGCGGTAGCTTCCGGGTTCTTATAGTATCCTGAAAAGAGCTGGTCACCCTTTAGCAGAACCTCTCCGGGAATGCTGTCCGGTTTGGGAGATTCAATCCTGGCAGTAAGGTAATCCGTGATCTGTCCGCTGGATTCAAAGCGGTGCTTAGCCCAGCCCGCGTATGCCACCAGAGGGCCGCATTCCGTCATGCCATAACCGATGGTGAAGGGAAACTTGATCTTCTTCATGAACTGCTCGACTTCGGCATTCATAGGTGCTCCGCCGGCGATCATTTCCCGCATGTGCCCGCCAAAAGCCTCCATCAAGCTAGCCCGGATCTTTTTGTAGACGACATTCTTAAGCAGCGGTATCTTCAGCATGGTCTTGATCTTAGGATCCTCGATCTTGGGCTGAAGCTGCTTCTTGTAGATCTTCTCCACCAGCAAAGGAACGCAGAGCACCACCTCGGGCTTCAGATCCTTCATCGCCGCCAGGAGAACCTTGGGCGTGGGAAGCTTGTCCAGGAAGTTGATATGATTGCCTCTCGTGAAGGGATATGCCAGGTCAAAGCTGCAAGCATAGGCATGTGCCAGCGGCAGGAAGGCAATGACCTTCGCTCCGACGGTGAAGGTTAGATTCACCCGTGCATACATGATATTTGCCATCAGACTCCGGTGCGGAAGCATCACGCCCTTGGAGAAGCCCGTCGTCCCGGAAGTATAGATGATGCCTACGATATCCTCATTGTCACAGACATCAGGGACATTCAAGCTTTCTTTGGTCATGCGGTAAATATCGTCCATCTCCGTCAGCGGTTTGATGAATTCCCGTCTGCTATCTGCTTTGTTGTTCAGAACCGAGAAGTTCTCCAGACAGAGGATATACTTGCATTTTTCCATGGCATCGTCGTCGAGGGAGTCATGCTTGTCTTTGCTGACAAAGAACATTTCCGCGTCGGAGTGATTGACGATGTGCTGCATCTCATCGGCGGAGAAATTAGCCAAAATCGGCACGATCGTGGCGCCATAGGTGACGCTTGCCAGCCAGACTATCGCCCAATTGGCGCTGTTCTTACCCGCCAGAGCGATCTTCGAGCCTTTTGTCAGACCGCAGGTTTTAAACAGACGGTGCAGCCAAATGATCTGCTTGCCGACCTCGGAGTAGTTCATCGCCGGGCCGGGGTAATTCGTAAAAGCGGGCAGATCCCAATAGCTTTTGATTGAGTCTATCAAATAGGGTATCAACTTCTCTTCGATCATCATGACTCCTTTATAACTACATTTATCTCAATACATTCAACAGATCATGCTCACACTGGCATGCCTCCGGGGTAACGGTTTCTGGGCGCTTTACGGATTTCACCATGATCTTCATAAGCTTGATGATTGTCAAGGAAAAGTTCAGCTCGGGCAAGTTCACGGGACAAGCAAACTTTGACAACCCGCCGAATATCCCAACATGGCAGGCGGCAGTTGGGAACCCGGTCTGAGGTTCTTTCTCAGTGATCATCTGACCATCATCTCTCTATCCCCTCTCTATCATCTTACGTCATGACGTAAGATGATAGAGAGGGGATAGCTGCAGGATAGGGATAAATCAAAAGGCGGGGATCGGGTGAGAATCCCTTGACCAATGGGCGCTATCCACCCCACAAGAGGTTATCCGACCCGCAAGTTGAGTGTGTCATTAATCTGATATGTATAAATAACTGCCTTGTCCGGCACGTTCTTGTTCCGCAATAATTATTTACCTAAAATGCGTTTGCCAGAAAGGGAGCTATTATCCCCTTATAAATGAACTTACGTACACTCGAAGGCTGATATTCAAATATAGAGAGGAGTTAAGATAGAAAGAAATGCGGAAATATTCCTTGACATGAAGGGTATATCTGACGATAATATTTCCAAATTATCAATGAAAAAGAGGAACAGAAATGAAAAAGAATCTTTCACTAATCGTGATCGCTATGCTTTTTATCAGCATCAGCGGGTTAATGGCTGTGACAGGCTCCATCGGTATCCGCGGCGGAGTCTCGATTCCCAAGGCAGACCTCAACGAT
>DAOPZE010000060.1:0-7209 GCA_035353255.1 Candidatus Cloacimonadota bacterium
GTTCAAAGCGCCGTAGATGGTCTTGAATTGGTATCCCGTCTTGAAAGGCGATTTGGACTTCATGGCGACAGTTGCAAACGTATCTATAGCTTAGACATAAACTGATGCTGAACGTTTTGAAGTCCAAGCCGGCTTGAAGAACAGATTTTTACGTAAAGACTATTTAGCCGTCTTGAACTCCAAACTTAATTTTGCTCCAAACTCAGATCAATGGCGCTACGGCGAGCGCCATTACAGGAAAACCTCTTTTAGTTTTTAGCTTTTGCCTGATTCGCCACGGCCGCGGTGGCTGCCGCGAGTTCCGCTTCATCGGCGAGATAATAGCGTTTCGTCACATGCAGGTCACGGTCGAATTCATAGACCAGAGGGATGCCGGTGGGGATGTTCAGCTTGACGATCTCGCTGTCGCTGATACCGTCGAGGTTCTTTACGATCGCCCGCAGGCTGTTGCCATGAGCGGCGACGATGATCTTTCTGCCGGCAGCGAGGCGTGGAATGATCACGTCTTCCCAGAAGGGCATGGTGCGTTTGCAAGTGTCCTTGAGCGACTCCGCCAGAGGTACCTGATCCGGTTTGAGATGGATATAGCGGGGGTCGGAACCCGGCCAGCGGGGATCGCTGCTCTCCAGTGACGGAGGCGGCACGTCGAAACTGCGACGCCAGAGGGTGACCTGTTCCTCGCCGTATTTGGCGGTCGTCTCGGCCTTGTTGAGCCCCTGCAGAGCTCCATAATGCCGCTCGTTCAGTCGCCAGTCGTTATGCACGGGGATCCACATCTGATCAAGTTCGTCGAGGGAGATCCAGAGGGTGCGGATGGCGCGTTTGAGCACCGAGGTCCAGGCTTCGTCGAAGACGAATCCTGCTTCTTTGAGACGGATACCCGCGGTGTGAGCTTCGACCGTTCCCTTTTCCGAGAGATCGACGTCCGTCCAGCCGGTGAAGAGATTCTCCTTGTTCCAGGTGCTTTCTCCGTGTCTTAAGAGTACTATTTTATACATTGTTATCATCTCCTGATGAGTTATTTGTGGCAGCCAGGCTCAGCGGGCTTGGTCTTGTAAACAATGGCGTCGTTCAGGTGTTCGACCCAGCGAGCCATGATGAAAAAGTAGTCCGATAGCCGGTTCACGAATCCCATAAGCTCCGGGGCAAGTTGTTCCTGACGGGAGAGGGCGATGACCCGGCGTTCCGCTCTGCGGGCAACGGTGCGGCAGATATCCAGCTTGGCAGAGGCAGGCAGCGAGCCGGGAACGACAAAGCCCTTGAGTTGGAGGATCGATTCGAAGTAGTGGATCCTGCCTGTGAGGTATTCCTCGTCCGCTGGACAGATGGGTACGGGGTATTCTCCCTGGCGGGTGGCAAGCTGTCCCATGGCGCTGAAGAGTTTGTTCTGCAGAGCGATAAGCTCTGCTTTGAGATCTTCGGGAACGAGATGTTTAGCTTCGCCGATATGGGCGTCCAGCTCGTCCAGGCTGCCATAGGCATCGACCCGGAGGTCGTCCTTGTAGACGCGTTCTCCGCTGAAGAGGGAGGTCTGACCCCGGTCTCCGGTCTTGGTCGTGATGCTCATTTTATCTCATCGCGATGACGGAGATCTCTATGAGACCGTCTTTGGGGAGTCTGGCGACCTGTATCGCTTCTCTGGCGGGATAAGGCGCGCTGAAATAGCGTCCATATATCTCGTTCATGACGGCAAAATCGTTCAGGTCTTTGAGAAAGACCGAGCATTTGACGATATTGGAAAAGCCCATGCCCACGGCGTCCAGGATGGCTTTGATATTGGCAAAGACCTGGTTGGTCTGAGCTTCGAAGCCTTCGACCAGGTTGCCGCTATTGGGTTCGATCCCCAGTTGACCGGAGATGAACAAGGTGTTGTTCATCAGGATCGCCTGCGAGTAGGGTCCGATGGCTCCGGGAGCCTTGAGAGTCATTACGGATTGCATCATTACTCCTTATTTTGTCAGTGCTTTACGGGCTATGAGTATTTCATCCACCACCTGGTTCAGGGGCAGATACGCGGGATGGTTCTTGACCAGATTGTGCATCAGGATCTTGCCTTCACGGATGTTGTTATCCCTGAGGATCAGCATCAGCGAGGCACCCCGCTGGCCGGCATTCTGTTTTTCGGCATCCGTGGCAAGCTGCTCAGGGGAGATAACGGTCGAGATCCCGTTGTCGTGCAGTTCCCCGGCGATCTGAAGCATCATGATCTCCAGATCGGGAGACTGGGCACACAGATAAACCGTGAAGCGCTGTCCTCCCTGAGAAAAGATCCTGCGCTCTTCCATCACTTCAAATATTGTATCCAGATTGAGGTAAAAACCAACCGCGGGAATCGGTTTATTGGTGATCTTGGCGGAAAGATAGTCATAACGCCCACCTCCGCCGATGATCAGTTTCTGTCCCTTGTGGGTGATAATGAAATCAAAAACGGTCTCGTTGTAATAGGAGAAATTCTTATAGAGCCCGGAGTTCACCTTGTAGGTGTGAGCGAGATTTGCCTGGATCCGTTTGACCTTGGCGAAGTTCTTCAGGCATTTTTCGCAGAGGAAATCGCTGACCTTGGGGGCTTCCTGAATGAACTTGCGGCAGGGAGCGAGCTTGCAATCCGTGTCAGACATGGGATTGGCGCTGATCGTATTGAAGCAGCTCTCGCAGGAATTGCCCTTATTTGCCTCAAGATACTTGCGAAGGGCTTCGTAATAAGGGCGACGGCAATCCTCGCAGCCATAGCTGTTCAACTCGAGCGTCGTATCGCTGAGCCCCAGTTCGCGGCAGATCTTCATCCCCAGGCTGATGACCTCGTTTTCGCTGAGGACGCTGTCGCTTCCCAGGAATTCGACGCCAAGCTGGTAGAACTCCATGGGATTGAGGTCTTTATCCTTGCGGAACATCGGACCATGATAATAGAACCTGTGAATCTCTCCCGGCTGGATGATCCCGGCAGCGTGGTGAAGCACGCTGATCGTGCCTTCCGGACGCAGACTGAGGAGGCTGATATTGTTATCGGGAGTGCAGAGATTGAGAACCCTCTGCGTGATGTCTTCTGCCTGCTCCCCGTGCATCAGGGCAGTGATCCCTTTGCGCAAGACCTTGTAATCCTGCAGGATAGAAAGCCGGATCTCCTGATAATTGGAGAGCGAAAGCAGACGCTCGACCTTGGATTCAATGATCTTCCATTTCCATACATCGACGGGCATGAACTCGTGAAAACTACGCTGTTTTTCCGGCATGATATCTCCTTTCTCGATCAGAGGTAAGTCTATCCTGGGCGGGTAATCAGGTCAATATATATTTAGGGAACAGGGATCAGGGAACAGGGATCATTTTTCTTCGTAGCTGGGATTCCTGTAAGTTCTGGCTGAGCAGGAAGGAAACTTGATCTCAGCGAAGAACAGAGGGCCTTCGCTATAACTATCTCCCAGGGGAGTTCCTGCAAGGGTGACACCTTCGCTGGATAGCTTGATTATGCTGAAAACACAGTCATTACCGGAAAAGTAGCTGTAGTTTTCGCTATCAAATCCCAGGAAATCAGCCAGATCATCCCGAGTCAATCCTGATACACTGGAGCCGGCTCCACCTTGAGCCCGCGGGGTCATGAACCATTGAGCCACCATCGCTGAGTAGTTGGACAGCTCGGATTCAACCATCGCCTCAAGACTGGCATTGTGCCCAGTTTCGTAGAGTTTATGGAACTCACCGGTGAGGTAATCCGACTCATTATTCAGAGTGGTAAACGCTTCCGCAATACTTTCTTCCGCTCTGGAATCATCCAGCAAGAGCACAATTGTCTTCAGCGGAGCATACATGTAAAAAGAACCCGTCGTGAGAACCACAGGCTTGTCATCATCTTCAGAAAATCCCAATGAAACGGTAAGCAGAATGCGGGTTCCATCCGAAAGGTTGACGGTTCCCTGATCCGTGATCTGGATAACTGAAAAGACGTCGGTATCTGCCCAAGTGAAGACCTGGTCTTTATCGGCGGCATCTTTGACTTTCGTCAGAAATTCAGCGGCAATATCGCATCTCACATCGCCAAAGACGATCGGACCGGCCCATGCCTGAGCCAGGCAGAACAGGCAAACGATCGTCAGAATTATGTTCTTCATATTGTTCTCCTTAATAAATCAGGTCACTTTTCGATTATCTGGCGGGCTTTTTCCTTGTCATCGCCAAAGACGAAGCAATCCAGGATCTTGTAGTTGCCGGAAGTGTCCACGCAGCTGGGATAGGCTATACTCAGAGCCTTGAGTTTATCGTCCGGGAAGGTGAATAGATCCAGCAGACCGGCGATCTGAGCGCTGGTAAAAATAGTTCCCGCTTGCAGCGGTTTTGAGCAAGGCGAGTCCGTCATCCGGAAAAGCGAGATTGCGTATCCGCTGCTTGAGGTCATTAAAGTCATCCTTGCGCATGGGGTAGATCCTGGGAACAGGAGGCTGAGCGATGATCAGGATCAGTTCACGCAGTTCGTCGATGGTTTTCCGCAGTTGTCTCTGCTCGGTTTTGTTCAGTACTCCGCGCAGATCGTTCTGGAGGGTATCCAGCCTCAGTTCGATGCGTTCGAGGATGATCTGCTGCTCGGGACTCAGATCACGGACAGAATACTGACCTCTGTCATGCTCGTAATCATCGTTGATCTCTGCGCCAAGAAGCATCGCTCCGGCAAGGAGCAGGATCACAAGTATGAAGTTTTTCATATAGACCTCACGGTAAGAATTATTCGGTTCAAGACAAAGAACAGCTAATCAACGGATGAGTTGGGTGTCAATAAAAAAGGAATATCGGCAAGGCAGGATTGACTTGAGTCTCCGATCACAGAACAATTTCTCTATGAGAGTAAAGTAATCTCCTTGACTGGAAAAACGGTTCGAATATTGGTGTCCAACAACAGGTTCAAGAAGGGAAGTGTCGAGATGAAAGAAGTATATCGTCAGAGGTTTGATAATAATATTCTCAAGCAGTTCCGAAAAGCGCTGCAATTAGCCTTGAGGAATCCACTGCGTTTGCGGTGGTTCTTTATCCATGCCCTCTGGCAGCAGTATCGCGCCACCAGATTGCGTCAGGCGCAGCTAAAGGAAGGGTTGGAGGTACCTCCGCTACTCATCATCAGTATTACTCAGAGGTGCAATCTCAACTGTGCGGGCTGCTACTCCAAGGTGCTGCATCAGGATTCAGGAGCAGAGCTGACTGCTTCACGGTTCAGAGAGATCCTGGGCGAGGCGCAGAGTTTGGGTATCTCGATCATTCTACTGGCGGGAGGAGAGCCATTGATCCGCCGGGACCTGCTCAATGTGGCAGCTGAGTTTCCACAGATCATCTTTCCTGTGTTTACCAATGCAATGTTGCTGAACGCTGAGTATATCAGGTTCTTTGAAGACCACCCTCATTTGATCCCGGTGGTCAGTCTGGAAGGGAGGGAGCTGGAGACGGATGCCCGGAGAGGTGATGGGGTTTATGCCAATTTTGAGCGCATCAGCGGTGCCCTGAAGGCACACAAGCTGTTCTGGGGGATCTCGCTCACGCTCAGTTCGCCTGCTTATGATCTTTTACTCTCAAAGAAATACCTGAGTGAATATCTGGCAAATGGATGTCAGCTTTTCTTTTTTGTCGAATATGTGCCGATCGATCCCCGAAGCAAGCATCTGGTGCTGAGTCCGGCGCAGAAACAGGGGGTTCAGGCACGCGTCGATGACCTCTGCGAACTGCTCCCTGGTTTATTTATTGCCTTTCCCGGAGATGAGGAGCAATATGGCGGCTGTCTGGCTGCCGGACGTGGATTCATGCATATCAATCCCACCGGAATGGTGGAGCCTTGTCCTTTTGCGCCATATTCCGACACTGACCTGCGACAGGCCAGCCTGAAAGATGCTCTGCGATCCAAACTTCTTCACAAGATACGAGATCAGCATCATCTACTCAAGGAAACCGAGGGCGGTTGCGCGCTGTGGGCGAACCGGGATGCGCTGGAGCTGCCCCCTTCGGGGAGTTAGTGGTTAATGGGTTAATAAGTTGATGGCAGCAGGTCTCAGGATTCGCGGATTAACCTATTAACCCTCTAACTCATTAACCTATATAACCCGGAGAAGACACTCCTTCCCCACGCCTTGTAAAAATCTATTGACATCTGTTGCGGTTGATAAACCTTGAGTAGATTAGGTGAAATGGATATAAAATGGAAGTAATACGTATTAACCGATTGATCAAGGATTATAGCCTCGAAAAGGTCAAGGTACGTGCCCTGAATGGTATAGACCTCGTCATCGAGAGCGGTGAATTCGTGGCGATCATGGGTCCCTCCGGTTCGGGGAAAAGCACGCTGATGCATATAATCGGGTGTCTGGACACGCCGACCGAAGGGGATTATTATCTGGATGGACAATTGGTCAGTGCCTTGCCCAAGAGTGAATTGTCGCAGATCCGCAACAAAAAGATAGGTTTTGTTTTTCAATCTTTCAATCTGCTGCCGCATCTGAACATCCAAAAGAACGTCGAACTCCCCCTAATGTATGCGGGGTTGTCTATGGGCAAACGAGGCAAGAAAGCGGTGGAGATCCTCAGCAGCGTTGGTCTGGCAGACCGCCTGAGACACAAACCTTCCGAGCTTTCCGGAGGTCAGAGACAGAGGGTCGCCATAGCCCGGGCGATCGTCAACGATCCCTCGATCCTCCTGGCGGATGAACCGACGGGTAATTTGGATTCTCAGGCAGGCGGGGATATCCTGGAGATATTCGATAGGCTGCATAAAGCCGGCAATACAGTGATTATGGTCACACACGATCCGGCGGTCGCTAAAAAAGCAGACCGCATCATCCACATCATGGACGGGATCATCACTAATGGCGATATCGGTAGCTGAATCCCTGCACATCGGCTTTGCCGATATTTGGACGCGTAAAGTCCGCAGCATCGTCACGATCGTGGGGATCATTCTGGGCGTGATGTCCATAATGGTGGTTCTGGCGATCGTCAACGGCATGAATAAATCCACCATGAGTTGGATGGAAGAACGCGGCGGGCTGAATAAGATCGAGGTCGATCCCAATTGGTCATACGATTTTAGCAAAGGTGGACGGGCAGAGTTTACCCTCAGAGAGGCAGAATATATCAAGGCTCAGATCCCTGAAGCGACGGCTTTTAGTCCCAGGATCTCGGCTCATGACGTGGAACTTTCCCGATTCGAAAAGGTCTATAGTGCCCAATTACAGGGAGTGA
>DAOPZE010000060.1:7309-15456 GCA_035353255.1 Candidatus Cloacimonadota bacterium
GACGTGGAACTTTCCCGATTCGAAAAGGTCTATAGTGCCCAATTACAGGGAGTGACCCCGGATAAAGCGATCGTGGACGAGTGGAACGTCAGCCGGGGCAGATTCATCAAGGATCTCGATCTGGATCAGAAAGGCAATGTGATCGTCCTGGGAAGCAGTGTGGCAAAGGAGCTGTTCGGCTCCAAAAGTCCTCTGGGCGAGAAGATCACGGCAAGAATGGAGACCATGATCCCCTCCGCGACAGGGAATACTACGTCGGGGCTGGTAGCTTTCAGTTTCACCGTTGTGGGCGTCATGGAAGAGAAGAAAATGGAAGGTTCGATGGGGAATTCCGCTATGGGGAATCCCCTGGAATATATGAACCGCAGGGCGTTCATACCCCTGACGACTATGCTGCATAGGGTTGATCCCTCGCTCAAGATAGACAATCTGGATATCCGGGCAAAAGATCCGGAATCAGCCAGCGCCCTGAGAACCAAGGTTGAGGATATCATTCTGAACCTGAAACGGGGGAAAAAGCTTTTCCAGGTGGTCTCGGCGCAGGAACAGATGCAGCAGATGAAACAGAACAGCATGATCTTTACCGCGATCTTTATCCTCATCGCGGTGATCTCACTGCTGGTCGGCGGGATCGTCATCATGAACATCATGCTGGCTTCGATCAAGGAACGCACCCGGGAGATCGGAGTGCGGCTTGCCATCGGCGCCAGGCGCATGGATATCTTCGTCCAGTTTCTGGTACAGACGGTGCTGATCACCGCGTTGGGTGGTGTATTTGGGATCGTAGCCGGTTTCGGGATCCTAGGGATGGTCGGCAAATACCTTGGCGTCAGCGTCGCCGCCTCTACACAGATGATCTGGGTCTCGCTGATGGTTTCCGTAGGTGTGGGCCTGATCTTTGGTATAATGCCGGCGGTTCGGGCTGCCAATCTTGATCCTGTAATAGCTTTGAGGGAGGAATAGTGCGCAAGAAACGTAAGAGCGTGACGGCGAGCCTCTGGGATTCGATCCTGATCTATCTGAGACTGCCATTCACCGATCTGATGACCGTCTGGGACTATATGAGATCTCCCGCTAAAAGACGTTACGCCATGCACAATGTCTGGAACTTTACCAAGATCCTCTACAAACGCATCACTTCGGACGGAGTGCTCAAGGAATCGGCATCGCTAACTTATATCACTATTTTGGGCTTTATTCCCTTTATCACCTTCGTGATGCTGATGGTTCCCGATCTTCCGTTTCTGGATTTCAAGGGAAAACTGAATGATCTTATCGCGCAGAACTTCGTTCCAGGTTCTGCCAAGGCGGTAACTTCCTTCGTCGAGGGTTTGCTCAAACAACGCACAGGATTCAACATCTTCAGCTTCGTGGTGTTGATAACCTCGTCCTACTCCCTGTTCAGCGTTATTCGCGATACCTTTGACCGTATCCTGAGCATGGAGTTCCGTCCGCCTGTGGACTGGCTGGGGCAACTGGTGAAGTTTCTCGGGACCATGATCTTTGGGCTGTTCATCATGATGGTGTTGTTCTCGACGAGTTCCATGCCGATCATCTCCACCCTGTTGAAACAGTCCTTCCTCAAGCAGCAGCTATTCTATGTGATACCTTTCTTTCTGCAGTTCATCGCCCTTATTTTTCTCTATATGATCCTGCCTTCGATCCGGGTAAAACGGAGCTCGCTTTTCCGCGGAGCCTTCTGGACAACGGTCATCTGGGTCATCGCCAAGAGCGGTTTTGACTGGTATATCTACAATCTTACCAGTGTGCAGAAGGTTTATGGCTACATCTCCGTCCTGCCGATCACTCTGATGTGGATATATCTGAACTGGGTGATCATCATCGGCGGAATCGTGTTGATCTCGGTCATCGACCAAAAAGACAATCTCATCATAGCCCGAAAGGTACCCAAGAAGATAGTCCGCATCACCATGGAGATGTACACTGACCAAAAACTCAACCAACGCTTGGAAGATTATCTTGCCAAGACCGACCTAAAGAACCTGATGAAGATCATCGAAGAGGAAGGAGAGAAATAAATGCGCTATGCCCTGATAAGCGTTTCCGACAAGACAGGCTGTGAAGTGATCGCGGCAGAACTGGCAAGCAGAGGCTACGGCATCCTGTCCACTTCAAGCACGGCAAACTACCTGCGGGAGCGGGGAATAGCCGTCTTGGAAGTGTCCGATCTGACGGGATTTCCGGAGATCATGGACGGACGTGTCAAGACTCTGCATCCACGTATTCACGCAGGGATCCTGGCGAACCGGGATATTCCGGCGCATATGCAATCTCTGGAGGAACACGGCATCAGCCCTATAGATGTAGTGATCGTGAATCTCTATCCTTTCGCGGAAACCGTTGCCAAAGCTTCCTCCGATCACGCCTGGATCATCGAGAACATCGACATTGGCGGACCCAGTCTCCTACGAGCTGCGGCAAAGAATTATAACCACGTGACGGTTGTAACCGATCCGGCGGATTATCAGGATGCTCTCACGGCTCTGGACAGGGGCGGGGAAGAAGCGCTGCGCTTTCGGGAGTATCTGGCGCGCAAGGTCTTTAGCTTAACCTCAGCCTATGATGCCAACATCACCGGTTATTTCGCCACAAGGCTGGATGAAGGCAAGCTTCCCACCCACCTGAATCTCAGCTTGATCCAAACCCGAAAACTCCGCTACGGGGAGAATCCTCATCAGGCTGGAGCGCTCTATGAAAGCGGCAAAAGCTATTTTGAGGTGCTGCACGGCAAAGAGATGTCCTATACGAATTACATGGATGTGGATTCAGCTTTCAGAGGCATCAGGCTCTTTGATGAACCCACGGTCATTATCTACAAGCATTGTAATCCCTGCGGAGTGGGTTGCGGTAAGACCCTGGCGGACGCCTATAAGAGGGCTCTGGGGACGGATACCGCCTCTCCTTATGGGGGGATCGTCGTTGTCAATCGCCAGCTTGATCTTGAAACCGCGCGCCTTATCAATGAAGTATTTACCGAGATCATCATCGCTCCGGCATACGCGGATGGCGTTCTGGATTTCCTGCGCAAGAAGAAAGACCGCAGGCTGATCGCCTATCAGGAATCAGCGCTGAAGAGTCCCGCGGGAAAACTGCAGGTGCGTTCGCTGTTGAATTCCTATCTAGCCCAGGAGTGGGATAACGTCACCGAGATGCCTTCGGACTGGAAGGTCGTGACCAGGCGTCAGCCTACAGACGATGAGCTGAAAGCTCTGCGTTTTGCCTGGAATTGCGTCGCGATCATGAGTTCGAACGCTATCGCCATCACCGGCGCCGATCAGGCTCTGGGGTTGGGCATGGGGCAGACCAGCAGGATCGATTCGACCGAGATAGCCTTGCGAAAAGCCGGTAAGTTCGGCCACGATCTTCGCGGAGCAGTCTGCGCTTCTGACGGTTATTTCCCCTTCCGTGATTCTGTAGAGGAACTTGAACCCTACGGGATCAAAGCGATTATCCAACCCGGCGGTTCCAAGGGCGACTCGGAAGTCGTCAATGCCTGCGACGAGCTTGGAATAGCCATGATCTTCACGGGAGTTCGCCATTTTAAGCATTGAAAACTATTTGACAGAAAAGGGATGGCTCAAAAAGCTGTCCCATCACTTAGCGGAGATGTGTCCGAGCTGGTTTAAGGAGCACGATTGGAAATCGTGTATACGTGAAAGCGTATCTAGGGTTCGAATCCCTACATCTCCGCCATTTTTGTATCCAATTTTCTCTACCTATAGAGTTCAATTATCAAGGGAGATTTTATGAACACCAATACGAAAATCCTGACCGGATGTCTGGTTGTCCCTGTTGTGCTGATCGTAGCTTTTTGCATCGGATTCTGTTCCACCATGGGGAAGGCGACAGGAGTCCAAACCGTCTCAAAGAACAGCTGGCTGGTGATCAACAGCTCAGGCATGATCCCCGCTTACAACGAGCTGGAATACAATGAGATGTTTGGCATGGATCAGCCCAGCGTTCCGGAGATCTGCCAGAGGATCAGGGCTGCCGCGGACGATTCCCGCATCAAGGGGCTTTATCTCGAACCCGGGATCATCGAAGTATCTTATAGTGGTCTCTCCGAGATCAGCCTGGCGATCCAGGACTTCCGCAAATCCAAAAAACCCGTTATTGCTTTTGGCGACATGCTGAGCCAGAAGGACTATTTTCTCTGTCTGAGCGCTGATAAGGTCTATATGAATCCTTCTGCTTCGGCAGGCCTCATGCTCGAGGGAGTATCGGCGAACATCATGTTTTACAAAGAGATGCTGGACAAGCTGGGGATCAGGATGCACGTCCTCCAGTCCGGTGCCTACAAAGGCGCGGGAGAGCCTTATTCTCAGACGCAGCTTACGCCCGGTACCCAGGAAAATCTGAATGCCGTGCTCAAGGCACGTTATGACCTCCTCCTCAAGGCAGTGCAGGATTGCCGGAAACTCACTTCAGCTGAAGTCCAGGCAGTGTTTGAGACACGCCCGGATTACTTCATTTCGGGCAAGACCGCGCTCGAATATAAGCTTATCGATGGAGTCATGTCCCGCGATGACCTGATGGCTCAGTACAAGATCACCAAAGAAAACAAAGTGAGTATTTCCAAGTACCATCCAAGTCTGCCTTCGACCAGCGGGCCCACCCGCATCGCTGTCGTCAATCTGAACGGCAACATCTCCATGGATTCCGGCTACAGCAGTGAAGGAGTCATAAGTTCCAAAAAAGTTCAGAGTATTCTCGATGCCATAGAGAAAGACGAGACGATCAAAGCAGTGGTTCTCCGCGTAAACAGCCCCGGAGGCAGCGCGTTGGAATCGGAATTGATCTACCAGAAACTGACCCGCTTGAAGAAAAGGATGCCCATAGTCGTCTCCATGAACGGCGTCGCGGCCTCAGGTGGGTACTATATCAGTTGCGCGTCCGACTATATTATGGCGGATGAGATGACCATCACCGGCTCGATCGGAGTGATCATGATGCTTCCCGGAACCGAAGGACTGGGGCGCAAACTCGGTCTCCGCAACCAAACTCTCGGCTATGGCAAATACGCAGGGAAGCTCAGCCTCTTCAACGATATCGACCCGGAGATGCTGGATTCCATGCGCCGCAATTCCACCGCCGTCTATGATGAATTCAAAGCCCGCGTCATGAGCGCCAGAGGCATCTCAGCGGATAAGATCGGTGACGTTGCCGAAGGCCGCGTCTTCTCCGCGTCAGCCGCCAAAGCTAATGGTCTCATCGATGAAGTCGGCGGGCTGGACAAGGCGATAGCCAAGGCTGCCGCTCTCGCCAAGGTCAAAGACTACAAAACCGTTGATTACCCTTCCAAGATCAGTTTCTTTGAGCTGATCATGAAAACAAAATCATTCCCCAGACTGATGTCCTCGCTGACCCGCAGTCACCAGCTCGAACCGGCTGACCTCGAGGAATACCTGCTCAAGACTCTGCAGCCCGGGGAATGGCTCTACTATTTACCCTACAAGATGGATTAAAATGAAAAAAGATAGCTTCAACACAGAGATCATCGTCAACGTGCACCCGCTGGAAAAGAGGGTTGCCGTTCTCGAAGATAACCGGCTGGTCGAGCTTTTCGTCGAAAGACAGGATAAGCAAAACCCCGTCGGTAACATTTATAAAGGGATCGTCAAGGATGTCCTGCCCGGCATGGGCGCGGCATTCGTGGACATTGGGCTGGATCGTACCGCGTTTCTGCACTATTCAGACATCGTTCAGGATTTCCTGGACGTTTTTGAGCACGACAAACCGCTCAAACGGCTCAATCCCACCGATTCCTCTCAGATCAGTAAACTACTCAAGAGCGGGCAGGAGATCGTAGTGCAGATCCATAAAGGCCCGATCGGCTCAAAAGGCGCAAGACTAACGGGGCAGATCTCCATCCCCGGGAAATACCTCGTGCTTTTCCCCAATAAAAATAAGATCGCCATTTCCCGCAAGATCTATTCCCAGACCGAGCGGGGACGCATCCGCAACATCCTCTCCGCGGTCAAGGATCCCACCTATGGCCTGATCGTCCGCACCGAGGCCGAAGGATGCGAAGAAGACGAATTCAAGAACGAATACAACGCTCTGGCAAAAACCTGGCGCCTGATCGAAAAACAGCTCAAATATGCTAAACCACCCGTCTGCGTTTTCGAAGAGAACGCCATCGACAACTATCTGATCCGCGATCTCTTCGGAGATCACGTGGACAGACTTGTGGTTGACGATAAGAACTTTGCCCGCAAGATCATCGACCAGTTGGAAGACATTTCACCCGATCTGATCTCCAACGTCGAGGTTTACAAGGAAGACTCCCCCATCTTCGACGCCTGGGGGATAGAGAAGAAGATCGAAACGGTCTTTCATTCACGCGTGTACCTCCCTTCCGGGGGTAACATCAAGATCGAGCAGACCGAAGCCCTCGTGGCGATCGACGTCAATACCGGCAGTTTCACTGGTAAGTCCAATTATGAGGACACGATCAAGAAGACCAATCTGGAAGCAGCTGCGGAATGCGCGCGCCAGATCAGGCTCAGAGATCTCTCCGGCGTGATCGTGATAGATTTTATCGACATGGTCAGCGAAGGCAACAAGAACGAAGTACTGGAGATACTCAAACGCGGTTTGCGCCGCGATCGCGCCAAGAACAAGGTCTATAGCTTCACCGATCTCGGACTGGTGGAAGTCACCCGCAAACGGATGCGTTCCACTCTCATCGCCAATTTCTCCGATCCCTGTCCCTTCTGCAACGGCAGCGGCAGAGTCTTCTCCCGCGAAGCCGTGACCATGCGGATCTACCGCTGGCTGAACCGCGCCGAGTACTTCGTGCGCAACAAGAACATGCGCATCGTCGTCCACCCAGATCTGCTCGCCCATATCAAAACAGATATGAACGTCTTTCAGGCTTTTAAAGACCAGATCGAATTCATCGCCGCGCCGGATAGCCGCATCGATCAGTTCCAGGTCTTGCTGCTTCCCAAGCTGGAGGACATCACCTCAAAGTACGGAGTTTAAGGGAATATTCCGCATATCGCGGAGCTTTGAACAAGAATTGGTTGACACAAAATCACTGTCTGCCAATTCTTGGACAAAGACAAAAAAACGAGATGGAGGAAACCATGCCAAAAGTACTGGTTGCTACCGAAAAACCTTTCGCCGCCGAAGCTGCCGCCAAGATCAAGGCTGAGCTCGAAGCCGCGAAATATGACTACGTATTCCTGGAGAACTACACAGAAGTATCTCAGTTGCATGAAGCTCTGGCGGATGCCGATGCCGTGATCATCCGCAGTGACATCATCGATGAAGCCGCCCTTGCGGCCGCCAAGAATCTCAAGATCGTGGTGCGCGCCGGTGCCGGCTATGACAACGTCGATCTCAAAGCTGCGTCCGCGCGCAACGTCGTCGTCATGAACACTCCCGGTCAGAATTCCAATGCCGTCGCCGAACTCGCCATCGGTATGATGATCTACATGGCTCGGGGTAAATTCAACGGCAAGAGCGGAACTGAACTCTCCGGCAAAAAGCTGGTGCTCTACGGATATGGCTACGTTGCCCGTTATCTGGCAAATATCGCCCGCGGGATCGGCATGGAGATCTATGCCTACGATCCATACATCGCCAGCGAGATCATGACCAAAGACGGTGTCAAGCCCCTTTCCAAGGTCGAAGACATCTTCAAGACAGGTGACTACGTGTCCCTGCACATCCCCGCCACAGCCGAAACGAAGAAGTCGATCAACTGGGATCTGCTCAGCCTGATGAAAGATAATTCCGCACTGATCAATACCGCCCGCAAAGAAGTCATCGACGAAGATTCCCTGCTCAAAGCCCTTGAAGAAAAGAAGAAATTCCGCTACATCTCCGATGTCGAACCGGATTGCTCCGCCAAACTCATGGAGCTGTTTGCCGACCGCGTCTATTATACCCCCAAGAAGATGGGCGCCCAGACTGCCGAAGCCAATACCAATGCCGGTATTGCCGCCGCCAAGCAGATCATCGGTTTCTTTGACCGTGGCGATAAGACCTACAAAGTAAACTAAGTTAACATACCAATTATCATGATACAAGCTCCACTTCCGGGTGGAGCTTTTTCTTTGCTTCTAGAACGTTTTCCCATAGCCCGCAGGATGAAATCCTTTAGGTCCTGTATCGAT
>DAOPZE010000061.1:0-5712 GCA_035353255.1 Candidatus Cloacimonadota bacterium
CTCAGAAACGGACGCACAACGATCATAATCGCCCATCGTATCTCCTCGATCCAGCACGCGGACAAGATCATAGTTCTTGTCGATGGCTCTGTCGCTGAAAGCGGTACTCATGCCGAGCTAGTCACTCAAGGCGGACTGTACAGCGAACTGGTGGAAAAACAACACATCCGGGCTCGCCTTGAAGGGGAGGAAATATGAGAGGCGGTGGATTCGGTGGAGGCGGTCGTGGCGGTGGTTTCTCCGCTGATGACCTGAAAGGCAAGATCTACGATCAGAGACTATATTCCAAGATGCTCAGGTATGTGCTTCCTTACATGAAGCTTGTCATTATCTCCTTTGTGATCCTCATGCTCGTCGCTGCAGCGGAGATCGTCCTGCCGCTCATTCAGAGAACCGCGATCGATGATTATATCGTCTCGGACAAGACTCTGATCATCTACCCTGATGCGAAGGACGCGAATGCTTTCCACGCCAAGTATGACTACTTGAAACTGAAACAATACGAGTGGAACGGCAAGAGCTTTATTGTCCTGAATACCAAGGACAGGAACAAGCTTGATAAGGGAGAACTGAAAAGGCTCGAGGATCAGGGTTTGACCAGCAAGGATTATATCTATCTGATCAGCGATAAACCGGAGAACCGGGAAATACTCAACCGGCGTTTCTCCATGAACCCAAATCCCAGCTTCCGTAAAGGCGGTCTGGGGGGCTGGTTCAAGGTTAGCCGGAGCAAGATCGTCGTTGAACGGGAAGTCCTCAAGCAACTCCCCAAGCAGGAGAGACTGAAGGTTCGGGAAGATGCTTCCAGAAGCCTCCTGTTCCTTGCCATGCTGTTCCTGGGGATCATCACAATTCGTATGGTTTCCAGCTACTTTCAATCGGTCATCACGGCGAAGTATTCCCAGCTTGCTATGAACGACCTGAGACACGACGTCTTTGCGCACCTGCAGAGAATGCCGGTCAAGTACTATGACCAGAACCCTGTAGGACGGCTGGTGACCCGCGTCACGAACGACGTCCGCGCAATTGATGAGATGCTTGCCTCCGGAGTGATAACGATCATTCAGGATGTCATCCTGGTGATAGGGATCGTGACTCTGATGCTGGTTCTGAACTGGAAACTAGCGCTTGTAAGCTTCATCATCCTGCCTTTTGTGATCTTTACTATCTCCGAGTACCGCAAGCGTACCAGGGTCGTCTATCGCGAAGTTCGTAAATATCTGGCTCAGCTGAACGCTACTCTCTCGGAACACATCGCCGGGCAGAAGATCATTCAACTCTTCAACCAGTATTTCCACAAGCGGGCTGAGTTCTCAGACATTAATCAAACCTACTTTGACACCTCGATCAAGCAGATGAAACTCTTTGCTTTCTTCCGCCCAATCATCCACGTCTCGTCTCAGATAGCCGTAGCTCTGATCATCTGGTACGGTGGCGGACAGATCCTCGATAACGCCATCACGATCGGACTGCTGATGGCTTTCACCCAGTACATCACCAAGCTTTTCGAGCCAATAAATGACTTCAGCGAGAAGTTCAACGTCCTGCAGGGAGCGCTCGCCGGTGCTGAAAGGATCTTTGATCTGATGGATCAGACTCCGGACGATTATCGTGACGACTTGAAGACAGACCTACGTTTCAGGGGTGAGATCGAATTCCGCAACGTCTGGCTGGCGTATAACCCCGATGAATGGGTGCTGAAGAACGTGTCCTTCAAGATCTCCGCGGGAGAGAAGCTGGCGCTTGTTGGGCACACGGGAAGCGGCAAGACCTCAATTGTAAGCCTCCTGCTGGGCTTGTACCCCTATCAAAAAGGCGAGATCCTCATTGATGGGAAACCGCTCGACCAGTACTCCCTGGAAGATATCAGGCACAACATAGGTATCGTGCAGCAGGATGTCTTCATCTTCAGCGGGAACATCAAGGATAATATCGCCTTGAACAACGATGATCTCTCCGACGAAGAAATAATACAAGTCTCAGAATACGTCAATGCGGACAAGTTTATCCACAAGCTTCCCGGCAAGTATCAGGAACCGGTCATGGAACGTGGCGCAACTCTCTCAACAGGGCAGAGGCAACTTATTGCCTTCGCGAGAGTGCTGGCTTATGATCCCACGATCTTTATCCTCGATGAGGCAACATCCAACATTGATACTGAGACAGAGCTGCTCATCCAGGATGCCCTGAAGAAGATAATCGAGCAACGCACTTCGATAATGATCGCGCATCGGCTCTCCACGATCCAGCATGTGGACAGGATACTCGTTCTGCATAAGGGAGAGATCGTTGAAGAGGGATCTCACTACGATCTTTTGGATAAAAAGGGATTATATTACGACCTTTACCGTCTGCAATACACATAAATCCTAAGTTTGGCACAAAAAAAGCTTTGACAAAAACAGAGCACTGTGATTTAATAATCCAATGACGAAATAACCCTTAGATCTAAGGAGGAACAATGAGAAAAGGATGGCTGATTATATTAGCCCTCGTCGCTTTTACCGCGATGCTTATCGCCGGTACTAACAACCGTTATGAAGTGGTTCACTATCAGCAGGACTTCGAGTCCGGCGCGACAGATTGGACCCATTATGATGGTGGAGAATCCCCAAACAACTGGCACATCTACGCCAATGGTGACACCCAAGCCAACGTCTGGTGGATGGGTGATCCCGCACTTGCTTCAGGCGCCAATATCGGTGGTTACTATGACCATCAGTATCTTGTCCTGGACACTCCCGCTCGCTCTATTGCCGCAGGTGCCACAACCCTTACCTTCAAACTCAGATACAACGTTGAAGCCCCGACTGGAGCGACTGCTCCCTACACCGGTTGGGATGCCTGCAACGTTCGTATTTCCACCAATGGTGGAACGACCTGGACTCCCATCAGCGGAACTCCAGCGTACAACATGACCTCAGCCTATTCATTTGGTTTTGAGCATGGCGAAGGTCCGAACATCCCTGGTTGGGGTGGTGCTCAAAACACTTGGGTAAACGCAAGCTTCGATCTCTCCGCTTATGTCGGACAGAACGTCAAGATCCGTTTCGCCTTCGGTTCAGATCCCGCCTATTCAACCGGTGATGCTCCTGCCATGTTCGGTATGATGGTCGATGACATTTCTTTTGGTGGATACACCAACAATGGCGTCAACGACGGTCAAATGACCTGGGCAAGCCTTGTTCCGCTGGGTGGAGACATCTGGCACATCGGAACAGACGCTCTTGCTCCGTCACCCACGCATGTCATGATCAATCAGAACACATCTGGTTCCTACAACGTCAACATGATGAACTACCTCGTGAGCCCTCCGATCGTTCTTCCCACCAGTGGAGACATTCGCGCGGACTTCATGATCAAAGGTAGCTTCACAGATCCTAACACCTTCCCCGATGTGGACTATTTCGGTTGGGAAATCTCCGTAAACAACGGTGTCACCTGGTATGCCATGAGTAATCCTTACGGCAGCGCCACCGGCAGCAACTATGTTTATTCGGACGCTCCCGCGGAATGGGCTTCCATGACGGAAAGCTATACCCTGGACGGACTGATCACCGAATACCACGGTCAGACCGCCATCTTCCGCTGGTACTTCAGGTCTGACGCCGATGCTCCTTCGGGAACCGGCATCATGATCGACGATTTCAAGATCTACAACGATGTCTTCATCGCTGAAGCTGAAAACCTCGAAGCAACTGTCAACGGTGATGACGTGACCCTTACCTGGGATGCTCCCGGAACGGGTGGCGGCGGAACAGAAGGCTGGCTGAATTACGATTCCGGTTCAAACAATGACAGCATCGGAACAGGCGCGGCTGCAGACTTTGACGTTGCCGCCAAATGGGATCCCGTAGGAACTCACGGAATCTCCCCTTACGTCGGAATGAACATCACCAAGATCAAATTCTGGCCCAACGAAGCTGCTTGCACCTATGCTGCACGCATCTGGACCGGCGCCGCAGGCACAGTCGTCATTGACCAGCCTGTGACCCCCACGATCGGAGCCTGGAACGAGATCATTCTTACCACTCCCTGGACCATTCCTTCAGGAACGACTATCATGGCAGGTTATCGCTGCAACACAACCACAGGTTATCCTGCCGGTTGCGACGCAGGTCCTCAGATCGAGGGTTATGGCAACATGATTCGTTTCAACAATGCCTGGACAACGCTCACAGCTCTTTCCGCCACGCTCACCTACAACTGGAACATCCAGGTTTACGTAGCTGACGCCGCTGGCCGTGAATACCTTGTGGGTCGCGACCTTCCCAATAATGTCCAGAACAACGTTGGCATCCTTGCCACCTCCGGAAACGTCACACGTGACCGTGAAGTGACTGCTTACAAGATCTATCGCGACACCATCCTGATCGATCAGGTTGCCGGCACTGTCCTGACCTATACCGACATGAACGTCGCCGGCGGGCTTCACACCTATTATGTGACCGCTATGTACGGCACGAACGAATCACTCGCTTCGAACACTGTCACCGCTTTCGTCCTTCCCGCAAACTATCTTGAAATGACGAATGACGATGGCACTGCCGAAGCCGGCTACACTGTCGGTTCAACCCGCCAGATGGCTGCTAAGTTCGATTACAACGGATCAGTGACCGTGAAGTATGCCAAGATCTATGTCCATACTCTCGGTACTGCCGGAATCATCGTCCGCGTCTTTGATGACAGCGGCGCGAATGGAATGCCCGGCGCGACCCATATCGCTCAATACCAGTATCCCGCGGCGCAAGTCGTTCAGGGTTGGAACATCATCACCCTTCCCGCGGACATCACCGTTGCCAATGGCAATTTCTACATTGCTATCATGGAAACGACCGGTGCCTCACAGATCGGTCTTGACACCAGCGCTGCCGGCTTCAGCTACAAGAAAGTCAGCACCGCATGGGAACCCATCACCGAAGGCGACGTCCTGATCCGCGCGATCGTGGAACCGGGCTCACCCAACGATGACGACGTGACTCCCGCCCTGGTGCTTGAAGCGAACAACTACCCCAATCCCTTCAACCCCAGCACAACCATCTCCTACATCGTTCCCAACAATGGCATGACCACCCTCAAGATATACAACCTGAAGGGTCAGGTCGTCCGCACCTTGGTTAACGAAACCCGTGAGATCGGTTCATACAGCGCTACCTGGAATGGAACTGACGACAATGGTCAGATCGTTTCAAGCGGCATGTATTTCTACCAGCTCTCGAACTCCGGCAAAACCATCACCAAAAAGATGGTCATGACGAAGTAACGATACAAACGATCGATCAACGCAAACAGCTCCGGTTTCCCGGAGCTGTTTCTTTTTATCTTGATGAAATCTTTTCGGTATCATACCCCCATCATCCCGGTATCATATCCTGTCCTGACAGGACATGATACCGATATGATGAGCGGAAGATGTTGTTTTGGTGTAGGTTGGATGTGTAGGGAGGTTGTCAGCCTCAGTTTTGGAGATAGGGTCGCTGTTACAAAGCTAAGCTTGGAGTTCATTTCGCCGTAATAAGTCTAAGCTTGGAGTTCATTACGCCGTAACAAGTCTATAGCTGACATCTTATCCTGAAGGGCGGAATGGACTTCAAGCGGCAATTGACTGCGTCAAGCAGCAACTGCCTGCATATCAATAGATCAGCAATGAACCATTGCTGCACGTTCCATAGGGAACAATCCATTTTAATGGATTTTCAGAATAAAGGCGGT
>DAOPZE010000061.1:5812-15434 GCA_035353255.1 Candidatus Cloacimonadota bacterium
CTGCACGTTCCATAGGGAACAATCCATTTTAATGGATTTTCAGAATAAAGGCGGTGGTTTGAACCACCGTGATCGATGACCGACAACATCAACCTTAATCCATTTTAATGGATTACCAGACGTTGTGAGGGTTTCTAACCCGAACTAATATCACCCGCGAAACATGGATCAGAGTGGAACACCATGGTCGGATTCAAATCCTCCCAACGTCTAAAAACCCATTGAAATGGGTTGATGGTGTCAGTGTGGATACTCCGGCACGGTGGTTCAAACCACCGCCTTTATTCTAAAAACCCATTGAAATGGGTTGTAAGTTTCACTCCTGATACTCACATACGGTGGTTCAAACCACCGCCTACATCCTCTTACGGAAAACCAGCATACTGGTGCCGAAGAAAACAATGCCGAAGGCAGTCAGGGTCAGAAATTCCCGGTAGAGGTAGCGTATCCGGCTACCCTTGATGACGATCTCGCGGATGACAACGATATAATGATTGAGAGGATTGATCGCTGCCATAGCCTTGACCAGCGGGGGCATATTCTGAACAGGAACGAACAGCCCACCCAGGAGGATCATGAAAACCATGCAGAACCAGGCAAAGAACATCGCCTGTTGCTGGCTGCTCGTCAGGGAAGAGATTATGATGCCCAAGCCCAGACTGGTGAAGAGATAGAGGCCGGAGAAGAGATACAGACTCGCCAGGCTTCCGGAAACCCTTATCCCAAAGATCAATCCGGCAAAGGCTACCGAAATCGTGAGCTGGATCATCGTGATCAGCCAAAAAGGCAGGAGCTTGCCCAGAAGTAATTCAGCCTTCCTGACAGGAGTCACGAGAAGCTGCTCCAGCGTACCCAGTTCCTTTTCCCGAACCAGGCTCATGGCGGAAAGAAGCATCGAACCGATGGTCACCAGAACGGCAATGAGTCCGGGAATGATGAATGAAGCGGAACGTAGCTCAGGATTGTACCACATCCGGCTTAGAATGATGATCTCAGGAGTAGTCCTCCGGCTCAGCAGGCTTCGAAGCAGAGAAGGATCGTAATCGCTCAATCGCTTCAGCATATAGGTCTGCAATACACCCAGAGAATAGGAACCGGCGATCGATGCAGTATTGCCGTCGATGCCATCGAGAACGATCTGCAGCGCTGGCACGCGACGCAAGGCAAGATCTTTGGCAAAACCGGGAGGGATGACGATGACCACTTGCGCTTTCCAGTTTTGGATGAGTGAGACCGGAGAGGAATTGGCAGGTATGGCGACAAGATCGAATCTGTCCGTGGTCGTGAACGAAGCGATCAGATCCCGGCTCAGGGCTGTATTATCATGATCGATGACCGCTAGGCGCACATGCTTGACTTCGTTGGATACGGCAAATCCCATGACCAGCAACTGCAGGATCGGCATGATGAAGATCACGGCGATCATCTCCCGCGAACGGATGATCTGGCGGAATTCTTTGATCAGGAAAGTGGAGATCACCCTGAAAGAGATCATCTGATCCTCAGGCTGAATCTACGCGAGGCGACAAGGAGAACAACCGCGCTGATGATCCCCAGCGCCAGTCCTGATTGCCAGAGCTGGGCTATGGTATTCCCCTTGAGCATGATCCCCCTTATGATCTGGAGATAGTACCTTGCCGGAACGATATAGGTGATCTTTTGTAGAAGAGCTGGCATGGAACGGATGGGAAAGATAAATCCTGATAACATCATGGTCGGCAGGAGCGTCACAGCCAGAGCCATCATCATCGCGGCCTGCTGAGTCTGCGCCAGAGTCGAGATCATCAGCCCAAGACACAGCGCGGTTATCACGTAGAGAAGAGTGTAGATCAGGAAGGTGATCAGATCTCCGCAGAACGGAACATGAAAGACGATCATGCCAACCGCAAGGATAATGAAGGCGTCCATCAAAGCCAAGGCAATATAGGGAATGACCTTACCGAGCAGAACATCCATAGCCGATACAGGCGAGACGAGGACTTGCTCCAGAGTGCCAAGCTCCTTCTCACGAGAAATAGAAATGCTGGTCAGCAAAGCGCAGATCATCACGAGGATCATGGCGATCAGCCCGGGTACGAAGAAATAGGCACTCTTCAGATCAGGATTATATAAAGTTCTGGTTCGGACATCGATCGTGGTGAACATAGTTTGCTGGTATTTGGATGCCAGAACTGCCTGGCAATATGCCTGAATGATCTGAGCGCTATTCGCGTCTGACGCGTCCAGTAAAAGCTGGATCGAAACGGATCTGTCCTTACCCATCTTCTCTGAAAGATCATGGGGTAAGATCAGGATCGCCTGGGCAAGGCGACGGCTGAAGATCTCCTGATTGGACACCGCGGAAAAGCTCTGGTCGATGACCCTGAAGTAATCCGTCGAGCCGAAAGCACTGATGATCTCACGGGAAGCGGAGCTGTGAGATTGATCCCGAACCGCGAGCTTGACGTGGCGGATCTCGGTATTCATGGCATAGCCGAAAATGATAAGCTGCAGCAACGGCATAAGGAAAATTATGACCAGCGTCCTGGGGTCTCTCAGAATATGAAAAACCTCTTTGGCGGCAATGGCTCTGATGCGAGAGGGACTCATGCCCCATCTCCTCTGGCAAGCCGCAGAAAGAGATCCTGCATGGTTGCCACGCCATAGGCAGCTTTCAGTTCCGCCGGAACACCCTGAGCAATGTCCTTCCCATCACGCATGATAATGACCCTATGGCAATACTCCGCTTCATCCATGAAGTGCGTGCTTACCAGGATGGTTTTACCCGCTCGTGACAGGTCATTGATCAGCTCCCAGAATTCGCGTCTGGCTTTGGGATCGACCCCGGAGGTCGGCTCATCCAATACCAGAACCGGAGGATCGTGAACCAAAGAACAGATCAGCGCCAGGCGTTGTTTATATCCCATGGGAATATCGCTGACATAGCTGGAAAGCGAAGCCTTGAGACCAAGGTCGTCGAGCAGCCTGGAGGCGTTAGCCAGAGCGGTTCGAGGCGCAAGATGATAGATCCCGCCATAGAAGATGATGTTCTCGGACAGTTTCAGATCGTCATACAGAGCAAAGCGCTGGCTCATATAGCCTAACGAAGCTTTAACGTTCTCACTCTGACGCAAGATGTCAAAACCCGCCAAAGAAGCAGTTCCTGAGCTAGGCGGGATCAAACCGCAGAGCATTCTGATCGTCGTCGTCTTGCCTGCTCCATTTGCTCCTAAAAAGCCGAAGATCTCTCCCCGGGTAATGTTCAGGTTCAGCTTGTCCACGGCGGTGAACTGGCCGAACTTCTTGGTCAGGTCATGCGTTTGGATCATCGCTCATAAGCTCCAGGAAGATGTCTTCCATGCCGGCACTGACCGGAGAAAAAGTAAAAACCACCGGACTGATCCGGCTAATCGAAACAAGGTCGCTTTCGGTCTTGCTCTTTGCCAGGCTAAAGTGCAATTCTGTGCCAAATAGTTGCAAAGTCCCCAGATCGGGTATTCCCCTCAGATAATCCCTCAAAGCCCCGAGATCGTCTGATCTGAGCGAATAGATCCGCGCTCCATGATTACTGATAATGTCCGCCGGACTTCCTTTGCGGAGAAGCCCTCCTTTGTGCAGAAGCGCGACTGTGTCACAAAGCCCGGCTTCTTCCATATTCGGGGTTGATACGACCAGGGTCGAGCCATTCTCTTTGAGTTCACGCAGAATATCCCAAAACTCCAGACGTGAAAGAGGATCGACCCCATAAGTAGGCTCATCCAGGACGAGCAAACGTGGAGAATGGATCAAGGCGCAAGAGAGAGCCAGCTTCTGCTTCATCCCCCCGCTGAGAGCGCCTGCCCTGCGGTCTTTGTAAGGAGCTAAGCGGGAAAACTCGTAGAGGGTCGAGACACGTGCCTCATATTCGAGTCGTCCCACTCCGAAGAGCTTGGCAAAAAACCTGAGGTTCTGTTCCACGGAAAGATCCTGATAGAGAGAAAAACGTTGGGGCATATAGCCGATGATCTTGCGGATCTCCCCGACGCGTTCTGAGACGTCCATCCCAAAGATACTTACTTTTGCGCTGGGTATTCTGACCAAAGTACATATGATCCGCATCAGAGTCGTCTTCCCTGCGCCGTCCGGACCGATCAACCCAAAGATCTCCCCGGCAGGAATATCAAGACTTAGGTCATTCAGCGCGGTGATATCATTGTATTGATAGCCGAGCCGGGAAATCCTGACCGCGGAAGTCATTTCAGATATACATCCACGGGCATTCCGTCTTTGAGATCCCCCTTGGTGTTCAAGCAGCTGATCTCCACGGCATAGACCATGCAGCTGCGATTATCGGGTGTGAGTATCGTTTTGGGAGTGAATTCTGCTTTGCCGGCTATTCTCGTCACCCTGGCTTCTTTTCGTCCCGGGGCTCCGGATACTTGCAGCCAGACTTTATCGTTCAGCTTGATCCCCGGCAATTCAGCCTCGCTCACATAGATCCTGGCAGTCAGCGATCTTGTATCCATGATCTCCACGATCTGCCCCAGAGGCGGCACGATCTCGCCTTCCCGATAGAAACTCGTCTCCACCACACCGGAACTATTGGCAAGCACCACCATGTCCTGTTCTCTTTCCAGCAGTGCTTTCTTCTGAGCGTCAAGCTGCGCTCTCTTTGCCTTGAGCACTCCCAGATTCTGGTTTGCGGCGCTAATCTGGGATTTGAGTTTAGTCTCAGAATTGAGTATGTCATCAAGGTTCTGCTTCGGGATAACAGAAGCCTGATATAGATTACGGGTGCGCTCAATACGTTCACTCAAGTATTCCGCGTCTGTCTCAAGCTGAGCGATCTGAGTCCGGTAGACACTTTCCTGAACGTCGATCTCACCGAAACCGGCATTTAGCTGTTCAAGCTGAAACCCAAGCTGCTGCGAATCAAAGATCGCGATCGTATCCCCCCGGGCAAGTTCCACGCCTTCCGAGACCAATAGCCGGATCAGCTTCCCGCCAGATTGAACCGATACCGCAGTCTTTATTCCTTCCAAAACTGTGGTGTAATGCTCATCCTGCCTGGATTTTCCGCATCCGAATACACCCAGAACGATAAGTATTACCGCCAAAACCTTAACTTTCATATTTTCTTGTCCTTCAGGATTTAGAGAGTTGCTGTATAATCTCTTAAGCCTATGTAATGAAAAATCATGACCAGAATGATCGTTCTCTGTTTCTTAGGTCTCGCTAAGAAACAATTCTGTCAAGATAAAAGAAATGATAAGCTTCCCGGGGTCTTCTCACTATGATCAGTAGAGGAGATTGTTATCTCCTACTTTCTGTTCTGGAAAATGGAAGTTATAGACTGATTAACTAGCTGCTTCTTAGAAGAATTAAAGATGATTCTTGACTAATATATGAAAGCGCTGAAACTTGGAAGCGGATGGCGATTTGCTATAAGGCTATTGCATAAGTCGCTATCCGGAGGTATCATGAGTTGGAAGCATATATTGCTGATCTTGCTCTGCCTGATGGCAGTGCGGGTCTTTTGTCAAAACCAGATGGATTTGATGACTACGCTCTATGGAGAGTTTGCCAATGATTACTTCGGATCAAATCTGCTATCCATGGATTACAACGGAGACGGATATGATGATCTGATCGTAGTTGCTCAAAACTGGAGTGCCACCGGAGTCTATTCCGAATACGATAGTTTTGGGAAGATCTATTTCTATTGGGGAGGCCCCACCTTTGACAACATCCCGGATTTTGTTATAGAAGGACAATGGTATCACCATTTAAGTGTTCCAACCGGACCTATGTTGTGCGATGCCGGCGATTTGAATGGAGATGGGAGAGATGATCTGACTTTCACGTGCACATTTGATCTAAACGGTGGTGGTTATAAAAGCATAGCAGTATTCCTCGGAAGACAGAATCCACAATCTCAGCCTGATCGGGTTGTGACTCTTCCGCAGACTTTTGTGATTCCCCGTCCTTTAGGGGATATCAATGCTGACGGGAAGGCTGATTTGGCGATCTATGGAGTACAATATCCAAGTAACCGACCCTTCTGCTACCTTTGGACTGATTTTGATTCAGATCCTGTGGAGTTTCGGCGTTTTGGATACCTGGGATTCATTACTCTCAATGGGATTGGAGACGTTAACAACGATGGATATAGTGATGTCTTCTACGTTTACCCGGATAATCCAAATGTGTATTATGAACAAAACTCTGTGCTTTTCTATGGGAACAACACCGGCTCCTGGACCGATAGTTTGTCCGTATCCGGCTACATTACCGAAGGAGTAAGTAGTGCGTACCCTTTAGGCAATATTAATGGGGATGCTTATCAGGATTTTATCGGTCATCGCGACAGGAACAACCAATACATATGGTTTGGAGCTGCAGCTCTGGATTCCATTCCCGATTTATCTCTAAGCAACAATTCTGAGGACTACGATATGGGTACTTTTGCCATGGGTGACCGCGTTTACGCAGTCTATGGTGACATAAACAATGACGGTTATGATGATTTTGTCTGCTGTGACCCTACCGCTAACGATTGGATGGGACAAGCGGGAGTCTGGTTGGGAGGGCAGAACGTCAATGCAGTTGTTGACCTGGTTTTGGATCCACCTTCGAATGCCTGGTGGATGAACTTTGGCTATTCCAAGGCAATCGGAGATTTCAACTTTGACGGATGTAGCGATCTGGCAATCTCCAGCCCCGTCTATCACCAAGGTCAACAAGGTGTTTTATCAGGGAAAGTCTTCGTATATGCAGGAAACACTTACTTAGCAGACACGACCGTAGCCACAGACGATCCGGTTGCACCTCCAAGCCATGCGGATGATTGGGAAATGCATGTATTTCCAAACCCCTGTTCGGCGAAGGATAGCCACATCAGCATGTCTCTCTCCGGGAGTGGGTATTCGCGGGATGGAAACTACGAGTATAGGCTCTTCAATATCCGGGGACAACTTATTAGCTCAGCCCATATCTCATCCAGGGAACTGGCTATACGTGAAGTGCGGGTCAATGTTAGTGGTATGGACAGAGGTGTTTATCATGTTTTAATGCTCCAAAATGGAAAGAGTGTGAAGATAACAAGATTTGTCAATATATGAAGGAGGACACAAGCATGAAACGTACATTGTTGATTTCCTTGGCATTAGTAGCTATAGCACTGTTCTCAAGTAATTCATCAATATTTCCTTTTGGAGTATACTCATATCTCGGCAATAAAGGATTATCGTCTGTCAACCGGGATGCCTTTATCTCCTGGATGGACTCGCTCTCTTACAACACAAACATCATGGAACTATTTCCTGAGGGCTATCAACCCGATGGTATAGTACATAGTGAATCTGCGTTTTCAGACATGCTTGTACAGATGGACAAATCGGGAATTGATGGAATAGTAACTGATAGATGCTGGAATTCCAATAACAAACACTCCGCAGCATATCTTACAAAAAGTAACTATATTAGATTAGAGGCTGAAGTTAAAGATGAAACTGATGTAACGGGTTGTAGTAGTACAGATGACCGATTCTGGTATGGGAGTTGTTACGTAAAAAATGATGAATCATCGAATTCTCTCCTTCCTGATAACCGTCAACCGCATAGGGTGGGGCATCCAGCTTCGGATCTACAAAGTGCAATGGCGTGGGCATGTATTCCAGGAGTGGATAGCATTGGATATGCTTATACAGATATTCAATCGAGATGGGCCGTTAATCCAGGGAACTACCCACTGATAAGGGAATTGATTAACATACAACCTCCTGTATGCAATATGACTGAAGATGATTGTCTCTATATTATCTATAAAGTTAAACTATCAAATATTACGATACCGGTTAATGATGCCCCTTTATTATATTTTAGAATTGCGGGATACAAGAAGCCAGGCATACTTGCAGAATCAGTTATATCCTTATCAAGTGAATTATATTATGATGGTGGAACTCAGTTACAAGAAGGAGTTTTCAGATACTCAGATTTTCTTGCCTTAACATCTCAAACCGATTACTTTTTTGTTACTGCCAAAGTTACTTATCAGCAGCTTATTGATAGTGGACTGATGGAAAATTACCTAATCTCAAGCATTAACCCAAGATTATTTTGGTATGGAAACTGCGAACTTCTTATTGACTATATAGAAATAGAAGATTCGCTCCACCGAAAACTTAGGTTATCAGATACAAACTTTCAAGAAAGCATCAGAAACAGGATAAGTCATATTTCCGGACTAGGCTCAAACGTCTCAGGTATTTACACTTATGACGAGCCAACACAATCACACTTCGACTCTTTCCGGTTGATCGAGCAGTTCGCATCAAATAGTTCACTGTTGACTATGACTGCTGTCAGTAGTCGTGGGAATTCCTATATTAAACCAAATGGTGAGCGTTATAATCACTACGCTGCTTTCAAATCCGTTGCACAACCTCAGGATATCATGCCTGACCCATACCCAATAACCGGTCTTGTTGGATGGTCATCTAGTACTGTTGATGCATCACATTTCCAAACAAACGTTGATTCTTTGGCCGTAAAAGTCTACGATAGCGTAAGAAGGATCAGTGATGATAATCGATTCATGCCAGTAGTTCAAGCTTTCGGAAAATGGGATGGAACACAGTGGTCTGATAGTTTTATACGTCCACCGAAGGCAACACAAAAAATGCTTATGTATCTTCCTCTTTGCTTTGGCGCTGATGGGATTTTTAACTATAGGTTGTTTGGGTATCATGCGAATAGTTCAGGAGCTGGAGACTATTGTGCTATGTATTGTAATCAGGACCCCTCTAGTCCACTCTTGTATGATCCTCCTGTAATAGACAGACAGACCTCTGATGCCCTGCTTGAGTGTAACCCAAGAGTGCTCAAATACGGGGAACTGCTCAATGAAGATGAGGATTCTTGGGATTTATCTGCAACCTTACTCCCGAATGGCTTGGTAGCAGTCAATCCTGACCACCCACCGATCCTCAGTCAACACAGGTTGAGCGATATACTATTAGCAGAAGAACAATCACTTAACTACAAAGGTTACGTTCAGACGGGCTTTTACTCAACTAACTCGGGATCTCCATACATCATGCTGGTTAATAGGCGTAGCAACTATTTTGCACCACCCCCGGGTTCTACAATCAGTAGCGCAAATCAGGTTCCACCCGGTATTAACTTTCCAAGCTATTTCCCTGAATTCCCTTCTCAGCACGTCAGATTGACCCCGTCAGCATCCGCCCCAAGCCTATTTGGCACTCAGGACGTCGCCTTTATCGACCCCTATGACTATCAAATATACAAACGTGAAGGAATGGCCTTTATTGATGTTGAGATTGGTCCGGGAGACGGAAAGCTTCTACAGATGGCAGGTACACCGGCTCTGGTGGAGTATGCAGACGTGACAGCCAATACTCTGCTGGCTATCAAGGGTGGGCTTTGCGTCAATAACGGATCAACTTTTACTATATCCCCCGGAACTAAGACATATGTGGATGAGAATACTGTAATCAGAGTTATGGACAATGCCACATTAGTGCTAGAGGGAGATGTCCGCATCGGCAGAAATGCTCAGATCAAAGTTGAGAATGGTGGGTCATTAATCTTCAACAATGCGAAGGTGACTTACCTCCCAGGGGCTAAAATTCTCTGCAAC
>DAOPZE010000062.1:0-14951 GCA_035353255.1 Candidatus Cloacimonadota bacterium
CAGGCGTATCTCTCTGGAGTGAGCACCAAGGTTTTGCACTGTGTAATCCACATTGACATAATTGGTGCCGTAATCCGCGATCGTCACGTCCGAGATAATGATCTGCCCGGCGATCTTCTTCTGACTGTGATCATTCAGCCAAATCCCAAAGAGAGCGGCAAGGATGACCATGATGATCGTTACGTCCCTGAGCTTGTAGCGGTTAGGGAAGTTCATGCGGTCTATTTTTAGCATGGCTTAGCTCCTAGTAACTGAATTGAAAGGACAGAGAAAGTTCATGTTTCCAGTCCTCGATCTTCGTGCTTTTCAATCCGCCTTTGATGCGCAGACAGTCGAAAGGCTGATAGCTGATCGCTCCCAAAACACTGATGGTATTGGTGATATCCCCTTGGAACCAGTCAGCCGTGGCATCCGTGGAGGCTTGTCCCGCGTAGGCGTTTAGATAGCTTTCCCGCCAATCTGAACCATAGCTGCCCTGACGGCAGAAGGAAAAGCCCGCGTCAAAGGACAACCGCAAAGGCAGGGGAAGGTTGAGTTCCGTGCTGAGATCGAGCAGGTTTGAACCCTTCGTGTAGCCGAGTGTCCTGCCATCGTGAGAATACATCGAGGTGTTCATATAATGCGTGTAGGTCCAGGGACGCACCGCTGTTGCTTCAAAGGTCAGTCTTGCCGGTTCCGCGAGTGATGGATCAAGGAGTCTGAAGCCTTTGCTCAGCCCTCCCTGCAAGGCATACTTGTTTCCCCACCAGTTGCTGAAGAACCGCTCCGGCGACATCTCGTCCAGCGCTATCTGAAAGTAAAGCGTGGTGTTACGCGTGGTTTCGAAAGTACTGCCCACATAGATGAGAACGTCATCCCTGTCCCGCAGATTGTGCTCGGTTATGCGCCAGAACGCCACCGGCAGGAGATAGTTCACATCGAGAGACCGGTTCCCATAGACGATCGTTTCGCCTCCAAAGAGGGTCAGCCGATCTGTGGGCGAATAGCTGAGCTGATGCAAGGCAACGTATTTATCCGGATAATTGTGCGTATCGAAGGAAGGAAATCCCGTCTCCACAGAGGTGCTATCAGGCACAAGCGAACCGTGCAGCAGGGAGATGCTGAACTTCCCCAGCTTGCCTTCCGCCAGAAGATAGCCATAATCGTTGACCTGATCAGAGAGGATGATACTGCCGGAAATGCTGTTGCCGACCTGGAACTTTCCCCGTCCCAGTGAAAGCCCCAGCTTTCGCGAGCGCCAGGTCATGTCCGCGCTGAGATTATCAAGGATCAGGATGCTCTCCTGCGTCTTATACCAGCTGTCGATCAGTTCGCTACCCGATGCGGCGTCCAAATCGCCAAAGAACTCACCCGACCAGAATCTGCATTGCATGGAGAAATTCCGGTTCAACCTTCCCCTGAAACGCAATCCGGTGTATTGGAATCCATAGTTGTCATCTTCGGCAAGCATCTGCTCGTATCCCGTGAAGACATTCATTTCCGAGGCAAAGGCAAGAGCGGAATCCCGATAGGTATAAGTTGCCAGAGCTCTGCGGAACACCTTCAGTTTCCCCTGTGTGAGGGGGAGGTCGGCTGGCAGAGGAAGAGGATTATCTGCGGCATAGGCGTCCGGCTCCTGCAGGAAACCTGTACTCAGGCGGGAATCGATCCCGGGGAGGAACGCCGAACCGTCGATCAGAGGCAAACCCAGTACGGGCAGCACCATAAAAAGCAGAGCAATCATTACGACTGCTCTGCCAAACTGACGGGATGATATTTTTCTATTCAACTGAGTGATCACTTGATTGTGCCCGCGAGACCAGCATCTCGACGTCCTTGAGCGAGAGCTTCATTTCTTTGGCGATCTCACGGCTGGTCCAGCCATCGTTGATGAGTTTTGAAACCATTTTGACTTTGGTATCGGAATCCATGATCAGGGTAGCTCCGTTCAAACCCAGATCGGCAGTGCGCTTCGCTGGTTTGGGTTTGGTTTTGGGTTTAGAGGAGTATTTGAACTTCATGTTTGAGAACACCAAATAGGCAATTATGGACAGGATCAGAAACAGCATCAAACCATAAAGATCCAGATTAGGTTCGATCGCCATTGCCATATTGTCCCAGAAGGGGATCTTATCATATTTCACAGCCGGCTTTTTAGCAGGTTCTGCTTTCCTGGCGGGGGTGGCGAGGCTATCCGGTTTTTGCCCGTGAGCTGCCTGAGCTTTCTCATCCGTCTTGATCTGAGGCGCGTTGGCATCCGTATTGGCAGGAGTGACGGCAGTCTTGGAAGCGGCGGGCTTTGGATTTGCCTGAGCCGCGGCTACCACGGGATGTTCGCCGGTGACGGGCTTGGCGGCGGGATTTGTGACGTCTATGACGATGCTGGAACCCTGCTTATAATGGTCAACATTGTAATTACCCATCGTCTTGATGGTAATATAGCTGTTATTGGCTTCATTGGAGACATCGATGTAATCCACGACGTGGCTGAGACGCCTGTATTCCGCGGTTCTGGCGAGCAGATCAGAATTGGGAACGGTCACGTAGATCATATCGCCTTTGGCGCTGTAATTGTAGGAACTTGCTTCATCAAGCTTGATAACGATCTGTGAAGATGTGTTCTGAGAGTCATTCGCGCGAACGGACAAAACCGTTGTCGCGCTCAAATAAAACATACTGATCGACAGTACCAATAGTACCAGTCCAAGTCGCTTCATTGTTCCTCCTGTGTCAATTGCTTCTCCGGAGAAGCAGGGCAAAATCTATTGAAGAGCATGCTTTGAGGTTTTACGATATGCGTCAAGGATATTTTTATCCTGTGAATTATCACGTATCGGTCGGTTATCTACTCTATAGATAGCAGGATGTTAGGATTGCACACGTCCCTTGCGACAGGATATTAAGCGACAGGATGTCGCCTCTACTCATCCGGCTATCCCCTCTCTATCATCTTACGTCATGACATAAGATGATAGAGAGGGGATAGAGAGATGATGCCGGGAAGATATCAGGAAAAAACAAAGGATCATCTCTGGAACTGATGCAGTTTCATATTGACCCGGGTAGGCGTGATAAAGGTAATACCTTCCCGCAGGAGCAGTTCTTTCTGGATCGCGCCCCAGCCGTCCAGAGGCAGGGCAAGTTCACCATTGCTGCGGATCACCCGATGCCAGGGAAGATCGTGCTTGTCCGAGAGGGAATGCAAAACCCGGACCACCTGCCTTGCGCCACTGGGATAACCTGCCAGTGCGGCGATCTGTCCATAGCCGGCTACTTTCCCCCAGGGGATCGATCTGATGCTGTCGATGATCTCTTCCGTCATGTCTTCTTACCTCAGGTAGGCAACTTAGCGGATGGCGCGAGCCTGTCAAGCAGGATCGAGGCGGCGACAGATAATGCTTGACATGAGTCAAGGATTCAAAACAGTGAAGAATCTACAAAACTGGGGATAGATAATAGGGAAAATGGTAAAACTCTAAAGGGAGATTGAATGCCCGGTATAGCCGAGAATATCAGCCGGATCGAAGTCAGCCTGGCTAAGAAGCTGTGCTCGCTCGGACGGCAGAAAGATGATTGCCTGTTGGTTGCCGTCACGAAGACACATGACGCGGAAACCGTCAAACAAGCCGTCCTGAATGGGATAACTCACTTCGGTGAGAATAAGGTTCAGGAAGCGATCGTGAAAGTTCCGGCTCTGCAAATCATGCTCGGCGATTCTCATCCCTTCCCCTCTTTCCACTTTATCGGTCATCTCCAATCCAACAAGGTCAAAGCCCTGCTCCGTCTTTCCCCCTGGCTGATACACTCCGTGGATTCCTATGATCTTGCCGCCGTGATAGATAAATATACCGGTGAGAGAATCCAGGACATCCTGATCCAGGTCAACACCTCGGGTGAATCCAGCAAAAGCGGGATGTCTCCCGATCGCGCCAAAGATGAGATCCTCAGGATCGCAGAGCTTAAACGGCTCAGGATAAGAGGCTTGATGACGGTCGGTCTGCTGGGAGAAGCTCCGGAAGAGGCGCGTCCCGGATTCCGCGAATTGAAGCAGCTCTTTGACGAAATTGCCGACATTGGAGACCAACGCCTGGAAATGCGCTATCTCTCCATGGGCATGAGCGATGACCACATGGTGGCGCTGGAAGAGGGGGCAAATCTTGTCCGCCTGGGCAGCGCTATCTTCGGTGCCAGAAATTATGGAGGAACTCCTTGATATATTTGATTATTGGACTTATCCTGTTGCTTTCCTACCTGTTCGGGGGCTTTTCCACTGCCCGGATACTCGCAAAGAATGTCCGCTCCCTGAACATTTATAAGGTCGGCACGGGACTTGCGGATACGGAGAATATCTACACCAATGTCTCGCACCCCATGGGCATTCTCGTGGGGTTGATCGACGCCTCGAAGAGCTATTTCTACCTGGCGATCGTGAACTTTATCCTGCAAATTCTGGATCAGGCGCCGGGGATCGACCTCGCCCTTGCTTTCCAGGGAAACGTGCTCATGCTCTACGGGATGGCGCTGTTGATCGGACACTGTTTGCCGATATCGAACCATCTGCGTGGCGGGAGAGGGATATTCACCTATGTAGGGATCGTTGCCTTCTTTGCTCCGATACCCTCAATGATAGCGGTATTGATCGGCTGGGGGCTGGTCTTTTTCTGGAAACAGATCCGGTTTGCGCAATATAGCATTGTAATTCTGCCCTTGATCCTGGAATCGGTGTTGGAATCGTTTATCAAGGGTTATAACGCGGATCGTCCGCCTCACTTCATCCCGATGATGATGGGGTTGGCGCTGCTGATGGGAATCACCAATATAACCCTGTCCAAGCGGCTGGGCGAATTCTGATCAACTCTTAAGGAGAATCTATGATCACAATCAAGGCAGTCAGTACAAAAAAAGACCTCAAAGACTTCATCATGCTGCCCTTCAAACTTTATAAGAAGGATCCAAACTGGATTCCGCCTCTGATCCCCGATCAGATGAAATTCCTCACTCCAGGGCATAATGCCTTCTTCGAACATTCGGAAGCACAGCTATATCTCGCCTACAAGGAAGGTGAGGTCGTCGGGAGGATCTCGGCGCATACGAACACGCAGCACAACAAGGAACATAAGGATAATATCGGCTTTTTCGGGTTCTTTGAATGCGTCAATGATCAGGAAGTCGCCTCAAGCCTGCTGCAGAAAGCTTCGGACTGGAACAAAGCCAAAGGGAAAGATGGTATGAGGGGTCCGCTGAACTTTACGATCAACGATGAATGCGGATTGCTTGTGGATGGTTTCGACACGCCTCCGATGATCATGATGACGCACTCGCTCCCTTATTACCAGACTCTCATCGAGAATTACGGGCTCAGCAAAGCCATGGATATGTATGCTTATTACAGCGAGAAACACGAGATCCCGGAACGTCTGGAACGGCTGCATGACGCACTCCTCAAGCGCACCGGAGTCAAAATCCACTGCCTCAGCAAGGATAAAGTTCAGCGGCGCAAGGATCTGGAAACGGTCTTCCGCATCTACACCGAAGCCTGGCAATATAATTGGGGACATGTTCCCCTGACGGACGGCGAGTTCCATCACCTGGTGGACGAGCTTCTTCCGCTGGCAGATCCGGAGCTGGTGCTTATCGCCGAGATCGATGACAAGCCAGTGGGTTTCAGCCTCTGCATGCCCAATTACAACGAAGTTCTCAAGGTTATGAACGGCAGGGTCAATCCCCTTACCCTGATCAAAGCCGCGATCGCCAAACGCAAGATCACTTCAGCCCGAGTCATCACCATGGGCGTGATCAAGGAATACCAGAACCGGGGGATCGATACGATCTTCCACTATATCTCCTACAAGACCGGCATACCCAAAGGGCTGGTACGGGGAGAATTCTCCTGGGTGCTAGAAACCAATACGATGATGATCCGCGTCGCTGAGATGCTCGAAGCTACTCCCTACAAGACCTACCGTCTCTATGAAAAACCTATCCACTGAGTCACTACCTGAGCCAAAACGATCTCTGCTCTCGGCGATAGACGTCATTACTGCCGCGTTCTGCAGTTGGATCGCGGTCTATATGGGGATCGGACTGATCCTGAACCGGGCACATGATCCGCTGAAACACCTGCCGGTATATATTGGCGTGATCGCTCTGGTCTTTCTGATGGCATGGACGGACAGGAATCTTGACGGAACTAAGCATCCACGATTCAAGAGGCTTATCGCCTTCGTCAGGGGTATATATCCGGTCGCCTTTTTCGGCTACTTCTTCATTTCGAACCAGAGTGTCAACCGAGTCATCTTCGGCGACTTCATCGACCCCTGGTTCTTCCGCATTGATCAGGCGATATTTGGCTATCTGCCGTCTCTGGAATGGAGCCGAATGTTCCCGCAGAAATGGGTTTCGGAGCTGTTTCACTTTTCCTATTTCTGTTACTATCCCATGATCGGAGGTCTCCCGCTCTATCTCTATTTCAAGAAGCCCAAAGCGTTTCTGGAAGTGATCTTTAGCCTGACTTTCGTCTTCTATCTCTGCTACTTCCTGTTTTCTCTGATGCCGGTGATCGGGGGACGCTATTTCCCGGAGGCAATGGCACTGACAAAGGTCTATCAGGGAGGAATATTCACGAGGATCATGGCTTATATCTATAACCACAGCGGTCACCTCGGCGGAGCCTTCCCCTCCTCGCATGTGGCGATCACCATCGTGCTGACCATCTCTGCGCTCCGGCATGTCCGCAAGGTCGGCTATCTCTTCGTCGTGATATCCGTCTTTCTTTCTCTGGCAACGGTCTATTGCCACTATCACTGGTTTATCGACATGATCGCCGGGATCGCCACGGGTATCATCGGCTTCTATCTAGCCCTATACGTACGTCAAAAGCTCCAGGAGAGACTTACATGAACAAATTCCTGCCCTTGCTAATGCTCTTATGCGCCACGAGTCTGATGGCACAATACTATCCCCTGCCGATCACTGAATACGATTATCTGCTTCCAGAAAACAACGTCTCACCGATCACGATGGGTACGGGCGGGATGAACGTCACCAGTGCCGCAGATGCTTTCTCTTCCTACAACAACCCGGCTTTGCTGGCTGATCGTGATCTCACCAGTTTTACGACCTCCTTCCGTCTCTCCAACGATGAAGACAGGACTTTCTGGGAAGCGATGGCGATCTCCAATGCCCTGAGAGAGAAACAATTCCAGTATTTCGCCGTGAACGCCAAACAGGTCGCTTTCGCCTATCAGCCCGTCGCCAATGTGCACCTGAGCGAGTGGAACGCTACTGCAGATACCAGCCGCTATTATGACTACAAGCTGGATAAAGTGCAGATGTCCCTCGCCGCCAAAGACTCCAAATACACCGCCCTGAAAGCCGGATTGTCCCTGAAATATCTTTCCGGCAGGCTGATCTATCTGAAAGAGCATCGCGTTGGCAATCTCCTTGTCCGTGATGCCTTTATCGATGACAAGGTCAAAGGTTTCAGCACGGACTTGGGCTTTACTTACGAGACTGGAAGTTTCGTGATGGGCGCCTGCGTCTATGATCTCTTTTCCCGGTTGTATTGGGAAAACTATGATTCCAAACCGATCCAGCGCCGTATCGGTACCGGGGTCGAATACCAATCTGACAATCTGAAGCTGCTCTTCGGCTTGCAGAGCAAGATCGCCACCAATCCCGAAACTAGCTATCATATGGGCATGGAGTACGACTGGACCTGGTCAAACAACAATTCCTTCACCGAAGAAGCTGCCACGAATCAGGGGCTGGTGCTCAGACTGGGAATGTACAGCAAAGACTTTTACGGTGTCAAAAACATCAATTATACCCTGGGCACGGGATATAACTATAACCTGTTGCGCTTTGATGTCTCGCTTTCAAACCGGGGTATGGCACTGAAGAACAGCACCTATCTCTTTTCGCTGGGTATTGGATTCGAATAGGTAATGTGGCAATTCTCCTTCCTGAACACCGGACTGCTGGTCTTCGCCGCGGCGACGATCCTCCCGCTTCTGATCTGGCTTCTGGCAAAACGCAAGCCGAAGGAGATCGTCTTTTCGTCACTGCGCTTCATCAAGCTGAGCAAGGATGAAGAGAAAAAACGCACCCGCCTTAAGAATATCCTGCTCCTGATCATCAGGATGCTGATCATCCTCCTGGTGGTGCTATCCGCTTCAAGACCGCTGCTTGATTCTCCCCTGCTCAGATCCTCTTCCAAGCACCCTCCGACCGCCATCGCGGTGATCCTGGATACATCCTGCAGCATGGATTACCTACTCGGTTCCAAGACTATTCTGGATTCCGGCAAGGAAGCGCTTACCCGCATCAATTCCCTCACCACAAACGGCGATAAGATCATCCTCATCACCTCGGACGAGGGCTGGAACAAGCTGCATACTCAGATCTACGCGGAGGATATCCCCGCTGACCTGTTCCCCCGTCTGGCAGTGACTTACGCGCCTCTGGAGATCGGAACCCTGATCAGCCTAGCGGAGAAGAAGCTTGCCGACACTCAGATGCAGAACCGGGAGATCTACCTGATCACGGACAGGCAGCAGGCGAACTATCCTGAAGATACCAAGCTTAAGATCAATCTCATCCCCCTTCCCGCTATCACTGATTACAGCAACCTAAGCTGCTCTCAGGCAGAACCTCAGCCCATGCTGGTGGATAAAAGCCGTTCGCAATTGATCAAATTCAACCTGCGCAACTACGGCGCCAGGGAGCGCAGGGAAGTTCTGGTCAAAGCCGTGCTGAATGGTGTGAAGGTCGCGGAGAAGTTCGTTGATCTCAAAGGACGAGAACAGCTCAATGAATCGCTCATCCTCGATATCCGTCAGGACGGCTGGCAGAGCGGATACATCGAGGTTCTGGACGATCGCCAAACTCATGACAACCGTGCCTACTTCGCCTTCCCCTTTTACCTGTCGCCGCGCGTCACGGTCATCAGTTCTTCCCCGGGCATACCGCTATTTTTATCCAGCCTGCTCAGCGTCTATTCCGGCTCCGGCGCGCAACCTGCCATACTCGATCCAGCCGCGGTCAATGAAGCAGCCCTCGATGATCAAAGCCTCGTCGTCGTTCACAATCTGCGCGAGATGAATCCCAAGCTGAGAGAGATCCTTAGCCTGCGAAGCAAGGAAAAGAAAGGCGTTCTCTACACCGTTGGCAGAGATATGAGCGCAAGCTACAAAAGCTATCTGGATGGAGTGTTCGGCATCAGGACAGGTTCATACCAGAGCGGGGATAAGACCATAGACTTCGTCAACCGGCATCACTATATCAGTTCACTCGTCGCCGACCAGACCATCCGCAACAAAACCGTGACGGACTATATCCAAGCCCGTGGCAATACCGCGAACCGTATCCTCGGCGCGGGCGAAGACATCCTCGTGACGGTCAGGGACAAAGACGCTCTCTGGCTCTTCGATCTGGACAGCAGGCGTAATCGGTTTCTTCTGGACGCCAGTTTCCCGGTTATGGCATTCAGAACCTTGCAGAATATTAGCACAAGCTTTTCTGCCGTTGACACTTATCTTGTAGGTGACGTGGTGAGTGCCACAGATCTGGCTTTGCCCGATGGCACCAGCCTGAAGCTTGACAGCCGTGGTTATAAACTCACTGAGCCGGGGATCTACCAGCTTGGCGACAGCAAGGCTCAGAAGAAGCTGATCGCGGTCGATCCCGATTACCGGGAAGCGGATTACCGGGAGATGGACTTTCGCCGGTTCAAGAACTACCGCCTCCTCTCACCCAACTGGCAGAAAGAGATTTTTCTCTCCAGGATGGGGCACGATCTCTGGAAGATCCTGCTGCTGATGGCTCTTGGGCTCATGGCAGTCGAGATCATTCTCGTCAAGCTTGAGGAAGCTCGACCCGGAAAACCTGAACAAACCATAACTTAGGAAGTATTATGTTTCTCGAAAAGATAAAAAGCCCTGCGGACGTGAAGAAGCTCAGCCCGGAACAGCAGCGGGTCCTGGCAGTAGAGGTGCGCAAACGCATCGTCAGCGTGGTTTCCCAAACCGGGGGACACATCGCGCCATCCCTGGGAACCGTCGATCTGACCATTGCCCTGCTCACGGTGTTCGACACCACGCGGGACAGCATCGTCTGGGACGTGGGGCATCAAAGCTATGCCTGGAAGATCCTCACGGGACGCAATGATCGCTTCGACACTCTGCGAACCCTGAACGGCATCAGCGGTTTCACTAACCGGGATGAGAGTCCCTGTGACGCCTTCGGCACGGGTCATTCCAGCACCTCGGTCTCTGCTGCTTTGGGAATTGCCTGCGCCCGTGATCTGAACAAGCAGCCCGGCTATAGCATCGCCGTGATCGGTGACGGAGCTCTCACCGGTGGAATGAGCTTTGAAGCGCTCAATCACGCGGGACACCTCCAGCCCAACCGCTTTATCGTGATCCTCAATGACAACGCCATGTCCATCTCCAAGAACGTCGGCGGACTTCAGAAATATATGGCGCGGATGCTCGTCAGCCGCAGCTACAATTCACTGAAAAAGCAGATCTGGGATAAGAGCCAGAATCTCCCTCCGACCATACGCAATCACTTTATCTACGGCGCTCGCAAACTCGAAGAATCCATGATGAACATCCTCGTGCCGAACATCATCTTCGAAGACCTCGGTTTCAAATATGTTGGCCCCATCGACGGTCATAACATCGTACATCTTGCCTCGATCCTGAACCGTGTCAAGAACTACATGGTCGGTCCCGTACTTGTCCACATCGTGACCCAAAAAGGCAAGGGATATCCTCCCGCGGAGGAGAATGCCGCACTCTTCCACGGTGTCGGCCCCTTCGAACCCAAGAGCGGCAAGACCGTCTGCAGCGGTAAGGAAAGCTGGAGCGAGGTATTTGGCAAGAGCCTGGTCAGACTCGCCGAGGATAATCCCAGGATCGTGGCAATTTCTGCCGCTATGACTGCCGGAACTGGACTTTCTATCTTTGAATCAGCCTTCCCGGACAGATTCTTCGATGTCGGTATCGCCGAACAGCATGCCGTGACCCTTGCCGCCGGAATGGCAAGCAAGGGGATCAAACCCTTCGTGGCGATATATTCTACCTTCTTCCAGCGCGCTCTGGATCAGATCATTCACGACGTGGCTCTCCAACGCCTTCCCGTCGTCTTCTGCGTTGACCGCGCCGGACTCGTGGGAGAGGATGGAGCTACTCATCATGGCGCTTTCGATATCTCTTTTTTGAATTACATCCCCAATCTGACCCTTCTTGCTCCCTCCAATGCCTCCCAACTCGAATCGATGCTCGCCTGGGCTGCCACGTGGCAGGAAGGTCCCGTCGCGATACGTTATCCCCGCGGAACCGCCGTCTGCGAAGGAGCGTCCCCAGCCGAATTCACGCCCGGCAAAGCGCTTGTCCTGCGTGAGGGCAGTGGCATAGCTATCCTTTCTGCCGGAGACGCACTTCCCGTCGCAGAGGAACTTCACATACTCCTCACTAACAAGGGCCATGCTCCCGTACTTGTAGATCTCCTTTCGCTCAAACCCTTTGACCATGAGTTGATCGATACCCTGAGCGCGACTTGCTCCGTGATGATCTGCCTCGAAACCAATTCTCTCATCGGCGGGATCGGCGCGGAGATAACCAGACACCTTGCGGACAAGCCTACGGTTGTGCATTGCTACGGCTATCCCGATAAATTCATACCTCATGGCAAGATCAACGAGCTGAACAATCTGATCGGCTTTTCCGCTTCCGCGATCTTCGAAGACATTCTCCCCAAGCTGCCAGAAGCCTGATGCAGAGCCATTTCGATACCATCTGCGCGATCATCACACCTCTGGGGAAAGGCGCTGTCTCGACTCTCAGGATCAGCGGGAAAAACGCTCTGGAAACAATCGCCGGTCATTTCTCCAAACCGGATAAACTTAGGCTCGCAGCGGGGCATTCCCTCACCTTTGGAACATTTTACTCCGTCAATTCAGAGCCTCTGGACGAAGTGCTTATAGCCAAATTCGTCGCCCCGCGCAGCTATACAGGAGAGGATGTCCTGGAGATCAGTTGCCACGGCAATCCCCTGATCGCTAACAGCATTCTGGAAACTCTGCTCACCAGTATCAGGCTGGCAGAACCGGGAGAATTTACCCGCAGGGCTTATCTCAATGGCAAGCTTGATCTGATCCAGGCAGAAGCCGTGGGGGATCTCATCGACGCGCAGAGCAGTAAATCCGAAACATCAGCCCTGCTTCAGCTTCAAGGCTATCTGACCAAGCATCTGCTCGAACTCCTCGAGGGGATCAAGCATGCCCGGCTACGCATGGAACTTGCGATAGATTTCTCCGATCAGGACCTGCCTCAGATCGATCTGGAACAACTGGAAACAGACCTGGAAAAACTTCACTCCAGAGCCCGGAACCTCTATTCCGACAGCAAAGGCGGAAAGTACCTGCGGGAAGGCATCAGAGTCTGCCTCAGCGGCGCCCCGAACGTAGGTAAATCATCACTGTTCAACGCCCTGCTCAGGGAAAACCGGGCGATCGTCAGCCCCCGCCCCGGCACCACACGTGACTATCTGGAAGAAAGCGTCTCCCTCGAAGGCTATGCCATGATCGTTTATGACACCGCCGGACTAAGAAACAGCACGGATGAGATCGAAATGATCGGCATCAGCCGAACCAGGGAACTCATGGAAAGCGCCGACTTCGTCGTTGAACTAAGGGAACTTCCGGAGTTCCTTGCCGATCCTGTTTCTCCCACAGGAAACAAGCACCTGCTCGCCCTGACCAAGATTGATACACTGGGCTTTGACCAGCTCCCCACGGAGGATCAGTGGCAAGACTTCCTGCTCAGCCGGGGATGCCCTCCGGAAGTCAGGAAACCCATCCCTGTTTCCAGCGTCCTGGCTGGTGGCTTGAACCTCCTCACCGCGGAGTTGATCAAGCGTCTCAGCCTGCCGGAACTCAGGACTGACAGCCCCATCATCACCAATACCCGCCAACTAGCGGCGCTGAAAGAAACAATATCCTGTCTGGAGAAAGCCCTGGACGCCCTGAGGAATGGGCTCGGTTTCGAATTCGTCGCTTTTGATCTGATCGCCGGCGCTTCCGCTCTGCAGCAGATCCTGGGTATCTCCACTCCCGACGATCTCCTGGGCGAGATCTTCAGCAATTTCTGCGTGGGAAAGTGACTCAAAACAGAGTAAAAGAGCCAAAGAGGATCAAGATCAAGTTAATGGGTTAATGGGTTAATAGGTTAATAAGTTAATAGGTTAATCTGCGCACGCTGGAACTCAGCCGATATTCTCTGACCAAGATCGTTGCATATACCCGTAACACTGGCTTCAGCCGGTCGTTGCACTGACTTTAGTCGGTGAGTGATCAAGCCATCATGCTTAAATCAGGCTCCCTGATCACATATTCAATCATACACACTATACACTTACAAAGAACTCTCATGCTTTTTTTGAACAGAAAGAGATCACCCTTCACTAATATAAGGAGGGACAGATTTGTCTTTTCCGGGACAGTAATTGCAGAAATATCGGTTTTCCAGACTAGATTAGATTTTTTACCTTGATACAATTTGTCAAACAAATCCCTCATCATCCTCTCATGACCCTCTCATGAAGCTCTCGCCAGATCAGTGCATGATGAGTGGATCATGAGCTATCGATAAGGGATTTTACCGGGAGAAGCGAGTCAGAATACAAAAAGCTCCCCGGTTAGGAGGAGCTTAATGCACTTATGGGAGTATCTTTGCTATCAACCAAATAGTTTCTTGACGAGTCCGGCGACGTAGGCACCCTGATATTTCGCTCCGGCGAGCTCATTATCGCTGGGCAATCTGGATCCGTCTCCGGCGGCGATCGTCGATGCGCCATAGGGTGATCCACCCGTCACTTCGTCCAGGATCGTCTGTCCGGCGAAGCTATAGGGTAAGCCCGCGAGCACCATGCCATGATGAAGCAGAACCGTGTGGAAATTCAGGATCGTGGATTCCTGACCACCATGTTGAGTGGCGGAGGAGGAGAATACCGAGCCGATCTTACCGACCAGCGCGCCTTTTGCCCAAAGACCTCCGGTCGCATCCAGGAAGGATTTCATCTGAGCCGCCATCATGCCAAAGCGGGTTGGCGCGCCAAAGATGATCCCGTCATACTCCTCAAGTTCCTGAGGATTGGCGACCGGGATATGCTGGTATTGCTCCTGAGCCTGAGTGGCTCCCATCATGGCAATGATCTCCGGAGAAAGTGTTTCCGGGACTCTCTTGATCACGGCTTCGACGCCGGCTTCTTTCACGCCCTCGGCAACTGCCTGAGCCATTTTATATATGTGTCCGTAAGTTGAGTAGAATAACACGAGTATCTTCATTTTATTATCTCCCTTCACGACTTCAGGTATTATCCGGAGGTCGTTGAAGTCTTTTTTATCTATAGTATAATCAGAATTTCCTACTAAACAAGTGGGCTTTCTTTCTCTTCACTCTACTCCTTCTCTTTTGTTCACTTTCATACTTGGTGGATATGTATATACGGAGTTCAAAAATAAGCATGGAGTACAAAACTGAGCATGGAGTTCAAAGCGCCGTAATCAGTCTTGAATCGACCTCGTATCTTGAAGGGCGATTTGGACTTCATGCGGCAATTACATGCGTAACTATAGCTTAGCTATCATCATATGCCGTACGTTTTTGAAGTCCAAGCCGGCACTAAGATTAATCATTGTGTGAAGATCAGCAAGCCGTCTTGAACTCCAAACTTAGCCGGTTATCCGAATTGAACTCCCGACTTATATATGAAGTAGCAGTATTGGGTTGGCAAATTCTGTTTGCCAGAAAGTCAGGATGACTCTGCTACTCTGCTCCCCCTTCTCAATTCTTTTCTCTTGTACTTCTTTACTCTTTTTCAACCTTCTTTTTAGTCTCTAAATCTCCGCGTAAAAAACAAAACCCGGAGCAGCAACCGCTCTCCGGGTTTGTGACCATTGTCTTTAG
>DAOPZE010000063.1:0-14870 GCA_035353255.1 Candidatus Cloacimonadota bacterium
AGGAGAAAATCGGCAGATCCAACTACTACATAAACGTAGCATTATACGAGATTCTGACCAGATAAGAGCCTTGTCTTGAAGGGCATTCAGGTCTTCAAGCGGTGGTCAATAACCAATCAACTGCTGTGGATAATGGTGCAATTTGGGGAGGTAATGTCAAGGATGATAGATATATGGAAATGACAAGCTTTTCCCTTGACAGTATCATTAACCTGACTTTCTATGTAAGTGACACTATTACTCGTCTTCTGATGTAAAAATAGCTCAAGGAATAGATAATATCCCTTCTGCTTTCCGGACATCCTAATGATGTCTGAGTTAGTTCAGTTAAGTTTATGAAAACAGAACTTGTATATAAAGCTTGAAAGTGAGGTATGATGAGATCACATTGCTGGAGATCTATCCTGATGATGGTAGGGTTGTGTACCACCATGATGTTGTTCCCGGAAAATGTAATTAGCATTGATCAGGGGGCAAAACCAATTGAGTCGAAACCTCTAGCGGTTGATGATACCACAGGAATCAGAGCTGCCTACTTAGCTGCTACCGGCTTTAGTGGTTCTATGGTCTTATATCCTTCTGAGAGCTTTTTAAATGGTTCACTGCCCCGCTTAACCTTCACTGCTGAGTCCGACACGGCTTACATGCATACATTAGCGGATAGTATCGTGTATGGTTATCTGCCTTTTATCAAAATTCCAGCAGAGCAGGTGAAGTTTAGCAAGCTCATTATTTATCGCCCCTATTGGTACCATTCAGATAATCACTTCTTTTTCAAATATCAGCAGATGATTAATGGGATTATGGCTCCAGGCTATATTTACATTGACTTTGAAAATAACAAACCCCAGATTAATCAATACACAGGTAGTTTAGATAATTATCCTCACGGTCCACGTTTTTATATGTGTGAAATGCTATTGAGAACGGCTGACAAATATAAAGAGATAAAAGTCACTCGTGAGCAGGCTTTGGATATGATGCACAGTGTCAAGATGCCGGCTTTGAATGATTCCATAGGCAATCTATTTGAGCCCTATCCTGTAAGTATAAATCTACAATATGGATGTCAGTTGTATTGCCACTGGTTGGATAAGAGACCTAGGAATAAAATGGATCACGTGAGACCGGATACTTCTATTCGGCTATTATGGCATATGCGCTGGAAAGGCTATCTAATGGATGTAGATGCAGTAACAGGTGAAGTGATCAACAGTATGAGCTTTGTGACCGGTTATTTGCCTAAACATGATTTTCCCAATAAGCTGGTAACTACACCCGAACAGGCTGTTGATTGTGCACTGGATTATGACAGAAACTATAATACACTAATGCATAGTTGCTTATCGGAATACATATCAACTGCAAAAATGAAGTTCAATGGAGAATTCTACTGGGAAGCATGCAGCCCCTTTAGTTATCTTACCGATGTGGAGGTTTTCACAGGAAGGATTCTAGAACATGGTAGTGGTATTTTGGTTAACTAGAAAAAGATAGTAGTGATACAAGACAACATCACAATGTTCCAGTGACCAGAGAACAACCATACAAGACTCCCTACCCTTATTCTATAGAATTATACAGTTTTCTATACATATTGTCTTTGACATGTACAGCAAATGCCAGTTTTCTATACATGTCGGCATGGATTAAAAAGAAAGCGAGAGCAAAACACCGTAGCTGTTTCTAAAAAGATATCTGGTCTTGAAGGGCGGTTTGGACTTCATGATGCGGTGCTATGGCGTTGAGGGTGAACGGTTTGAACCGCAAGCAGTCCTCAACGCAAACTCAGAAAATCGAATCTCTGCACAAAAAAACAAAAGAAAAATCTTGACAAGATTGCTCTACTGTTATACTTGGCTACAACACCATAACGGTTCACAATGAATCGTTGTAACAGAGGTAGTTATGAAACTGTTCAATGAAGACTCGCCGATTTATATTCAGTTGCGGAAGCATATTCAGGAACTGATCCTAAATCGGGTTTTACAGGAAGAGGATGCGATCCCTTCTCTGAGAGTGATGGCGAGGGACTATAGCTTGAATCCCATCACGGTTGCCAATGCGGTTGGCGCGTTGGTCGAAGAAGGCATCCTGTACAAGAAGCGCGGAGTGGGGATCTACGTCTCCCCCGGAGCGCGAGAGCATATCATCTCGCATCGCAGCGAGACATTTGTCCGGGAGACGCTGGAGCCCGCCCTGAAGATGGCAAATCAGCTGGAGATCCCCCGGGAGAGAATCGACGAAATAATTGAGTCTGTGTATGGAGGTACTCAATGATAAACGCGAATTCAGAGCAAACCACCGCCTATGAGATCCGGGATCTGAGCAAGTTCTACGGCAAGTTCAAGGCTTTGGACAACGTCAATCTAAGCCTGGGACAGGGCAAGATCGTCGGGCTGTTGGGCAAGAACGGCGCGGGAAAATCAACCCTGATGCGCTCGATGCTGGGATTTCTGGCTCATGATGGTCAGGTTATCCTGGATGGTCAACCGGTTAATCACAGGGATCAGCATATCTTTGAAAAAGTCGCTTTCATCCCGGATGTGAGCGGATTGGACGACCGGCTGACGGTCAAGCAGACCATGGATTACGTCCGTGGAGTCAATCCCCGCTGGAACGAAGCGACCGCTGAGAAGCTTTTCAGCATCAGCAATCTTCCTTTGAAGAAGAAGGTCGGCAAGCTTTCCAAGGGAATGAAGACGAAGCTGTATCTGCTGATAACCCTCTCGCTGGATGTGAACTACCTGCTCCTGGACGAACCTACCCTGGGGCTGGATATCGCTTTCCGCAAGGAGTTCTTCAATACCATTCTGGGCGAGTTCTTTGACGAGAACAAGACCATTCTCATCTCCACGCATCAGGTCGAGGAAGTCGAAGACCTCCTGCAGGAGATCATCTTTATCGACAACGGCAAGATACTCCTGCAGGAAGACGTGGACGTGCTCAAAGAGAAATATCGCGTCGTGACCGTTCCCTCGGACAGAGGGCAAGAGCTGATGGCGCACTCTCCCAAGACGATATCCAAGACTCTGGGTTTTGTCAGCGCAGTGCTGGATTCCTCTGTGGAGATCGAAGGCGCGACATATTCGAGGGCAAATCTGGCAGATATCTTTCTGGCAGTGGCGGGAGGTTCTCAATGAAACAGATCAAATCCTTGTTCATCAAAGAATGGCAGACCCACAGGATGTCTTTCCTGATGCCTTTATGGTTCACTCTGGGCGTCTATGTCATCGGTCTGCTGGGCTGGATCCTCAGCCTGATCAAAGGCTCGGGAATGAGCTTCCAGACAGAATTCATCGGCGTAAAACCCGCTATGGCGGATATCATCCTCTGGGGTAGCACGACCGGCACGACCATCATGCTTGGTATCGTGGCGATGATCACTGCCATCACCCTGGCAGACAGCACGATAAACGGTGGATTCAAGCGCAAGTGCGAGATTTTGCATCTCTCCCAGCCCGTATCCCTGGTAAAGATCGTCGGCACGAAGTATCTCTTTGGGATCTTTGGTTCGATCCTCATCCTGGGAGTGCTCTCGCTGGTTAACAGCGTCGTGATCTCTCTGTTCACGGGCTATTTCACCAGTTCGCACATCTATTACGGCATGGTTGGCTGGCTCCAGGGACTGATCTCTATCAGTTTCTCGATCTTGTTCCTCGGTTCGCTCTGGTGGTTCTTTGCCGGATTATTCCGCCGGAAATCTTTCTTCATGGGCATGTTGGTGATCCTGGGGATCCAGGCGGCGATCAGTATTCTGAACTACACCGCCGGATTGCATATCCCTTCCCTGACCGGTTATCTAGCCAAGCTCTCCATGATCAGCATCAATTTCTCACCCGGGCATTCCTCCCTGCCGGGACTTGCCTCCGTGGACAAGTATATCGGTATGCAATGGGCTGAGATCTGGGATTGGGACAGCTTGCTGAAGGTGATCTACAGCGCGGTGTTCTGCGTGGGCGGATTCCTGCTCTACCGTCGCAGAGAAGTTGTTTAGAGGATTTTCATTGACACGATTCCTGTTTCGAAATCGCATGGCGAAAATGACTGGTTTAGAGGTCTTATGCGCAAGAAATACAAAGTCGGGATCGGAATAGGAATCGTGCTCATCCTGGTCTTCATCGGACTGGGACAGTGCGGCAAGAAGATCGCCAAGCAAGCTTTGGCGGCTCCCACCGATAACAGCTATACGGTCAAGAAAGGCGATATCGTCAATCAGATCGATATTACCGGAGAGGTGCAGCCTCAGACGGTAGTCTCGCTGAAGTCCAAAGTATCCGGCAAGATCGTCAAATTCTATGTGAATGAGAACGACTATGTCAAATCGGGACAGATCATTGCCGATATCGAGCCGGATTATAACCAGGCAAACACTCTGTTCAATACCAAGGCGCAGCTTCAAAAGGCAAAGATCAGCCTTGATTATGCCCAGAAAGACCTGGCAAACAAGCAACAGCTCTATGCCAAGGATTACATTGCCAAAGAGACCCTGGACGCCGCTCAGGATGCCCTGGCGAACGCCCAGATCGAATACAAACAAGCTTCTTCCCAGTACGAGATGATCTCCGATCTGGATACCGGCGCCAAGGTCACGCACGTCTTTGCCACCTCTTCCGGGGTCTGCATCGAACGTACCGTGAATGAAGGCGAGATGGTTCAATCCAGCATCTCCTCCTACGGTGAAGGCACAGTCGTGATGAAGATCGCCGATCTGAACAAGATGATCGTCAAATCCAACATCAATGAGGTTGACATCGCCAAATTCAACCTGGGGCAGGAAGCCAAGATCAGCCTGGATGCCCTCCCCTACGACAGCTTTGAAGGCAAGATCGTCAAGATCGCCCCGCAGGCTACGACTGAGAACAACGCCAAAGTCTTCCCCGTGGAGATCTCCATTAACGCCACAGGCGAAAAAGCTAAGCCCGGCATGACCGCCGCGGTCTCCATCATTGGCGAGAAGAAGGAAGGCGTGCTGATCATCCCCATCCGCGGGGTATTCAGCAATGATGACAATCAGGATATCGTCTATGTGATGCCTGCCAAATCTGCCAAGACAACCAAAACCGCGACTCCCGCGGCATCCAAAACCAAAGCCGGAGTCATCCCGACTCAGACGGGAAAAGCAACTGTCGTCAAGCTCGGTTCCAACGACATGGAAATGGTCGAAGTCATCAGCGGAATCAAGGAAGGAGACATCATCTCCCTCACCGATCCTAACGCGGCAAAATCCGGCCCGTCCATGATGATGATGTAGCTCTCAAATTAGTGATTAACGAATTAGTAGATTAGCAGATGAATAGGTCATCGGCTAATCTGCCAATCTGTTAATCTGTTCATCCTATAAGGAGTTTTCATGATAGAGATTCAAAACCTGTCCCGCCGGTTTGGCAACATCCGCGCCGTGGACGATATCAGCTTCGAGATAGCCCCCGGAGAGATCATCGGGTTCCTGGGACCAAACGGAGCCGGAAAGACAACGACCATGCGTATGATGGTCGGCTATCTTCAGCCCAGCGGAGGCAGCATCAGGATCGATGGCATCAGCATCTTTGACGATCCCATCGGCACCAGCCGCAAGATCGGCTATCTCCCGGAGAATAATCCCCTCTACGACGAACTTACAGTCTATGAGTTTTTGGATTATATCGCCGCCCTGCGTGAGATCAGAGGCGAGCTGTTTCAGCAACGGCTGCAGTTCGTGACGGAGAATTGCGGACTTCAGGAAGTTTTACACCAGAAGATCGGAACCCTCTCCAAGGGTTATCGCCAACGCACCGGGCTGGCGCAGGCGATACTGCACGATCCTCAAGTCCTGATCCTGGACGAACCCACCAGCGGACTCGATCCTAACCAGATCATCGATATCCGTGAGCTGATCCGCAACCTCGGTAAGGAGAAGACCCTCATCCTCTCCAGCCACATAATGCAGGAAGTGACCGCCCTCTGTGACCGCATCATCATCATCAGCAACGGACGTCTGGTCGCCAATGACAGCCAGGAGAACCTCGTAAACTCCGTGAGCAAGACCCAGCTGATCACTCTCGAACTGGAAGCTCAGCAGCCCGATCTCAGCCCCCTGACGCAAGATCATCCTGATATCCGCCTGCTCGAACAGGTTCAAGACGGAACGATCTGCAGGCTTACAATCGAAGGCGACGCGGAACAAGACTTGCGCCGCATCCTGGCACAATTCGCCCAGTCGCAGGGATGGCTCGTCGTGGGTATCAACAGCCAGAAGCAGACCCTCGAAGACATTTTCGTCAACCTCACCAAGTCCGGTACAGCGTCAGTGGCAGAACCCGCGGAACCTCAAACCGAAGAAGCGGAAACCCAGCCTGAAGAGGACGCAGAGTCCGAAACACCGGAAACGACTCCAGAACAGGAAGAGGCTGCTCTGCCGGAATCCAGCCCTGAGGAGCAAGACAAATGAGAGCGATCCTGACCATTGCCAAGAAAGAATTCACCACTGCCGTCCGTTCCATCACCACCTACATCATCTTCGCGATCTTCCTGATCATCTCAGGCTTCTTCTTTTCCAATACCGTCTTCAAGATCGCTCAGGCTGATCTGCGCATGACCTTCAGCGTCCTGCACGCCCTGATGCTTTTCTACATCCCGGCGATCACCATGAGCAGCATTGCCGGAGAGACCTCGCACGGCACCTTCGAGCTGCTGGCAACCATGCCGATCCGCCTCAGCAGCATCATCTGGGGCAAGTTCCTCGCCGCTCTGGCACAGCTCAAATTCGTTATGCTCTTCACCCTGACCTACCTGATCATCATCATGGTTCTGGGAACTGGCATCGATTACGGCGCCATCATCGGTGGCTACATTGGGCTGATCCTTGCCGGCTGCGCCTATATCGCCATCGGGATCTTCGCCTCGAGCCTTCCCTCGAATCAGGTCCTGGCTTTCATTCTCGCCGCCTTCATCAGCGCGATCTTCTTCGTGATCAAATATATCACGGCTCTTCTGCCCTCGAGCCTGACCCGTCTGATCGAGGTCTTTGGATTCGATTATCATCTCCAGAGCTTTTTCAAGGGAGTGATCGACATCCGTGACATCCTGTTCTTTGCCGCGGTAGTGCTGATCTTCATGCTGCTGGCGGAATTCAACCTCAGAACCCGTAATCTGATGCAGGAGAGATAAATGAAACCGATAGCTAAGACCAACAGTATCCTCTCCCTGCTCCTGATCAAGATCGGGATCATCATCGCCGTTCTGCTGATCGCCGGATTCGTCAATCTGCGTCTCGACCTCTCCAAGGGTCGGGTCTATTCCCTCAGCCCCGTCAGCAAACAAGCCGTGCGTGGTCTCAAAGACCGCCTGATCATCAAGATCTACGCTTCCGAGGAATTACCCACCAATTTTATCGCCGTGGATCGCTATCTCAAGGATCTCCTCGCCGAATACAAGAACTACGGTGGACGCAACTTCAGCTATGAATATGCCAAGACCTCCAGCGCGGAGGAACTCGAAGCGATCGCCACCCAGAACGGCTTTTCCGGCTTTTCCACGCAATCCATGGAAAACGACCGGATCGTGCTCAACCGCACTGTCTTCAGCCTGACCATGGAATATCAGGGTAAACGTGAGATCCTGAACCTCCCTCCCGGCATTGAGAGCAAGCTTGAATATTCTCTCACCAACAAGATCAGAAGGCTATCTGCCGCCAATCTGCCCGTCCTCGTCGTATTCCGCGACAGCACCTATTCCAGTTATCCCACCGAGAGCCTGGAAAAGAGCCTCGATGAGAACTACCGGCTCGGTTCTGCCGATCTGACCCGCCCGATCCCCGCGAAGCACGTCATGCTCTTCACGGGAGTGAGTGACTCACTTTCGACTGAGCAGCTCTATAACCTCGATCAATACCTGATGTCCGGCGGAAAACTCGTCATGCTGCAGGATCGAATCTCTTTGAACGAAACCGCACCCTACCTGCTTAATTCGAATATCTTTAACCTGCTGGAATCATACGGGATCAAGCTTGGCACGGATATGGTACTCGATCTTCTCTGCCAGCAGATGCAGGGCGGGATCGGACAACCGACCAGCCCAGTCCCCTTCGTGCCCCTGCTGCGTGGTTCGACCAAAAACGTCATCACCAAAGACATGAAAGACATCATGTTCCTGCTGGCTTCCGAGATCACCACGACGGATTCCGCCTCCGTGAAGATCGAGCCGATCTTGCAGACTTCGACCAGCTCCGCCAAGATTCCTGGTCCTGATTTCAATATTGACCCGAGGATAATCCAGAACCCCGATCCCGGTTTCTATAACCTCTCTCCCATGACCCTGGGAGCCGTTATCACCGGAAAGTTCCGGAGCTATTTCGCCGATGATCCTGTATATTCCAAACGTCCCGGCTTCATCGCCCAGAACCCCAAAGCCGAGATGGTCCTCTATGGTGACCGCGAGCTTATCATGGACGCCAATGAGAGCGAATTCAGCAACCGTCACTTTGTCATCCTCAATGCCGTGGACTATCTGCGCAAAGACCTTTCCATGATCAATATCCGCTCGCGCACGATCCAGGGAAGTATGCTGGACGTGAAAGAATTCATGTACCGCAAAGACCTCCTCTGGGGTGACGCGGAAAAGACAGCCAACCGGATCAAGCTCGCCGTCAAGATCGTCAGCATCGTGGTTCCCCCTCTGTTGATGATCATCCTGGGCATGATCTTCTATCAACTCAACAAAAGACGTTCCGGAGCTACACAATGAACCGCCGTATTGTAATCTCACTTGCAGTCCTGGTTATCCTTATCGCTGCTTTTTTGTTGCTCAGACAGCATGGCAGCGGTGAAAGAATGATCCCCGTCTTCGGGATCGATTCGACAGCTATCGCCAAGATCGAGATCATCAGTCCCGAGGACACCATCCATATTCAGCAGTCGCCAGAGGGCTGGAGACTGAGCTTCCCCGTTGCCTGGGATGCCGACTCACTCCAGGTCAGCAATTTCTTCCGCGACGTGATCAACGCCAAATATGCCAAAACCATCATGACCAATAGCAAAGATGCCGTGAAACGTTATGGCCTCGACACCAAGAACGCGCTTCAGGTACTGGTCTTCGACAAAGCCGGCAAAAAGCGTACTCACGCCTATTTCAGCAATAGCGGAAACGTCTATGACTACCTGCGTTTCGACGGCTCGGACGACATCTATCAGATGAACCGGCTGATCAGCAAAACTTATGGGACCGGCATCACCGACTGGCGTTCCCCTGTGATTATCCGTGCCGCGGAAAACGAGATCAGTTCCTTCGAAGTCAGCTATCCCAACGGCAGTTATACCCTCACGCACAAAGGAAAGGACTGGATCTTCCGCGATGCCAAAGTGGAATTCACCGTACCCTTCGACAACCGCGCGCTCATGCGGATCATCAACATCATGAGCCACATGGATACCAGAGTCTTTCTGGAAAAGGATCTGGACAAATATCTCCCCGCCTTCGAGAAGCCCGTCGCCACCGTTTTGGTCAAGCTTACCGATGGCAAAGCCCGCAAGCTGGTCTTCGCTAAGACTGATGACAATCAGTACATTCTGATGATGGATGACAAGAACGATACCCTCTATGCCATGGTCAACGACACGATCCTGCGTTTCACCGTCAATGCCGACGATTATCTCGCCATACCCTACGGCTCCACGCCCGCAAAGATCAAGAAACTATGATCAAGCGCCTTCAACAGGTCGAACTCCCGCTTTTCGCCGACATCCTGAAGATCTGGGCTGAGACAGGGCTGGCAAATCCAGCCCGCGCGGATGATCTTGCCACAGTGCAGCACACTCTGGATCATGGCGGTTTCATCCTCGTAACCTATGAGGATGAGACTCCGACCGGAACTGCCTGGCTGACTCACGATCACCGCCGTCTCTACATCCATCACATGGGCGTCCTGCCGGAATACCAGAACCGTGGCATCGGCAAAGCCCTCCTGACCGAAGCCCTGCAAATCGCCCATGAACTTGGCTATCAAGCCAAGCTTGAGGTCTTTGAGACCAATGAGAAAGCCTTGCATCTCTATTACTCCTTCGGTTTTGAGAACCTGGAACGATACTATACTCTGATCAAACGGAAGGTTTGAGGGAACAGGGAACAGGGATCAGGTATCAGGGATCAGGTATGAGGGATCAGGGATCAGGTGGTGGTGGTTCCGAGAATAGTTATGAATGGGAGATGTTATGCCTGAAATGAAGACTCACAAGGATCTCAAGATCTGGCAGAGAGGGGTTGCTCTCGTCACTGATATTTACAAACTCACCGATAAATACCCTCGTCATGAGATCTTTGGGATTATATCTCAAATGCGCAGAGCGGCAACCTCTATCCCGCTCAATATTGCCGAGGGATGTGCCAGAAGATCAGCCAGAGAATACGCGCAGTTTCTTCACATCGCCGTTGGTTCGATCGCTGAACTCGATACACAACTGATAATCTCCCGTAATCTTGGCTTCATCAATGATGTTGATCTGAACAAATACGTCTGTGAACTTATAGAATTACGCAAAATGACCACCACACTGATCCGCAATCTGGAGAATCCTCACCATGAAACAGAACAAAACCCCCATCCCTGATCCCTCATACCTGATACCTGATCCCTCATCCCTGATCCCTGAACTCCAGTCTCTTGGCAATCTTAGCTCCGCTGAAAGTCACGCAAAGTTCTTCCAGGCTTATCCCGGAGGCTATGGCGAAGGCGACAGGTTCTGGGGTATCACCGTTCCGGCTCAGAGGTCGATCAGTAAAAAGTACTTCCGCGTTCTGAGTATGGAAGACTTTGCCGTTCTCCTGACCGATCCTGTTCATGAAGTACGGCTTACGACCCTGATGATGATGGTCTATCGCTTTGAAAAGAGCAAGGACGCCTCCGAGAGACAGGCGATCTTTGAGATCTATATCAGTCATGCGGACTATATCAACAACTGGGATCTGGTGGATTGCAGCGCCGCGCAGATCGTTGGCGGCTGGCTCTTTGACAAGCCGGATGACCTGCTGATCGAATTTGCCGGCTCCGGACACCTCTGGAAACAGCGCATCGCCATGATCGCCACCTATTTCTTCATCCGCAAAGGCGTTTATGAACCTACCCTCCGTCTCGCCTGGATCCTTCTCCATCACCCCCATGACCTGATCCACAAAGCCGTCGGCTGGATGCTCCGGGAGATGGGCAACCGCGATTATCAGACGGAATACCGATTCCTGGCAGAACACTATCAAACCATGCCCCGCACCATGCTTCGCTACGCCATCGAGAAGTTCGATGAGGACGTACGTCAGGACTTTCTCAAAGGCAGGATCTGAAAAGTAGCCTGACTGAAGTAGCCGCGCCATCCTGGCGCGTATAACCAGCATTTCCATCCAAGCTCTCTGGCGACAAGATGTCGCCGCTACAACCTGATCAGCAAGCCTAAATCAGCGACAGAATGTCGCCGCCATCACAACTAAAACAAGGAAACAGCACCCTTACCCCCCTATAGATTTCTTAGACACATCTCTAATGATTCCCTAATCATTCCCTAATCATTCCCTAATCGGATTAGGGAATGATTAGGGGAAGATAAGAGAAAGACTAAAGATGTATATAGGGGATTTTGGGGAGAGCAGAGGCAGAGAAAGTGAGACTATTTGAGGCATAAATACTTGTCTGAAATGGAGTTACTGGCGGATAAGGACTAATTCAGGGGTTTTTGCTGTTGCTCCTCGATGCGCTTGATGACGAAACCTCGAAGGATCTCTACCGGGATCATGTCGATATACTGCTTTTCCACCAGCACGGTGAGGCAGTCGTTGGGGAGGATCACTTCCGGAGCGCAGGCAGGATTTGAGTTGTCAGGATTCATAAATCGGATAAAGACCCCTATTCTATGCAGGAAACCCCGCTTGTGGAAGTATGAAAGATAAACGCTTTGAATACAAATCAGCAAAGGAGACAGAATGCGTAAGATCTTCACGATCCTGGGACTGATCATAATCCTGATCACAGGTTCAGCGCTCTACGCCGGTAACGAATCCCGTCCGCAAGGTGGTCCGCCGGAAGGTGGCACCCCTCCAGACCGAGGATTTCAGCAAGGCAACGAATTTCGGGAAGTAAACTTCCAAGGTTATCTGGTCGATTGCATCTGGGGCACGACCGGGCAGAACGATCAAGGCAAGGACGTCTTCAATAAACCCTCGCTGATCACAAGGATACATCTCCTCTCCGATGCAGCGAAAGAAGCCGGATATGGCATCATCCTGCAAGATCCAAGCGGCAGAAAGATGTTCTTCCGATTTGATGATAATGGTAATCTGATGGCCAATGATTATCTGATGAACCGCTGCAAAGCGAAAAACAAAATCAAGATCGAAGTCAAAGGCTATATGGGCGGCAAGGGCGGCATCACAGTCACCTCCCTCGAAAAAGCCAAATCTACCTCACAGCCTCAAGGTCCGGGAGGACAGCCACCCGCTGGACAAGGCGGCAGACCTCCCATGGGACAAGGCGGGCCACCCCCACGCGATTAAACTTCACAGTTCCCACCTCATCCTGAAACAGAAGATCGGGAGTCGGTGTCAAGATACCGTCTCCCGTTTCTTTTGCCTCTTTTCTCTGTAAAGAGGCACGATTCTTGCATACAAGGGTGACAGACTGGAGGATATATGAAACGTATTCTGATCGTTATGATGTGTTTGTTGCCGCTGTTCAGCTTCGCGGCTTATCTGGAGAACCTGCCCACCGATGTGACTCAGCCGGATGGGTCTGTGCTGCATCTCCTGGCATCCGGGGATGAATATGCCAACCGTTTGCATGACGCTGCCGGATATTCCATTATTCAGAGTCCGACGGATGGTTATTATTACTTTGCCGAACTGGTCTCGGGAGAGCCGGCTGCTTCGGTCTGGAGAGCGGATAGCACTGATCCCCGCGCTCTGCCTATAGTCCCCGGAATTAACATTTCCGCGCAAGCTTATAAGGCGAGAAAACAAGCCATGAACTCCCATGCCCGCAGCGGTGAAAGGGGTCCCAACAGCGGAGTGGTCAATAACCTCGCAGTCTATATCCGCTTCAGTGATCAGACGGAATTCACTGATCCCCGTTCAGTCTATGACGCCAAGTTCAATCCCGTCGGCGAGAATGCTTATTCCCTGCGGAGTTTCTTTCACAAAGCCAGTTACGATCAGCTTGATTACGTCACCTATCACTATCCGGTATGCGCTCCGGAAGTGAATCTTTCCTATCAGGACAGCCATCCTCGCGCCTATTATATGCCTTACAACGCCATCACCAATCCCACCGGCTATCAGGATTGGCAACGCACCGAAAGGGAGCACCTGCTTCTGGCAAATGCCATTGCTGCCATCGCCTCTCAGGTTCCTGCCGGATTGAATATCGACGCCGATAATGACGATTATGTGGACAATGTCTGCTTCATTATTCGCGGGCCGCATACTGCCTGGGCGGAATTGCTCTGGGCACACCGTTGGGCGCTCTACACCGAGGAAGCCTATATCAACGGCAAGATGGTCTGGGACTTCACCTTCCAGCCTGAGAATCATAACAACGTCCGCACGCTCTGCCACGAGATGTTCCATTCCGCCGGTGCGCCTGATCTTTATCACTATACATTCAACGGGGTCACTCCCGCAGGGTGCTGGGACATCATGGAAAGCGGTGGTGGGCATATGGGCATGTATATGAAGCTCAAATATGGAGAGTGGATCGATCCCATGCCGGTTATCACGAGCGGGACTTATACGCTGAATCCGGTCACAAGCCCTACCAATAATGCCTATAGGATCAATCTCTCCGGCAATGAATATCTGGTTTTGGAATATCGCAAACGGGGAAGCGACATATTTGAGGACTACCTTCCCGGTTCGGGATTGCTGATCTACCGGATCAATGCCGGTTATGACGGCAATTCAGACGGTCCTCCCGATGAGGTCTATATCTATCGTCCCAACGGCAGTTCCACGGTCAATGGATTGATCGCGGACGCAGCTTTCAGCCAGCAGGAATGCCGCACGGAATTCAACAGATTCACCAATCCTGCCTGCGTGCTGACTTCGGGAGGGCTTGGCTCCGTCAACATCCACAGTATCGGCATGGCAGGAGATACGATCACCTTTACCGTATCCGGTGCCGTGAATGACGTTCCGCCGGTGATCACTGAGATCAGTCCCAATGACGGTGCGATAATCGTGGGGACTGATCAGTTGGCGAGCGTGACGGCTACTGCTCCGAACAGCTCGATCTCGTCCGTGCAGATGATCCTGGATGGAGTCACTGCCGGAACGGTCACGTCACTTCCCTATAGCCTGACCCTTGATCCGGGGCTTTTAACGCCGGGCAACCATCATCTGATCTTTACCGTGACTTCCGCCAACGGGATGAGCACAAGTTCACGTTCTGACTTCCGTGTAGTTGATCCCAGTCAGCAGAATTGGTTTCACTGGCTGAGTGACAGTCCCGTCTGGGAAGAATACGGCAGAGGTGCGATCCCGATAAAGGTCGGGGTGGATATGGATCTCGGAACACAGCAGTATGTGGTCAAAAAGATAGCTTTCAATCTCGTTCCTGATCCCTGGGGTCTACCGGCTGTTCCGGGCTTGATCAATGCCAAGATCTACCGCTTCCAGAACGGCGCGATCCAAGATCAGCTTCTCCTCGATATCGGCGACATTGTCAGCCCCATGAACGGCAGGTATGAACACACGGTCAACAGCACCATCCCCATCAGCGGAGAGATAGTCGTGGTGCTAGATCTCTATGAATATCAGAACATTGTCTTCGACAACAACGCCGTCAGCGGGCACAGCTGGTTCACGGAACCGAGCCGTCCTTGGACGGATGCTCTGGGCAGAGGTATCCTCGGCTCGGC
>DAOPZE010000064.1:0-14643 GCA_035353255.1 Candidatus Cloacimonadota bacterium
GAGATGATAGCCTGATGATCAGGTTCTGCGAGGCTCCCGCGGACATGATTCTCCGCGCTCCTGACCGGGCAGAGTCTGAGGATTTTGGTTGACAAAAAAGGCTGATGAAAAGTTCTTGTGCAAATACCATGAAATTATAGCGTTATCAAGCCTGCAGTATTATTATATCGAAATGGGAACTCTATCCTCGGCATATTAAAGCTGCTTTGCTTATAGGAGAAATAATGGCAGTACCAAAAAAGAAAACGTCGAAGACACGCCGTGACAAACGCAGAACTCACGACGCTCTGAAGCTTCCGAGTTTCAGCGTCTGCACCAAGTGTGGTGAAGCCACGCGCTCGCACCATATCTGCGCAAATTGTGGCACATACAACGGCAAGCAAATAATCGACGTCAAGGAATAAAGTGCGGATAGCGGTCGATGCTTTCGGAAGTGACAATGCGCCACTGCCGGAAATCGAAGGCGCGGTTCTGGCGATCAAAGAAGATTATTGCGATGAAGTGATCCTGATCGGGGATGAAAAGATCATCTCCGCTCACCTGGCGAAGTTTTATTACGACAAGGCAAGGATCAGCATCGTACATGCGTCCCAGCGGGTCACGATGGAAGACGAGCCGTCCAGCTCCTTCCGGACCAAGAAAGACAGCTCACTGGTTCGCACGATCGAACATCATCACAAAGGCTTGTCCGAAGCAGCGGTGAGTGCCGGGAATACCGGCGCCGTCATGGCTGCTTCTTTGTTTGTTTACGGTAGGATAAAGAACGTCATGCGACCCGCGATCGCGATCCAGTTCCCCACTCAGAAGAATCATGAGATAATTCTGGATGTGGGAGCGAACGTCGATTGCGCGGCGGAGCATCTTCTTCAGTTCGCTCACCTGGGCAGGCTCTATTCTCAGCACTTCTTCAAAGAGGCGAGTCCCCGGATCTCTCTGCTCAATATCGGAGAAGAGAGCGCCAAGGGAAATCTTACCACTAAGGAAGCTCACCGCCTCCTCGCGGCAGATCAGAACCTGAACTTCATCGGTAATATCGAGGGGAAGGACGTCCTGAGCGGGATAACTGATGTCATCGTCTGCGATGGATTCGTGGGCAACGTCATGCTCAAGACCGTCGAAGGCGCAGGATTCAGCATCTTCGAGATCCTCAAAGAGCAGTTCAATAAAGACTGGATCGCCAAGCTGGGAGCGATGCTCTCCTATCCGGTCTATTCATATATGAAAAAGAAGCTCGATCACACAGAATACGGCGGGGCTCTTTTAGTCGGAGTCGATGGCACCAGCGTCATCTCTCACGGCAGGTCGAACGCCAAGGCGATGATGAATGCCATCCGCTTTGCGTCCAGGATCGCTGAGAGTGGATTTGTGGAGCACGCCAAATCGTATTTTGAGAGGTTGTAATGATCTATCACGCAAAGTTTTCAGCCTTCGGCAGCTACGCGCCGAAGAAAATAGTCAATAACTTCGATCTGGAAAAGATCGTCGATACATCGGACGAGTGGATAAGAACCCGTACGGGGATGTTCGAGCGGCATTATACGGCTCCGGACGAAGCTGCCAGCGACCTGGCGATCGTTGCCGCGACCCGGGCGATCGAATCCTCGGAAGTCAAATATAAAGACATTGATCTGATCGTCTGCGCCACTATCAGCGGTGATCATCCCTTTCCCTCGACCGCCTGCGTCGTGCAGAACCGGCTGGGACTGAAGGGATTTCCTGCATTTGACGTCTCCGCCGGATGCACCGGTTTCATCTACGCTCTGGAAACGGCCAAGCAATTCGTGGAGAATGGCTCGCGGCAAAACGTTCTCGTTCTGGGCGTCGATATCCTCACCAAGATCACCAACTGGCAGGATAGAAACACCTGTGTGCTCTTTGGTGACGGTGCCGGCGCGGCGATCGTCTCCCGCGCTACTTCAAGCGATATCTCCCGTATCATCGACACCATCATAGACGCCGATGGCAGCCAGGGTGAACTGCTGATCCAGCATGCAGGTGGTTCTCGTATGCCTGCCTCGCATGAGACGGTCGATAAGAACCTCCACACGGTCTATATGGAAGGAAATAAGATCTATAAGAACGCCATAAAAAGCATGTATGCTTCCAGTACTGAGGTGCTCAGGCGCAATAATCTCAGCACCACGGATGTGGATTGGGTCATCCCTCATCAGGCGAATCTGCGGATCATCGAAGGTCTGGCGGACAAGATGAAGGTTCCCATGAATAAAGTTATCGTCAATATCGAGAAATACGGCAATACCTCGAGCGCCACGATCCCGCTCGCCCTGGACGAAGCGATCCGCAACAAGAAGGTTCGCAGAGGCGATATAATCCTGCTCACCTCATTCGGAGCGGGGCTGACCTGGGGCAGTATCCTCGCAAGGTATTGATCTCAATGCAGTTAATATAACAGGCAGACCAAGGAAGAGAGAGATGAAAACAGCTTTTGTGTTTCCCGGGCAAGGCGCCCAATATATCGGTATGGCGATGGATTATGTCGCAGCCGATCCCGAATTGGCAGAGATCCTGCGCTCTTTCGATCAGCAACATCAGACAGATCTTGCCGGTATCATGGCAAATGGCCCGGAAGATCTGCTCAAAGAGACCCGCTACACACAGCCGGCGATCCTATTTCACAGTATCTGCGCGCTGCGCAGTCTGCGTAAACTCTCCGGGATCAAACCGGATTACGTTGCCGGACACTCCCTGGGTGAATTCACCGCCATGGTCGCAGCCGGAGTCCTCAGTGAGACCGACGGGATGCACCTTGTGCACAAACGTGGCGAATTCATGATCAAAGCCAATGAAGGCGCGCCTTTCGCCATGGCAGCGATCATCGGGCTGGAAGCCGACGCCGTCATCGAGGTCTGCAAGGAATCAGAAAGCCTCGGGCTGGTTCGCGCGGTGAATTTTAACACACCCATCCAGACAGTGATCTCCGGCAGTGCAGCAGGAGTTCAGGCAGCCATGGAGCTTGCCAAGTCCCGCGGTGCCAAACGGGCGCTGCCTCTGGTTGTGGGTGGACCGTTCCACACTCCCATGATCCAGAAAGCCGGCATCTGGCTGGAACAGGAAATGCGGGGTATGAGCTTCGCTGACGCGGCATGTCCTGTGGTATCCAATGTCGATGCGTTACCCGACAGTAAGCCTGAAGTTCTGCGTCAGAAACTGGTTCGCCAGATCACCTCTCCCGTGCGCTGGGTGGAGAGTATCCGCAATATGCGCGAGGCGGGAGTCACCCGTTTTATCGAATTCGGTCCGCAGAAGGTTCTCAGTGGCATGATAAAGAATATTGACAAAGATGCTGAAGTATTTAGCGTTGATAAACTTGAGGAAGTAGCTGTCATTGCGGAACTTCTGAGTTAAACGGCAGATACTTCATTATAACAGAGGATAATCATGAGTTATACATTTACTGACTTTAATGTGTTGATCACAGGCAGCGCCCGCGGCATAGGATATGCCCTCGCGGAACGCTTTGCCAAAAGCGGAGCGACCGTGCTGATCATGGATCTGAATCCTGAAGCGGTCGAGGGCACAGTCCAGAAGCTCCGCGCAGCCGGGCACAAGGCATTCGGCTACACAGGCAGCGTGACGGATTCCGCAGCCATGGAAGAGATGTTTGCCAGGATTGTCAGCGAGCATGGCAAGCTGGATTGCCTGATCAACAATGCCGGCATCACCAAGGATAATCTCGTCCTTCGCATGAAGGAAGAAGAGTGGCAGGCGGTGCTGGATATCAACCTCAAGGGCAGCTTCATCTGCACTCAGAAAGCTTTCAAGCACATGATGAAGCAGCGCCACGGCTCGATCATCAATATCGCCAGCGTGATCGGCATCATGGGCAACGCAGGACAGGCGAACTACGCAGCTTCCAAGGGCGGGATAATCGCCTTCACGAAAAGCTGCGCCAAGGAATTTGCCAGCCGGAACGTACGCGTGAATGCCGTCGCTCCGGGTTTCATCGAAACTGAAATGACCGCCGTTCTGCCCCCGGAAGTCAAGGCTGAATATGCCAAAGTCATCCCTTTGAACAAGATGGGCAGTCCCGACGACGTAGCCAGACTCTGCGTGTTTCTGGCGTCCGAGGACAGCTCTTATATCACCGGACAGACCATAGCCGTTGACGGCGGTCTGACCATGCACTAAAACCCAAAACGGAAGAGTAACCGTAAAAATACACACTTCAATAACATAGGAGGAATAATGGATATTGAAGCCAAAGTGAAACAGATAGTCATGGACAAACTTGGGGTTGAAGAATCCCAGATCGTTCCCGAAGCAAGCTTCATTGAAGATCTTCGTGCCGATTCCTTGGACACCGTTGAGCTGGTCATGGCCTTTGAGGAAGAGTTCAATCTGACGATTCCTGATGAAGACCAAGAACGCCTGCGCACCGTCGGTCAAGCAATCGACTATCTCACAGAGAAACTCGCCTAACTCCCTACAGCGGAATCAATCCTGATAGCTTCTGTTATCAGGATTGGTTCCTTATTTTATTACCGTGACCGATGTGCTTTTATCTGAGGTGTGATTTGCTCAAGCCTGAGATCAGGGCAGATTAAACGCAAACGATCAGGGGTTCCTTGCCGGAGAATCAGAACCGGGGAACCAATAACTAGTTAAGAGGTTTAGATGAAAAAACGAGTCGTAATAACCGGAATGGGTGCCCTTACCCCGGTGGGAAACACTGTGCGGGAAACTTGGGACGCTCTCCTCGAGGGAAAGTCCGGAGTCGGACTGATAACCCGGTTTGACGCTTCCGATATGCAGGCGCATATTGCCGCCGAGATCAAGAACTTCGATCCAGAAGACCATTTTGACCACAAAGAGATCAAGAAACTCGACGTATATTCCCAATTTGCCATGGTCACCGCCAGGCAGGCTGTAGAAGATGCCGGACTCAAGCAGGGCGATTTTGATCCTGACCGCGTCGGTGTGATCACCGGTGTCGGGATCGGCGGAATCCTCACCTTCGAGGAAGAGTGCATCAAGTGCCACACCCAGGGACCACGCCGCATCTCTCCGTTCTTTATTCCCAAGATGATCGGCAATATTGCCGCGGCTCACATCGCCATCGACCAGGGATTCAAGGGCCCCAATTTTAACGTCATGAGTGCCTGCGCCAGCGCCAACCACGCCTTGGGAACCGCAATGCGCGCCATCCAATACGGAGACGCGGATATCGTCGTCAGCGGCGGTATCGAAGCCGGAGTGACCCCTCTGGCGGTAGGCGGATTCTGCGCGCTCAGAGCCCTCAGTACACGGAACGACAGCCCGGAAACAGCTTCACGTCCCTTCGACGCTGAGCGTGACGGTTTCGTCATGTCCGAAGGCGCCGGGATCCTTATCCTGGAAGAGCTCGAACACGCCAAGAAGCGTGGAGCGAAGATCTATGCCGAGATGGTGGGCTATGGCGCCACCGACGATGCATTCCATATCACGGCACCGACCGAGGATGGTGAAGGCAGCGCCCGCGCCATGAGGCTGGCATTGAAAGACGCCGGACTGGTTCCCGAAGACATCGATTACATCAATGCCCACGGCACTTCCACGCCCATGAACGACAAGGGTGAGACCCAATCCATCAAGACCGCTTTTGGCGAGCATGCCTACAAGCTCAAGGTCAATTCCACCAAGTCCATGGTTGGCCACATGCTGGGTGCCGCGGCAGGCGTCGAAGCGATCGTCTGCGTCATGAGCATCCAGACCGGAATGCTCCATCCCACGATCAATCTTACCCATCCTGATCCCGAATGCGATCTGGATTATGTTCCCGGAAAAGCCCAGAAAGTCGATGTCAAGATAGCGCTTTCGAACTCACTCGGCTTTGGAGGACATAACTCCGCCATCGTGATCAAACGTTATCAAGACTAGCTGACACGACAACGGTTGTGTACGGGCGAAGTGCCTGACCGGGGCTTTCCGTCCGTACACAGCCGCACAGATAAAGATAGAGGAATTGTGAACCCGATCATTGCCAAAATCGTTGAGTACTTTAACGGTAAGCGCATTTCCGAGCAGTATCCCAAATGGGAGAAAAGCCTGCAGCATCTGCAAAAGCGGATAGAATTCACTTTTCATGATGACACCCTGCTCAAGGCGGCTCTGACGCATAAGTCCTACCTCAGGCGCAAGTATGATGACCACAAAGTGCCATCTCCCTTTGAACGCATGGAGTTCCTGGGTGATTCCATCCTGGGATTCGTCTGTTCCAGGGAACTCTTCATCAGGCACCCCGACGAGCAGGAAGGCAAGCTTTCCAAGCTCAAATCCAAGATCGTCTCAGAGACGTATCTCACCCTCAAAGCCAACAATATCGACCTGGGGAAATACATCCTGTTGAGCCCGGAAGAACAGAATTCCGGCGGAGCATCCAAACCTTCGATCCTCAGCGACACGATGGAAGCCCTGATCTGCGCCATTTACCTCGACAGCGGGATCGCGGCTGCCACCAGATTCGTCAAGAACCAGATCCTCGTGGAGTACGAGACCACCGTCACCCGCAACGAGCTGGTCAATTACAAGAGCATCCTGCAGGAATACATGCAGTCAAAGAATCAACCGCCACCGGTCTATGTGACGGTCGCCGAAGAGGGACCGGAGCATCATAAGACCTTCGTGGTGGAAGCCAGAGTCGATGGCAAACTGCTGGGAAGCGGCAAGGGCAACACCAAAAAAGCCGCCCATCAGGAAGCCGCAAGGATCGCCTGCCAAAAACTGGGAGTCTGAGTGCTCCAACGCCTCAGACTGCCGATCACACCGATGTTTATCGCCCATTTCCGACAGCTTGCCTGCCGGATGGTCATCCCCCTGTCTTCTCTCTATCCTCTCTCTATCATCTTATGTCATGACGTAAGATGATAGAGAGAGGATAGGCATATGATGATGTCATGAAAGAGAATGGATCTTCCGGCAAGAAGACGCTGATCTTCCCCCTGTTCATCCCCCAGGAAGGCTGTCCGCTGCAGTGCGTCTATTGCGATCAGCGCAAGATCAGCGGGCAGGATGGCTATGATCCCCTTACTGCGTACATCCAGACGCGCGACTTTATCCAAAATCACCCCGGCAGAGAAAAACAGATCGCCTTCTATGGCGGAAGCTTTACAGCCCTGCCGCCGTCCCGGCGAGAAGATATCCTCAGGGACATCCTTCCGCTCCTGGACGACACGACGACGATCAGGGTCTCCACGCATCCCCTGGCGATCGACAGCGAGGTCTTGTCCTGGGCTGCGGCTAAGCGGATCAGGACGATCGAACTGGGTATCCAGGATTTTCAGGATGAGGTGCTGCGACGCTCGGGACGTGGCTACACTGAGATCGAAGCGGTCAAAGCCTGTGAACTGGTTCAGGAAGCGGGATTTGAGCTGGGAATTCAGCTAATGCCCGGGCTTCCCGGCAGTGACGCGCGCAGCCTTGATCTCAACAAAGAACTGCTTAATCGGCTAAGACCTGAATTCTTAAGGCTTTATCCCCTGGTAGTGATCAGGGGAACCCCGCTGGCGGAGATCTACGCTCAGGGGAAATACCGACCTTTGTCCCTGGAGGAAGCGATCACGATCTGCGCGGATTACACGGAGTTCACCCGCCCGCTCGGGATCAGGATCATCAAGCTGGGGCTGCCCTCCGGCATCGCTGAGAGCGAGATCGTCGCCGGACCGTGGCATCCTGCCTTTGGCGAGTTTGTCCGCGCGGAGCTGCTGATCAGGGAGATTTCGCTTGATTATCAGGCTGATCAGACTATCTTTTTAGACAGAAGCCAGCGAGCTTTACTCAGCGGGCATGGCGGCAAGTATCAAAAAATACTCTGCGACAGGCTCAAAATTTGCATTGAAAAGATATATTACAGATAAGATCAGAGATAATTTACCGAGATTCTGGAAGAATCTGAAGGATTGGATTATGAGACCATACATCATCTTTTTCCTGTTTGTCTTTCTATTGGCGGTCGCAGCCTGTCAGGTCGAGACGCCGCATCTGCCCTCCTGGGATGTGACCCTGAACGTTCCCCTGCTCAATGAGAAATATCTGCTCTCCGATCTGGTGGACAACGAGAATATCTTTATCGGTGACGATAACGTTCTCTACATCAAGAATTCAGGAGACCTTTCCACTCCCTCCTTCGGCGAAGTTGTCTTTGACACGAACGTTGATCTTGGTCCCCTGCCGATCCCATCCGGCGTTGCTCTGCAAGGCTCGTTCTCCCCGGATGACCAGACTCAGGGATATCAGATATCCTATGGTGAGATCGCTTCAGGCAGTATTCGCACCAGGATCACGAACGGTCAGGATCTGACCGCGCTGTCGATCACCTTTGACGGTCTCTACACCGCGGCGGGAGCTCCCTTCGTCATCAACTGGAATCACAACAGCGGCTGGCAGAATACTAGCCTGGTCGGCGCCAAAATGGGCGTCGAAACCAGCAATGTGCTGCTGGATGAGATCAGCTTCAGCGCTCTGGGAACGTCATCTCAGCCCAATGGTACGGTTGTCGGCAATATCGAGGTTCAGATCGATAGCCATATCAGCTTTAACAAGTTCAAGGGGATTCTGGAGAACTATATCCTGCCTTCGAACGAATCAGCCCAGAATATCGACATCGATTACCCTTATGATATCGAACAGGCGATCGAATTGCAGCAGGCAGATCTGGCTATAGATCTGAGCAATCATATCGGATTCAACTGCGTCTTTAGCGGCGATCTCTTTGCCCGGAACAACATCACTGGTGATTCCATCTCTATCCCCATCGTGGATGATAATGGTAATAATCTCCTCGTGACTGCCGGATCCACAGCAGTGCCCAGCCAACAGCAGTTCATTATCAGTAACGGAATAACCGACCTGCTGCAGATCATGCCGCATCACATCGAGGTCAGAAATTCATCTTTCCGGATCACCGGCGGTACGGTTGGCAATATCGGCATGGTGACGAGCAGTGATAACATCAGCGGTACCTACAATGTGACAGCGCCGTTCGAGTTTGAACTGCATCCGCATACCTTCCTGCTGAACGATCCGATCGAGCTGGAAATATCGCAGGAAAACCGGGACAGGATCACCCAGTATGGCGTGGACGCGTCTCTGGCTCTGCAGGTATTGAATATGCTTCCCATCGGAGCAAACGCCACGGTTTACGTCGGCAGTTCGCCTGATATCGCTCCCGCGGATACTACCAGCTATGTGATCAAGCGGGAATATCACATCCTGCCGATCGGTCAGGCTCCGGGATTCCAGAACGTCAGTCTTTCCCTGAACGAGGAAGAGCTTCAGGTCTTTTCCAGCCCCATGGTCTATGTGCAGATGGAGTTTTCCTTTGATTCGGGAGGCGCGCCGGTGACGATCACCGCCTCACTCTCGGACTATGTCCAGATTCGTGGCATGCTCAGCGCGAAAGTTCACATCGAGGAGGGGAACTGATGAAAAAGCTCCTACTGCTCCTGTGCTTGGCGGTTCTTGCCGCCGGCTCGCTGCTGGGTTTTACGACCGGCAAGTCCATCCTCTTTTCGGATAGTTTCATGCTTCGGGCGCAGGGTTGCGAGGCGATCTATTGGAATCCTGCCTTGATCAACCCCGATTATTCGGACATCCTGCTGCCGGGAATAAACACATCATTCTACGTCGCCAACAATTCGCTCGATCTCGATACATATAACTATGTCATGAGCCACGATTTCCTCGATCAGGAAGACAAAGACAATCTCCTGGCAAAGATCAGGGATGGTCACTTGAGCGTGGACAGCGAAGCAAATACGAGCATCTTCGGCTTGACGATCGGTAATGTCGGGCTGGCTTCGTCGCTCCATTTCTATGGCAGGGGTTCTCTCTCCAAGGACTATCTGGAGCTGCTGCTCAACGGCAACGTTGATTCCCTCTACGTCTTCACCAAAAAGGATAATGACCTTTCCAGCCTGACCTTTGGGGACATCACCTTTGGCATGGGTGATATCACTTTGCCTCTGGGGGACAGGATCCCGAAGATCAAGGTCGGATTCTCCACAAGTCTGCTGGTGGGCATCTATGACACCAAGATCTCGAAGTTCGACGGCTTTCTCTCATCCGGATTTGACGGGATGACCCTGAGCCAGGACATCATCGTCGATACGGGTATCGTCGGCGGGGGCTTCAAGGGCATGCTGGGAGCAGTCTCAGAGCCGATGAAGGATCTCAGCGTGGGTTTGACCCTGGATAATCTCTTTGGTTTCATCAACTGGGGTCTGAACACTGAAGCCATTCATTTCAACGTCACGGCAGACAGCCTTTATGCCGCGAATATCGAAGAAGATTTCTATACGGAGACTCACGAATGGGTCGATATCGATAATTATACGACGAAACTCCCGCCGGAATTGAGATTGGCTGGGCTTTACCGGCTCAAGCCCGTCAGCGTCTCAGCGGATTGGGTCTATCCTTTCGATTCCTCGGTGATCGCTCCTCAGAAAGGCAGGCTCTCGCTAGGCGCAGAAGTCAATCTGCTCAAGTATTTCCCCATTCACATGGGGATGACTTTCGGTAATCAGGAATTGCCCGCCAAGTTCTCTCTGGGAATGGGCATCAAGACCAGCTACGGGGACATCGGACTCGGTTATCAGAGCTTTGGCTCGATCATTCCCGGCTACACTTCCAAGGGTATATCTCTGGGAACTTACTTTAATTTTTGGATGTAATGCTCCAATACGTAATAATAGCTAGCTTTTCCTTACTGATAGCTGCTTACCTTTACCTGCGGACGGTTCCTGAACAGAGCCGTCCCCGTAGGATCGCCCTGGCGCTTCTGAGAGCGCTGAGCGTAGGCATCTTGCTGCTTCTGCTGATCAGCCCGATCATCTTTTACTACCACTCCCGTAAGGATATACCGGAGATCATCCTGCTCTCGGACAGTTCCTCAAGTATGGCTCTCAAGACCGGCGGGAGCGCGAAATCAACCTATCTTAACGGTCTGAAACAACGGTATAAGGATATCTTCAGCAAAGCCGGATACAAGATATCCGAATACAACTTTGCCGAGGGACTGGAAGGCTCAGCAGATAATTCCCTGCTCGCGCCTGCTTTGGAGAGCCTTGCCGATAAGCACGATCTATCCAAAGTCAGCGGGATCGTTCTTGCCTCGGATGGCTGGTTGAGAGACGAGAGCCTGACTGAAGTCGAACGCAGTGGCATACCTTTCTACGTCCTGGCGGATACGACTTCGGTGCGGGAGCGCGATCTCAGCCTGACCAAAACCCAGAATAACCGTTACGCTTACAGGAATGAGACCACGATCATCCGCGCGGAGCTAAACTCCCAGGGTTACAGCGGGAATGCCGATCTTATCCTGAAAATATCCGGTAAAGAGGTTTCCCGCAAGGCGATCAGCCTGGAATCAGGTAAGCCGGCGGCGTTTGACTTCTCTCAACGCTTCGCTCAGACTGGTTTTTTCCCCTACACAGTGGAAGTCTCGGCACCCGGAGCGGGTGAGAGGACTCTGGCGAATAATCTCTATCCCGGCGCCGTGGAAGTTCTCTCCGACAAGGAACAGATCGTGATAATCTCGGATAATCCTGGCTGGGATAACAAGTTCATCAGGGATGTCATCGGCGAAAACCCACGTTGGGAAGCCGCGCATTATACTCTGAAGGGAGATCAGCTGCTACTGGGAGACAAGCCTGTGGCTCAGATCGGGCAGAACAGCCCCGCCGCTCTGGTCGTGATCAATAACGGGGGGTTGAAGCTGAGCCCTGCGATCAATACTTACATCACCAGGACGGTATCACGGGGAACGGGACTGCTTTTCATCGGACAGCCGGTACAGGGCTTGGAGGCGATCCTTCCGGTTCACGCTTCCAATATCACAGCTCCTTATAGCGGATTCCTGAATTGGACTCCCGCGGCGGAAGCATATCCCATGCTGGCTTTGGACAGCCAAGCTCGCGCCGATATCCCGCCGGTGGATTACTATTACGTCACAGCCAATGCCGGGGCGGAGATCCCCGTGACGATCAGCAATCCGCAGAATTCTCCTGCGGTCAGCATCAGCCTCAAAGGCAACGCCAAGACCATCGCCTTTTCCTTCCTGAATCTCTGGAAATGGCAGATGCAGAGCAGCACCGGGGCATATAAGAAACTGATCAATAACGTCCTGACATGGCTCAGTAATCGCTCCGCCGGGAACTATCAGGCGATCTATAACAGCAGCTATTTCCGGGGTGAAGAGATCAGGATCAAGCTCAGAGTCGATGACGATATCCGGCAAATACGTCTCGATCTCAATCCTCTGCTCAAGGTTTGGGACGCTAGTGACAAAGAAGTTTTCAGCGATTATCTCACGGCGTCCGGAGACGACTATGAGCTGAAACTGGAGCTGGATAAAGCGGGACAATACCGCTTTGAGATCGGCGAGAAAGGCTCGAAAGAAAAGGCTACCGGCAGATTCAGCATCAGCGACAACACTCTTGAAGCCAGGGATTTCGACTACAATCTGCCCCTACTGGCATGGATAGCCAATCAAACCGGGGGGAAACTCATCGCCAGAGATATGGATTACCGGCCGGTTCCGGCAGAGATCACGACGCATACGGAGACAAAGGAGATCCCTCTCTACCGGCGTTGGTACATCCTGAGCCTCTTTATCCTTGCCTTCTCGGTGGAACTCTTTCTGCGTCGCCGCTGGGGATTGCTCTGATGTTCGTTAAGTCCCTGGGAAGAAGCTCACCATAGTCCCGGAGGGACGATACTAATCACAGTCCCGGAGGGGCGACATTCCATAGCCTGGGGTGTAGCGACCAACCGGAGCGAAACCCCAGGAACGCACAACCCCCATATATCCCTCCTAAACCCCGGAGGTGCGACACACCCGCAGGAACGGAGTCCTGCGCTACGGGGCGGTAAACACCATGGTCGGATTCAAATCCTCCCAACGTCTTAAAAACCCATTGAAATGGGTTGGGGTTTTGATGCGGGTCGCCGGTCACGGTGGTTCAAACCACCGCCTATATTCTGAAAACCCATTGAAATGGGTTGATCGTGTTTGGGGTGAATATTGGGCACTGATGCTAAAAACATCTGGCTTCATTCTTGTCTATTGGGTAAAACTATCGTACATGAAGGAACCATTATCATCAGCCACTGATGCCTAAAATGCCAGCTTTCATTCTTGTCTATCTGGAAAAACTAACAGACACTATGGAACTATTATTGCTTTATTATATTTAACGTAATGAGCAAAGCTCCGGTCGGAACCTGAGCTCATGTGCCGTGAATCCTGAGAAAGCTCCGGAGGTGGAGAGATTATGAAAGGAAAGTTACTGATGCTGTGGCTTGTGCTTTTCACAAGCTGTGTTTTCGCCCAGACTTGGGTACGACACCTGGAATGGGAGGACCTTGTCCCGGCCTGGGAGCATTATCCAGTGGCAACTGCTAATAATGTCATCCCCGCAGTAGATGGTGGATACATCATGCAAGGGATATTGACTTTGCGTCATTTTGAGGTTGAGAATTTCTATAGAAATATATTCTGGAAGATCTCCCCAACAGGTGAGATCGTTTGGCGTATCGTACAGCAAGAGTTTCATGCACAAAAAATGGTCTGTCTGGTTTCAAACGGTATTGACAAGTATTATGGTCTCATATCTCACTGTCATTGGAATATCCTCTATACCTATGATACTCAGCTCAACACGACTAATAGAATTGTGATCGACACAATGTTCACTAACGGAGAACTCTTAACGCTAAATACAGTCAATGTAGTTGATGATGGGTTACTGATAAGTGGGAGTAACTGGTCTGATTCGTTTTTAATGAAGTTAAACAACAATATGGAACTAGTTTGGTCACGCACATACCAGGAGCCATCCTATTATGGTGGTTTCTTCAGTGTCTTTGTCTCGCAAGAAGGGTCGATTACATGCTCGAGTACATACAAATTGTATTGGCTGAGTTCTCTAGGAGACACATTACACGTATATAATGTGGAATCACCGCTTACATACCTAACATATATCGTTCCCCATTCAGATGGGAGCTTTTTTGTTCAGTGTAGTATGGATACTAATCAGTATGGATTCGCGCATTTTGATTCTGCTGGTAATTATATATCTGTATACCCATATACACTTCCCGGGAACACCGGAGGTGTATATAAACGGTATACGAACTCAACTGATCAACAAATAATTATTTTCCAAGAGCGATATGATCGATATCCTGAATGGCAAGACTATGGTATCTTGCACAAATTCTCATTGACCGGCGAAAATCAGTGGAATAGTTTATTCTTCAGTACTTCCAATGACCAAGATATTGGTCACGGTAATCAATCTCTATGCATTGACGATCAAGGCTACTACATCCTGTGCCTTGACCCGATGACGATAATCAGAGCTGACGAAAACGGCAATGCAGTATCCAACAATGATCCCTCTACCGATACACCGGGGATTGTTTCGGTTCATGCTTATCCAAATCCTGCTAAAGATAGAATCAACTTCGTGTTCAGCGGTCTCCCCAGATCAAGCAATCTATCGATGAGCATCTACAATCTGCGTGGTCAGCTTATGGATCAGATAGTAATTGGAGAAATCACTAGGCAACTGCAGTGGGAGCTTCCCACTGACCTCGAAAGCGGCGTGTATCTCGTCAGAATCATGGACGGAAGCCTGCCGA
>DAOPZE010000065.1:0-14488 GCA_035353255.1 Candidatus Cloacimonadota bacterium
AAACCAGATCCCTCTGCCAAGAAACGCGCCATCCCCGGAACAAGCTGGTAGGTTTATCAATTGAAAGATTTTCTCTTCTATACCCTGTTACTCCTTGTCTCCGGAGGGTTCTTCACCTATATCTATTTCTGTCTCCGTTTCTACTTTGGATTTAAGAACTATAAACCCAAGCTAAATTATAAAACCCGGCGCGTCTCAGTCATCGTGGTCAGCAGGAATGAAGCTGAGAATCTGCGCAGGTTGATGTTGGCGCTAACCAATCAGACTTATGATAAGAACTTCTATGAGATAATCATCGCTGACGATGACTCTGAAGACGATACCGAGTCAGTCATCCGTCAATATGAGAATCGGGAAATACCTGTTCATTACCTTCGTGTATTAGGACGTGAAAATTCTACTTCACCGAAAAAACAAGCCTTAGAGAAAGCTATCAACCTGTCACAAGGAGAGTTAATTCTCACCACTGACGCGGATTGCCTTGTCCCCCCCACTTGGGTCGAGAAGATGGTCGCTGCATTTACGGATGATGTGTCCATGGTAGCGGGCTATTCAAGAACCCTTCTGCCGGATTGGAATAAAGCGTCGATCCTGCATAAGTATGAGCATTTTGATTTTGCCTCCACCTATATGGTCCTCGGAGGTGGTTATACGATCGGACGTAGCTGGGCGTGCATAGGACAGAATCTCGCCTATACTCGAAAAGCTTTTGATAGCGTTGATGGATTCAACCGCATATCTCACCTAATCTCGGGAGATGACGTGAATCTCATGCAACTTATGCGAAGGAACGGACACAAGATTATCTTTAACTTTGACCCAAAGAGCTTTGTTCATACCTTACCGGTCAAGTCCTGGAAACACTTTGTCAACCAGAGGAGCAGATGGGCTTCGAACATGAAGTATCAGCTCAAGTTTGATCCTGAGTTCTTTTTCATCCTCTTGTCAATGGGCATGATGTATTGGGGAGCCTATCTGATGCTTTTTCTCTGCTGGCAGGTCGGCCTTGGCATCTTTTTATTCCGCATTACAATCGAGAATATCTTCTTCTCATACGCCAGATCAAGATTTGGAGTCACCGGCAAAATGGCTGCGTTCTACCCTGTTTGGTTGGTGATCCAGTCATTCATGCTGGTTTTTACAATGATCCTTGGGCAATTCAATCTTTTCGTTTGGCATGGGAAACGACCCTATAGAGGAGTGTGTCAGAATGATGCTGGTGATCTTTGATGATCGGATAAAGAGCTTCTTCCCGTTAACCCAACTTAGGGCAACGGGAGATCTTCGTTGTGGGATAATGAAATTGCGTCAGAGGCTGGACTTGTTGTTCAGCAACGATAACCCTGTTCACTACCTTCTTCCAGAATATCTGAGACCACTTTATCAGGAAAGACACCCGGACTGGGACGAATACGCCAGCCATATCGGAGACTATTTATACATAAACTCTAGGTTGATCGTAAACGAGGATACAATCCGGGAAATACGCAAACTTAAAACATCTAAAGCACTGATCAACAACGGAGATATTGTTGCTCTCAGATCAGCGGATCACATTACTGATCTATCACAGTATATAGTTGAACACAAGAAATCCTATACATCTAAACAAACGGACATCGGTTTATATTATAATCCCGCTGAGCTGATCCATGATAACGACCGGCTGATCAGATTTGATTTCGATCTCATTTTCAGTGACAAGGATAACTACTTTGAAACTGAGCCCGGCGTGACAGTACTTCACCCATACAATGTCTGGTTGGGCGAGAATGTAGTGCTGAAACCAGGAGTCGTCCTCGACGCTTCTAATGGTCCCATAGTGATCGACGATGGTGCATTGGTGATGGCGAACGCTGTTGTTCTTGGACCGTGTTACATTGGTAAAGGAACTATGATCAAGATCGGCGCAAAGATCTACCAGTCTTGCTCGATCGGACCAGTTTGTAAAGTTGGCGGAGAACTCGAAGGTACGATCTTACAAGCTTATTCGAACAAGCAACATGATGGATTTCTGGGGCATTCATATATTGGCGAATGGGTTAATATCGGAGCCGACACCAACAACAGCGATCTAAAGAACACTTACAAGCCAGTGGAGTTGTATTCCTACGAAACTGGGCAAAAATACAATTCCGGTACTCAGTTCATGGGCTGCCTCATCGGAGATCATGTCAAACTGGGAATAAACTCCACTGTGAATACTGGATCGGTGATTGGTACCGGATCGAATCTCTGGGGAAGAGACTTGATCAACGGTTTCATACCTGATTTTTCCTGGGGACAAGCTGACTCATTATCACTGTACCAGTATGATAAATTCCACGACACAGCCAGAACCGTGAAGCAGAGAAGAGCTTTAGATATCAGCCCCGCGGAAGATAGCTTATTAAAAAAGATACATGAAGACCGAACGGAGAATTAATGCAAGATTACATAGAAGTTGAGTTCAGAAGTGGCAGACTGGGTTATTACCTCAATCCTGCCAATCTCCCAGTTAATCCTGAAGACCTCGTGATCGTTGAAGTAGAAAGAGGTGAGGACATAGCCCAAATCGTGCATTTGAGTGTCCCCTCCGACGAGCTTGAGGAGCAAGTCCCAAAAACCAAGGTCACAGGGATCAAGCGGATTGCCACCGAAGAGGATCTTGAGAAGCTTAATAATATTGGTTTCGAAGAGGATAAGGCGGCAAAGACATTTCTCGATATCCTTGAGCGTTATTCCTTCGAGATGAAACTGATCGAGACGATCTACCAGTTTGATGGTAATAAGCTCACCTTTTTCTTCACTGCCGAGGGCAGAATTGACTTCCGCCAGTTTGTCCGCGAACTTGCCCTCGTGTTCAAGACCAGGATCGAACTGCATCAAACCACTGGGCGTGACGAAGCAAAAAGACTCGGTGGATTTGGTATGTGCGGTTTGCAGTATTGTTGTGGTAGTTTCCTCAAGCGATTCAACCAAGTGACGATTAAAATGGCGAAAGACCAGAATCTTGCCGGTAACCTCTCCAAAATCTCAGGTCCATGCGGAAGGCTACTTTGCTGCCTCAACTTTGAAGAGGATTTCTACGTAGAGGAAGCGAGAGATTTCCCCTTACCGGGAACGATCATCAAGATGGATAATCAGAAACTTGTAGTGCTTCGGAACGACCTCCTGAATAAGAAAGTGATTCTATCCGGTGAAAACCAGGAAATCCTGGAGATCGATCTGGATAAGTTTTCTGAGCAAGACGTTATCAGTAAACCGGACACCGATCCATGCAGCCCAATATCTTAAGCCTTGCTCCGGATATTCTTAGCCGGGATATCTCCGCTCAGTTTCCCAGATATCGTGCTCAGCAGGTTGTCAGCTGGCTCTACACCAAGTTTGAGACCGATCCTGAACTGATGACGAATCTCCCCAAGGATATCAAAGGCTGGCTCAGGGAAAACTATGATCTGGCTTTGCCGAATGTCGATCTCAAACTCGTATCAGTTGACGAAACCATCAAGTATCGCTTGAATCTCGTGGATTCCAAGCAAGTTGAAATGGTTGTTATTCCCGCTCCCGGAAAAAACACTCTATGTGTATCATCACAGGTTGGGTGTGGACGCGGATGTGATTTCTGCGCAACTGCTGCAATGGGATTTTCGAGAAGCTTGTCGGTCGAAGAGATCGTGGGCCAGATCGTCCTGGCATCGAAGTCAATTCTGCCTCAAAGGATAACCAATCTGGTCTTCATGGGAATGGGCGAACCAATGGACAATCTGGATAATGTTCTCAGTTCATTGAGAATTATCCAGGCTGATCCGGGCATGTCCTTCAGCCCGCGTCGAACGACTATCTCGACCTCAGGCGTAGTGCCCGGGATATACGCTCTTGCAGATAGCGGGATAAAGACCAAACTCGCCGTATCACTGAATTCAGCGATTGAAGATAAACGAAACAAACTCATGCCGATCAACCGAAAACACAAACTTGCTGAACTCAAACAGGCAGTGCTGTATTTCCGGCGTAAGACTAATTTCCGCGTCACTTTTGAGTATATACTCATACCCGAGTTCAATATGAGTTATGAAGATATACGAGCTTTGAGTCAATTCGTTGGAGATATTTCCTGCAAGATCAATTTCATCCCATACAATCCAGTCTCAGGTAAGGACTGGAAAGCCCCTACTGAGAATCAGATCTCAGATTTCATGCAAAAAGCCCAGTTGATAAATCAGGCAGTGACACTCAGAAAGAGCAGGGGCAGCGATATTAGCGGAGCCTGTGGACAATTGGTCTCAAAACTGACTAACTAAGGAAGTGATTATGGAAAACATCAAACAACACGCAATCAGTCTTTTCGGAGATGCTGAACCATGCAGATGCGGAGGCGGCCACGAGATATGTCTGAAGTGCAATGTCTGCCGTGCGAATAAGCCGGATAGACCCTTGGTTAATGAATCTGATCTATCCTCTTGCATAGACGCGACCGTCCTCAAAGCTGAAGCAACTGAATCAGATATCCAATCTCTTTGTGAAACTGCTATCAAGTATAGAACTGCTTCAGTCTGTGTTAACTCACACTATATTACCTTCGCTCAAGGGCTCCTTGGTGATAGGGTTGCAACCTGTACCGTGATCAACTTCCCTCTTGGTTCCGGCTCAGCTGAGGCGATCAAGGGTGAAGCTCAGGCTGTGCTCAACGCTGGCGTTGATGAAGTAGATATGGTCCAGAATCTTTCGGCCCTGTTCTCACTTGATTATAAATCTTCTTTCGACAGCATCGCTAACGTTGCGACTTCGTGCCATGAGCAAGGCGCACTTCTTAAGGTCATCATCGAAACTTGTTATCTTTCCTCCGATCAGATCATCATCAGTTGTCTACTCGCGAAAAAAGCAGGAGCGGACTTCGTAAAGACCTCAACAGGATTTGGAACCGGCGGAGCCACAGCTGAAAACATCAGTTTAATGCGTAGCGTAGTCGGTCCAAAACTTGGAGTGAAAGCTTCCGGCGGCATCCGCACCAGAGAACAGGTAATCCTTATGATCTCCTCCGGCGCTGATAGAATCGGCGCTTCAAACGTCATGGCAATTGTTGGTTAGTCCATGAAAGTAGAGATTGCCGGCTACAATATCGATAGTAGTCTGATAAACCAGCTTGATTCAAACGCTGCAACCCCGGAAACGATCTCCGCGGCATACGCGAGGATCAGCCGGAGCAGTAAGTCCGTGACTGAACTACGGCGTGAATCCCTCAAACAAGTCGAAAAAGCAAGAACCTCTAATGAATCGATCATCTTCGGTATGGGGCATAGTTCTGTCGCGGAGCATGCGGTTTTCAACATTGATCTGATCGGTATATCACGCTATCTCACTGAGATAGTGCAAGCCGGGAGATTGGCATCTTTTACCGAGAAATCCCAGCGATACGTCACCTTCAATAAGGATTATATAATCCCCGAAGAATTTTCGACCCTGCCAGACTCAGGTATCCTCTCATTATACCAGGAACTGATGGATCATCTATTCCATGAGTATGAGGTTTCTTTTCAAGACCTGATACACTACTATGAGAAAACCGAGCCTTCCCTTCCCCGTCGGGAACTAGAGGGAAAGGCAAAGGAAGACGCTCGCTATATCCTCCCGCTCAGCACGAAAACTCAGATGGGCATGACCCTGAACGCGCGCAGCCTGGAAAGCCTGCTTCGACGCCTTTATCATACTGAGCTCCTTGAAGCACGTGAACTCTATGACAAGCTCATCTCCCCTATTTCCCGGATCAGCCCATCACTGGTGAAGTACACGACGGAAAGCTCTCTGAAGGGCTTGTTCGATCTTGGTTTTCTCGGTGATGCTCAAAATCCCGTCGACTCAGCAGGTACCGTCTGTAAAGTCATCAAAGGTTCACTCCCGGAGACTGAGATCCTGGCTACCCTGCTCTTTGAATTTACAGGATTGGATCACTCAACCTGTACTAATCAGCTATGTGCTCAGGATGAGGCGACCATAGCAACTATCTGGGAGCAGCTCTTTTCCGGGATCCGCCCCTGGCACAAGCTACCCAGAGCCTTTGAAACTATCAATGTCTCCCTGGAGCTCTGGATGTCCGAAAGCTGTTGGGCTCAGTTCAAGCGTCACAGGATCGGCACCACAATCAAGAAGAGCAAGGCGGACTTTTTCGGTATGATCATCCCGGAAGCTATCGCGGAGATCGGTCACGAGTCAGCCTGGCATGACCTGAATGCTCAAACAAGAGATCTTGCGCAGATCATAGATGGTTACAATGCAAGTCTTTCACCTTATCTGCGGTTGAATTCCACCCGGATCTCAGTTTACTGCCAGATGAATCTTCGTGAGATTTATCACTTCGTCAGACTTCGTTCTGATCATCATGCGCAGTGGGAGATTCGCAGTCTTTCGGATCAATTGGTTCAGCAACTGAGAGAACTATATCCCAACGCTTGTCGCTACCTAATGGGTAAAAGCGACATGAAGTAAATCAATTGACAGAATAACTCGTTTGGAAATTCATGCCTCAACCTGCGTCCCTGTAGCTCAGCTGGATAGAGTGGCACCCTCCGAAGGTGAAGGTCAGGCGTTCGAATCGCCTCAGGGACGCCAAATAAGCTCTGGTTGGTTTTTGTGATAACCGATGTTATGATCACCCTTGAAAACATCTCCAAGAATATTGGAGATAAAACTATTCTATCCGATCTCTCCTTCGGGATTCATGCTTTGGACAAGATCGGAATAGTAGGGATCAACGGTTCGGGCAAAACAACCTTACTCAAACTTCTTACTGCGCAAACAGAACCCACATCCGGCATCATCACCCTACGTAAAGGAATAACCTATGCCTGTCTGATGCAGGACGTTCCCTTTGATCCGACTCTAACGGTACTGGAGTACGTTACCCCGGATAAAATCAGCCAGCACGATGAATATGACGAGCACAAGATCAAAGCAGTGCTTACCACTCTTGGTGTCACTGAGTTCGACAAACCTCTACGGTTGCTATCCGGTGGTCAGAGGCGCAAAACTGACCTTGCGAAAGTATTGGTGCAGGATCCGGACATTATTATTCTTGATGAACCAACCAACCATCTTGATATGGATAGTATCGAATGGCTACAGGAATATCTGGCAAACGCAAAAAAGACCCTGATCTTTGTCACGCATGATCGATATTTTCTCGACGCGGTCTGCAACAAGATCCTGGAGATTGATAACTCCGAATGTTTCATCTATGAGGGAACTTACACTGAATACGTCAAGGGCAAGCTGATCCGAGCCACGGATGCTCAACGCAAGGAAACAAGACGCAATGCCCAGCTCAAGAAAGAACTGGATTGGCTTCAGCGCGGTGCCAAGGCGAGAGCGACGAAACCCAAGAACCACGTCGACAGAGTCAAGGAACTCCTCTCCAAATCGTATCTGATCTCAAACGCGGAACTAAACATTTCCTTTCAGACAGATCGCCTGGGAAAAACCATCCTGGAACTTCATAAGATCAGCAAATCATACGGGGACAGAGAGCTGTTTCTTGATCTGGAGCATCATTTCCAACCCCGGGAAAGGATTGGAGTCATCGGTCCCAACGGCTGTGGTAAAACCACTTTGTTACGCCTGATCACCGGTGAGGAAGATCCTGATATGGGAACCATCAAAGCTGGGATCAATACTCATTTTGCCTATTATCGTCAGGAAGAGGATGCATTTGATCCTATGCTGTCGGTCTATGATTATATAGCTCAGTACGCTGAAGTGATCCGCACCAAAGATGGATCGAAGGTCAGCGCGACTGAAATGCTGGGTAGATTCCTATTTGACGGTAAGATGCAGCAAATGAAGCTTTCGGCACTTTCCGGGGGAGAGAGAAAACGGCTCTTCCTGCTAAAGTCTCTGATGTTCGGCGCTAATTTTATCATCCTCGACGAACCGACCAATGATCTGGACATCCGAACTCTGGAGATCCTTGAAGATTATTTGGATGCATTTGACGGTTGCCTCCTCGTTGTCTCGCATGACCGCTATTTCCTGGATAGGTGTATCGACTATCTCTTTGTTTTTGAACCTGCCGGGATCAGAAAATTCGCCGGTAATTATTCTGATTATTCGCTCGTGCATCGTTATGAAAAAGAGGAAATAGCCGAAAAACCTGTCATCCTCAAGCCAAAGCGGATTTATAGCGGACTTAACTACAACGAACAACGTGAGTTCAATCAGCTTGAAGCCGATTTATCCAGTATCGAACAACGTATTCAGGAACTGGAAGAAAACCTCGCTGACCCCTCAGGGGCTTTGAACCATAGCGCTTATCTGGATATCAGCACCGAGTTGTCAGACCTGCAGAACAGGCACGACCAGATGTTTGACCGCTGGGCTGAACTCCTCGAAAAGCAATCCTGACCCACCTCTTGTCCTGTTCCCCATATCCGCCAGCACACCTTTTAGGCTGATATCACCGATCCGCTATCCTGATCATACCCTAAGGCCACCCTATCCGCATTCTGTACGGCTATCGTACGGGAGGCGTACGGGAGGCATACGGTCACGGTACGGTTATCCAAAAGGAACGTAACGGGAATCCAATGTTTGATGTTCATGTAATAAAATAGTCGTCGATCGAGCCTCACATAAGCACGAGCAGATTTCTACCTGTATTTTCTTTTCCTCAGACTTGTGTACATATCACAACACTTATCTTTATATGAAATAGACAGCTTATGCTAAAAATACTAATCGGCTAACTACGTATCACAAGAAGGTTAACTTTCTTGATCGCCAAAAACACAAAAAAACTGTTGACAAACTGCCTAAGTCCGCTTAAATTAGATACATGGAAGCATGTAGATATTTTTCGACAGGTAGGCTCACAACTGAAGAGAGCAGATTCCGTGGACGCGATTGTGATCCCGGTTGGTGTAATAACTTATATTTCAAGGATTTTAAGGAGATATAGTATGAAGAGAATACTATTGGTTACGCTGTTACTTACGGTGCTGTTTACGTTACAGGCCAAGGTTGATAGCTATTTGGGGTTAAAGGGCCCGCAGTTTACTCCCAGCGTCATTGCTGAGATAAACCGCACCAATGATCTAGTCAGAGGACCGTCTTTTAATTTTACGTCCTCTCCCTTCAACCTGCCCACCGGTTCCGAACGTTTCTACGAGGATACCCCTTGGGAAAAGGATTTTACTGAGTTTATCGCACCCGGATCGTATACTGATTTGAACTCGTTGGTGATTCTAACAAGTTCTCCGGAGCATTTTATCGTGACCTTCCCCAATCCAACGAATCCACGAGTGGTCAGGTTTGTGCCCCGTCCTGAAAACTGGTATGGTTCTGAACTTATGGCAGTTTCTGTTTATGAGGATTACGGAAGCGGAAACCACAGTGAACCCTATACCGCGGTTCTTCGATTAAACGTCACATCCGTACCTGATCCTCCAGTGTTTCATGATATGCCTGTAGCGAATACTTTTTATACTGATGAAGATACAGAACTCACAGTCAATTTCCAGGATCTGGTCTATTGCATAGATTCAGCCCCGGCTAACTTTGATCTGTTTGTGACACAAACCCAGCTTGTCTTCCCATACTCCGTGGATGTGCGTCAATCTCCCACATCAAGCGGGCAATTGGTCACCTTCGATCCTCTCTTGAACTTTAATGGTTCGGTCAGATTTATCATTACGGCGGTGGATCGTCAGTCCAATGCTTTTACTCCCGTAGAAGTCACTTTGGTAGTAAGGCCGGAGAATGACCCTCCCCAGATCGTATCGTATCTGCCGGCAGTGTCTCCCCTGCTGATCGATCAGAATGCTACGCAGAACTTTAGCGTGAATGTCGTTGATCCGGATGGCACAGCTCTGACAGAAACCTGGACGCTCAGCGGAATATTAAACGGCGTGCCATTCTCCAATGTCGTTTCGACAACAAGTAGCCTGTCATATTTATTCAATATTCCAGGCAACTATACTCTTGTCTATAACGTCACTGATGGTATAGAGTCCGACTCAGTCAGCTGGATAATAAACGTCCGCCCCATTGGACCCATATTTGACCCCTGGGGCGCAACTTTTGATCATGGTATCAGCGTGATACTCCAACCTCCCACAGGCTTTGAAGGAGCTGTCATATATTACACGACTGATGGTTCGACGCCGACTATATCATCGGATGTGTATAATCAGCCGATCCCTGTTCCGGCTTTGGGCGACATAGAGAATCTTGTCACTATCAAAGCCTTTTACACTTATCCGGATATACCCAATTCGCAGATAGTCAGTTCCACTTACAGGATCACAGGTAGAGTCGCGAACCCTGTGTTTAACCCTGTTAGCGGTCTGTATTATAGCCAAACGAATGTATCGATCACCTGTCCAAACCTTGGAGCTAGTGTTTATTACACTCTGGATGGAAGTGATCCTGTCATTGGCAACCCCAATACTCTTTTGTATTCGGGACCGATCCTGGTTCCCACAATGACATCCGTGACTATCAAGGCTATAGCAGTCAGAACTGGTTGGATCAACAGCAACATTGTCACCAGCACCTACAATATCACCGGAGTTGTGACGATCAATACCCATACGATGAATCCACTGCCTCCCGTAGCGCCTGACTTTTTGACTGTGGAGCCTGGAACATCCATACCGGTGGTGATCGAGAATCTGACGATGACGCCTCCAACCGCGGTTCTCTATTATACTTTGGATAATTCGATCCCGGGTCCTTCTAATCCGAACTCGTTTATCTATCATACGGGGATGACAATTCCATTAACCTGCCCCACCTGGATAACGATTAGAGCCTTCAACGCCGATTGGCTTCCCAGTGCGACATACAGCTATTATTATGATGTGCGTACAAGGACAAGCATTCTTCCTTTTGGCAATGGAACCGTCTTTGATCCTGCTCCGGGATATAGTGTTTCCGGACATTTAGTGACGATCAGCACTAGTACCAATCCCGCCGGCGGAACAGTCTATTATACGACTGATGGCACCGATCCGACAGAAAATCCTGCGTTGATCTACACCGGTCCCTTCATGATCAGCCAAACGACAACCGTCAAGGCTATGGCAAGATACCCGGATATCTGCCCAAGTATCATCTATACAGGTGTTTTCGTCATTACCGGAAGGGTTGATACGCCCGTTTTCGATCCAACCCCAAACAGCTATGCTACTCCCATTAGTGTTAGCATTAGCACGATCCTCCCCGGAACTCAGATCTATTATACCCTGAACGGCGCAGATCCTCTGCCAACTTCAATATCAGCAGATTCGTACGAATACCTTGGACCGATAAATCTGCCAGCCGGACAGCATCATATTCGAGCCAGAGCGTATAAGGATCATTGGGATCCAAGCTTGATCCGTGATGGCTATTACAGCATAGGCGTCTTACCCGCTCCGACATTTAACCTTCCGGCAGGGAATTACCAGGATCCCATTCTGGTCAGACTAGCTGTACCCTCAGTACCGGATGCATCAATTCATTACACCCTGGACGGATCAACGCCTACAATTGGCTCGACCCACTATGACGATACTGTCGGTATTCCCGTACCTGTGGAAACTTCGATGACGATCAAAGCAATCGCCTGGAAGGCCGGTTGGCAGACTTCCGATGTTGCAACCCGGACCTACAATGTAACCGGAACTGCTGTGGCTCCCGTTTTTAACCCTGGCGGCGGACAGTATGCCTCTGCGACGAACGTCACGATCACCAGTTCCACACTTGGTGCAACCATCAAGTATACTCTGGATGGTGTAGACCCGACAGATACCTATGGTATTATCTACACGGGACCAGTCAATATCGCTGTCAGCTCCACCTTGAAAGCCAGAGCCTTCCTCAGCGGTTGGAGACAATCAACAGTCACCAGCGCGGATTACACCATTTTCGGCATTGTTGGGAACCCTGTGTTTGTTCCCGGCGCGGGTACCTATACATCTCCCGTCAATGTTTACATTTCGGTGACTCCTCCGGACGCAGATATCTATTATACAACAGACGGATCAACGCCAAGTTCAGTGAATGGGAGTCTCTACACCCCGGGATCACCGATACTGATCAGCAACAATACACTCTTGAAAGCAGTCGCTGAAAAAACGGGCTGGAACAATAGCGCGGTGGTCTCCGCTCAGTATATTATCACAGGAACTGTGACTGCTCCGGTCTTCAATCCACTCCCCGGTCAGTTTGCGAGTGCTCAGAGCGTAGCTATATCAGCAGTTCCGCCGACCGCAACGATCATTTATACGACTGATGGAACAATCCCCAGCCAAAGTAATGGGATTGTTTACACGACACCGATTAATATCACAAACAGCACCACGATCACCGCCTATGCGTATCTCGCGGGATGGACTGATTCACCGGTCAGTACGGGCTTATATGTTATCAACGGTAACGTTGCGACTCCGGTTATTGCACCCGCAGGCGGTTATTATAACGCACCGCAAACAGTCAGTATTTCAGCTTATCCCGGAGACGCGACCATCGTTTACACGCTGGATGGAAGCATACCAACACCATCTCACGGTTCAGTTTACGCCGGAGCATTCCAGGTTTCCTCACATACGATCGTCAAAGCAATGGCATACAAAACTGAATGGTTAAACTCAGCTACAGCTACTGCTGAATACTTCTTCACTGTGGCAAACCCGGTCTTCTCTTTGGCATCCGGTTCATATCCTGTCGCACAAATCCTGACAATCAGTGCACCCACACCGGGATCAACTGTCCGTTATACTACGGATGGTTCTGACCCTAGCGATACCAACGGTATTCCATACACAGGTCCGGTCGATATAACGACCAATACCAATATCAAGGCAGTGGCCTATAAAGCTGGATGGAATAATTCCTCCATCGTCGCAGCTCAATACATCATCAACGGAAACGTAGCTACCCCAGTATTCTCATTAGCCTCAGGAAACTACTTTACAGAACAGCTTGTCGGTATAACCACCTTCCCTTCTGACGCGACGATCTACTACACATTAGATGGAAGCGTTCCCTCTGACGTGAATGGGTCAGTTTATACCGGCCCGATCAATATAACCCAGAATACAGTGATCAGGGCTATAGCTTATCGGGCGAACTGGTTACCTTCAGGGATCGCAACCGGCACCTATGATCTCTATGTGCTCCCCATAAGCTTCACCCCCCCCCAGGGACTTTATAGCAGCGCACAGAACGTGATCGTGTCCACATCTACCACAGGTGTTTCGCTCTACTATACAACGGACGGAACTGATCCTTCGATGCTGAACGGGACCTTGTACACAGGGCCGGTTAACGTAAGCAATACATTACAACTAAGAGCGATAGCCTACAAAACCGGGTGGCATCCTTCCACCATCGGTATTTCTGATTATGTGATCAATATTCCCGTACCTGTTGTTGCGGTTCCGGTATTCAGTATCCCCGCGGGGGTTTATAATGCTCCTCAAGTCGTTGGGATATCTGTAGCAACACCGGGAGCAACTATCCGTTATACGACTGATGGTACTGATCCAAGTCTTGTTAATGGTCAGGACTATTCAGGACCGATCAATGTGAACGTCACAACGCAGATCAGAGCATACGCTTACTTGGCTGGACATGCAGATTCGCCAATAGTGATGTCAAACTACATTATCATTCTTCCGGTTCAAACCGTTGCGACACCAACCTTTGCGCCACCCGGCGGTGTTTATAACAATTCCGTCGATGTAACAATAAGCACGGTCACTCCTGGATCTGATATTTACTACACAACTGATGGAAGTGAACCTTCTGATGTAAACGGCTTCCTGTACAGTGCGCCGATAACAATCACTTCGACTACAACCATAAAAGCGGTTGCCTACAAAAGTGGATGGGATCATTCTCTTATCTCCAACGCTGGATATGTGATATTCATTCCGGTGCAGACAGTCGATACTCCTATCTTGTTACCCGCACCCGGAACATACGCTTTTGCGCAGAGCGTCACTATAGCTACTACTACTCCCGGTAGTATCATCATGTACACAACTGATGGTACCGTACCAACCTTGACCAATGGAAGCGTGTATCTGTCACCGATAAATATTGGTCTGAACACGACTATGACGATCAAAGCAATAGCCTTCAAGGATGGCTGGAATAATAGTCAGATGGCTGCGGGTACATATATCATCACCGGAGCGGTTGAACCTGTCGTATTCGAACCGAATGGTGGAACTTATACAAGTTCTCAGACAGTTATTATAACCTGTCCCACTACGGAAAGCTCAATTCGCTATACTCTCGATGGCTCTGAACCCACACTGACATCTCCTGTTTATAACACCGGTATCGTCTTACCCCTGAATTCGACAACAATGATTAAAGCAAAAGCCTTTAAAACTAACTGGACACCATCGATCACCGGAACTCAGACCTACATTATTACCGGTCAGGTAGCGATCACAGCTCCCGTGTTCAGTATCCCTGCCGGCACATACACCTCGGCTCAGAACGTCAGTATCTCCGGCAGCTA
>DAOPZE010000066.1:0-14260 GCA_035353255.1 Candidatus Cloacimonadota bacterium
GCCCGGACATCATCCTGATCCATAAAGTACAAGGGCATTCCAAAGAGCACCAGAGTTCCGGATTCCGTGTGACGAAAGGCGAGAGGACTGCCGTTATTATCGCTGGCTCCGGTCATAACTGCCGTGTACAGCGGATTTTCCACCCCCGGGAAAGTGTAGATCATGGGGAGGGCTCCGTTCCAGGATGGGGTGAGTTTCGTGACGTCAACAGCCAGATCAGGATAGGTATCAGATTCGGCTGTAAGAAGAACCGCGGCGTTATCGTAAGTCGGCGTGATGCCATCGGCAAAGCGGTTCCAGAAAGTGGTGGCTAGGACTGAGGGCGTCTTCCAACCGGAAAGGACAAGTTTGCCGCCACCAATGAGATAACCGCCCAGTGTCTGTTGATAATCGCCCAAAAGATTCTGAGAAAAATCATCCGCGTGCCAGAGGACGACCCTGTAGTTTCCAAGATCGGTCAAGCCGGGAAGTCCGCCGGTTGCCACATCCCAGTTATCATGTTCGATAGGGGAGATGCAGAAGTTATAAAAATCATCGACCATCTGATCGGTAGGGCTGATCGAGGTTCCCGTGCCGTCTCTGGTCTCATCGACAACGAGAAGTCCGGAAGTGAAACCAAAGGCTACGGGAGTAGCCTGGAGCGTATTTGCGCCATGCAGTTCGAATCCTTCGGGATCGACTGCGCGCACCTGGTAATCATAGGTGATGCCGTTCTCGGCTGTGTTATCCAGATATGAAAGTTCACTTAACGGTTGATCGGTCAGGAGTAGCCATTGAGTTGCGGTGGCTGGTTTGCGATAAACCTTGTACTGATAAGCGTTGGGAGAGCCGAACGCGTCCCAGGAAAGCTGAACGGCGTGGTTGGTCGGCAGGCATTCGGTAAGGTTCGTGCCCTGCTCCGTGCATCCTCTCAGCAGAGTCCAGTCGTTGAAATTGGCCGTGAATGCCAGAGGTTGGGTCGCTGCCGTGAAGGTTTGGCTATTGCCTGCCGGAGTGGCAGTCACGAGCAGAGAATCCATGTGAGCGCCGGAACCGAAGCGGAAAGGAACTTCGATAGTGAATGGCGTAGCCGTCGGAGAAGTGGTCTTGGCGATGATCTTCACGTTATTGGCAGTTCCGGGACGGGTCAGTACCCCGTAATTCAGGCTGGGAATGCCTGTTCCATAGATCCATTGGTTAAAGAATCCGTCGAGATCCAAGCCACTGATGGACTCCGCCATTGCCTGAAATTCGGCAGTGATCGCATTGCCATTGCGGTAGGTCAGGAACCAGGTATGCAGCAGTTCAAAGAAATCTTCGTCTCCGAGTTTGAGCCTCAGCATGTGGAGAACGGACGCCGCTTTCTCGTAGGAAGGGGGATTGAAGTAATCCATAAAGGCGGGATCATAGATCCTCGGCGCTAATCCATAACTGTTCTCCCAGTTGATATAGTAGTCCTGAAAACTGCTCGAAGCGTACGCAACGGCGGATTGCCAGCCGGAGACCTTGTCCGTCCAGAGCATTTCTGAATAGGTGGCAAATCCCTCTGAGAGCCAGACGTCTTTGAAGGTAAGGAAACTGACGGCGTCTCCATACCATTGATGCGCAAGCTCATGCGCGATAACGAGTTCGTAGGTGCCCAGACCGTTGATGATATAGTTTCCCAGGGTTGTCATGGTTTGGTGTTCCATCGCGCCATAGGTGGACATACTAACGACGGTGTTGCCATATTTTTCAAAAGGATAAGGGCCGAATATTTCAGAAAAGTAGTCGATCATGTCCGGCAGGTTGTCAAGATCGAGCAGGGCATTGTTGTACATATTCTGCATGACGAAGTTCTTGATCGGGAGTGTCCCGTTGCAGGCTGTCTGGTCGATCTCCACGTATGGTCCGCAGGTGATGCAGACGAGATAGGTCGTCATGGGATATTGCCCCAGCCAGGACGTGGTCGAGGTGCCGTCACCATTGTTGACAATTCCGCTACGGAGTCCATTGGCTGCCACTTTCCAATCAGTACGCATGGTAATGTGCAGGTCAACTATTGCCTTGTCCCAGGGGTGGTCATAGCTGGGCCACCAATAGCGGGCAGCATCCGGATCGGAGATGGTAAAGACAGTGTTGTTGTTGAAGATCATGCCAATATGGTAGCCATTGGGAGTCAGAACCGGGCTTCCGGAATAAGATACTTTGGTTGTGAAGGTCTGCCCTGACTGGACGGAGAGGGGGATCGAGATCAGGCCATTGGTGTGGGTAAAGGTGACAGGTGAGTTATTGACAAGCACACCGGAGACGTTCAGACTTTCCAGGTTGTAGGATATATTGCTCAGGTTTGAAGTCGCGAGGACAGTCGCCTCGACGTTGCCTGATATGGTGTGGGCGCTTTGATTTACGGAGAGAGTTATCACGTACTTCTGAACATCGAAACCGTGAGCGGAATCAGCTCTGCTTGGTTCGGTTAGAGAGATCCTTCCATTATCGGTGACAGCGCCGGTCTGTTTCGGGGCAGAAGGATCCTGCCATCTGCTACCCGGAGTGGCAGATAGGGTACATAGCCCCAAGCCGGTCAGCAATACTATGATGACAATAACAAGTCTGTATCTGGTCATAATTTCTCCTGGATATCCTATTGAATTACTGAGATGCAAATTAGTTTCCATTTCAGAGATATTTTTTGGGTTAAAAAAAGACTTTACGAAAAACGGCTGCTGTATAAATGGTCAATTCACTTGTACTGGAGGAAGAATGCACAGTTACATGAAGCATATTCTGATAATGTTTGCCCTGATATTGGCTCTGAGCAGCATGTATGCCGCCGGAGAAACGATATACGATATTCGCGTCACGGGGACTCAAAACATAGACCCTGAATTGGTTAAATCCGCCATCAGCATACAGGTCGGTGAATCGCTTGACGTGGATGAAGTGGCTGAATCCATAAAAGTTCTCTACAAGATGGGTATCTTTTCGGATATTCAGATGCTCTCGGAACCCTATCGAACCGGTATCAATCTTATCATCCAGGTGGTGGAGAATCCCGTTGTAGCTTCTGTTTCCTATGTGGGGATGAAATCTATCAAAAATGAGAGGCTGGATGAACTGGTCGTGATCAGACAGGGAAGTTATTGGTCTGATCAGCTCAAGAATCAGCTTTTCCGCAAGCTCAAGACGGAATATAACGGCAAGGGTTTCGCTAATGTGACCATGGAAGTCAACGAGAAGAAGCTGGATAAGAACCGTGTAGCTCTCACGGTGTTCATCGATGAAGGCAAGCGGGTCGCGCTCAAGAAGATCAGCTTCATCGGCAATGATAGCTATGAAGACAAAGTTCTTGCCAGACGTATGAAGACCAAGACTGCGAATCTTCTCCGCGCGGGTCGTTTCGAGCAGGAGAAGTTTGACACTGACCTTGGCAATATCACCAATTTCTACAAGAAGAACGGTTATATCGACGTACGGGTTGGTCCCTATGAGCTTATCCCGGATGGAGATCGTTATCTGGAATTGGTCGTTCATATCAACGAAGGCGAGAAGTACCTTTATGATAAAACAGAAGTTGAGGGTAACGTCCAGTTTACGAACGAAACCCTGATGAGTAATTTCACCCTCCAGAGCAATGAAGTCTTCGATCAGGAAAAGTACGAGAAACAATTGCAGAAAGTCTATAGCCTGTATTTTGATGAAGGTTATATCTATACGAATATCCAGCCTGAATATGTCAAGGCGGATAAGAAGGTCGTCGTTAAGCTCAAGATCGAAGAAGGGACACGAGCAAAGATACGGCAGATCCACTTTACCGGAAACATGCGTACCAAGGAAAAGGTTTTACGCAGGCAGATGGAAGTTGCTCCCGGAGATTACTTCCGTCAGTCTCAGGTTCTCCGCAGTCAGCAGAACATCTACAATCTTGGATTCTTTGAGCCGGATATCAAGCTTGATTATACGAGGATCAACAACGCGGGCGACATCGATCTGCAGATCGACGTGCAGGACAAGGCTTCCGGCGTTGCTAATGGTGGCGTGGGTTATAACTCCACGGATGGCTTTGTGGGAGAGCTTTCTCTTTCCATGAACAACCTCTTTGGGAATAACTGGTCCAGCAGCGTGAAATGGGAGTTTGGCGGAGAGACACAGAACTTTGAATTTGACTTCACCAATCCTAATCTCTATGATACGGATATTCTCTTTGGCACGAATCTGTATTATACCCAAAAGGACTGGAGTTCTTTCTATTACAAGATCTTTACAAGAGGCGCGAGTATTAGATTTGGTCAATCCCTGCCTTGGGTGAACCGGACCAGATTGATCGCCGGCTACTCCTTCTATTCGAAGAGATACGAGATCACGGACATGGATGAGATACTAAATGATCCTGTCTCCAATGCTACTCTAATTGAATTGGACGGTCTTTCCTGGAGATACACTTCAGCGCTCAATGCCACGATCAGTCGTGATACCAGAGATAACGTTTTCTTCCCCACGCGAGGTTCTCAGCTCACGCTTTATTCAGAGCTTGCCGGCGGACTTCTGGGTGGGGATTTTGATTACTTCAAGCAGATCGCTCAAGTCAATTGGTATACGGAAACATGGAAGAAGATCACGCTGAGGACGAAGTGGCGTTTCTGCTACGTCGCGCCTTATGGTAAATCCGAGGATGCTCCGCCAGACGAGAAGTTCTATCTGGGTGGAACGGGCGCTGATGGTATTCGCGGTTACGCGGACAGATCAATTGCTCCGACCGGTGGTGGCACGAGAGCGATCATCTTCTCAACTGAACTGGGTTATCCCATTGGTGGAGACCAGATCATTGGTGTTCTGTTCTTTGATGCCGGTAACTGCTATAATACGCTCAGGGAGTTTAACTTCCTCGATCTCAAGAAAGGAGTCGGAGCCGGTGTCAGGATTCGCAGCCCCTTCGGATTGATCGGATTTGATTATGCTTACAATCCCGAAGACCGTACATGGGAGCCACATCTCCAGTTTGGCACAACTTTCTAAAAGATGAAGTATAAGCATATCTTTGGTCCGGTGACATCCCGCAGGTTAGGAATGTCGCTCGGTATCGATGTTGTCCCTTACAAATACTGTCCACTCAATTGCGTTTATTGCGAGGTTCAGCACACGACGCACCTCATCACCGAGAGGCAGGAGTTCTTCCCGCCGGATGAGATCATTGCGGAGATCAGGGAAGTCCTGGATCAAAAGCCCGTTCTTGACCATGTATCTTTTTCGGGAGCCGGAGAACCCACGCTCTATCAAGGACTCGGAGAGATCATCAGGTTTCTCAAACAGCATTATCCTCAATTTAAACTTGCAATGCTGACCAATGGAGTCCTGCTGGGAGATCCTCAGGTTGCGGAAGTCGTTAGGCTCTGTGACGTGGTATTGCCCTCTCTGGATGCCGCGACCCAGGAAGTATATCTCAAGATTGACAGACCAATGGTGGGACTCCAGGTCAACGATCTAATTGAAGGACTGATCAGCTTTCGTAAGATATATTCAGGTATCATCTGGCTGGAAGTCTTTATTATTCCCGGAGTCAATGATAACGAATCGGAGCTGCTTGCCATCGCCAACGCAATCGATAGGATCAAGCCTGATCAGGTTCAGGTTAATTCCCTGGATCGTCCCGGAACGGAGACATGGGTAAAAGCCCCTTCCCGGACAGCTCTGCTCAAGGTTCAAAGCTTTCTTTCTGCACATTGCTCCTATCCTGTGGAGATCATCTCCAAAAGCGCTGAACATGGTCTCTGTGAGGATGTTGACAGAAGCATTGCCATGAAGGTCAGGGATCATCTCCTGGCAAAGCAGGACACGGCTGAAGGGATAAGCCTTGCTCTGGGCGTTCACATCAATGAGATCAGCAAAACTCTGAGATGCCTGAACGCGCATGAGAAACTAACGATCCAGAGAAAAACCGGGGATGTTTTCTACAGATGGAAAGACTAACCTATAATTGCGCTATTGTGACAGCCGCAGGGAGCGGAACAAGGCTCCAGGGCGAGATCAAGAAGCAGTTTCGTGTGCTTGCCGGGATACCTGTGCTGATCCGGACTCTGAGCAGCTTTATCCTCTCGCCTCTGATCGATAGCATCGTTATAACTGCTCCCGAGGAGGATATCTCTTTGTGTAGGGAGATGATCGACCAGTACTATCAAAACGAGAAACCGATCCGGATCATTCCCGGTGGTTTTGAGAGACAGGATTCCATATTTGGTGCTCTTCAGAACTGCCCTCATGATACAGACTACGTGTTCATCCATGACGCGGTGCGTCCTTTTATCTCGACAGATCTGATCCAGGCGCTATATGATGAAGTTGTCAGGCAAAAAGCTGTTATCCCAGTAGCGACGGTAAAACACACTATCAAACGGGTGTTTGGTGATGTAGTCCTCGAGACTCTGGATCGGAACGAACTCGTGCAAGTTTACACGCCTCAGGTCTTTGCTTATGCCACGCTAATGGAAGCTTATATGAAAGCCTATGAAGACGGATTTGTCGGAACTGATGATGCTGTTATTCTCGAACACAGTGGAGTTCCGGTTCATACCTTAATCACCGATGACCTCAATATAAAGATAACTGATTCCAGCGATTGGCTGATAGCCGAAGCCTTGCTGGATAGTAAAAAACTATAGATGATAAGGGATCGACATGATATTTAGCAACAGATTGTTACGCACCAAGGGAGAACGCAACGCCTCCGGAATCCTGATCAGGATACTTTCAAGCCTTAGCAAGAGCAACCTTACCCTTTCTTTCAGATTGCCCATACCCGGTCTCGGCTGTGGGGTGCTGGGACTCGCGCTACAGCGAGTATCAGTGAATATCGGAGAATATGCCTCGACGCTGCTCAAGGCTCTCGAATACAGGGGTTATGATTCGACCGGAGCTGCTTTCCAGAGCGAGGATGAGAACATTATCCTGCTCAAGGATGTTGGCGCTCCCAGTACTCTGGTCAAAACCCTGGGTATCGAAAGACAATCCGGCAAGATCTTCTGCGGGCAGGTGCGTTGGGCAACCTTTGGCTTCGTCAACAAGAAGAATGCTCAGCCTCACGAGGTCAAATGCAAGAGACATATATACGGCGCGCATAACGGCAATATCACCAATACCCGCGAATTGAAACAGTTTTTGACTCAGGAAGGTCATACGGTTCTTTCCGACAACGATGGTGAGATGCTTGTTCACAGTGTCGAGCACTATTTTGATATTGAGATGATCCGCGCGGGGAATCCTATTGACCATAACGAACGTAAAGCTTGCATGAGAAGAGCGATCATCCAGACTGCGCAGAAGATGGTCGGTTCCTATGCGGCTGTGATCGTGGATCCCGTGACGCAGACCTCCTGGGCGATCAAGGCCGGAAGCAGCCTTTACTTTGGTATTGGTGAGATAGAAGAACAGAAGTTCTGTCTCGCATCGAGCGATCTGACTGCGGTTCTGCGCTTCACCAAGATGCTCATCAACCTCAGAGAAGGTGAGTTTATCGAATATACCGCTGACGAATATCAGGTTTATGCTCAAAAGGACCTGAAATTCAAGCGACTTGGACATGCCGACGAAACATACGCGGCAGGAGAAAAGATCCAGGCTAAGCCTGTCTTCTCCAAGCTCAGAGCAGAGGATGTCCAATTGCTTCCGGAGTTTGAGTACTTCATGGAGCAGGAGATCTATGCCCAATCAGAATCTACCGGAAAGCTGATCAAGCTCTTCCAGGGCGGTTCCAACAGCGGGAAACGGCTCATCAGCATTATTGAATCTGAAGGGCTTCGTGATACACTGAGCCATGATATGCTCACGATCCTGGGATTGACCAATCACGCGGAAAGACAGGATATCTTCGACAAGCTCTGCCTTGCTCCCCAGGCTACTCAGCTCTTCAATTTCGTCTCGGAGAACTACAAGGAGCTTACCGATGTTGTCGTCAAAGAAGACTTTGAGAAGAAATTCTTCTTTTCTGCCGAAAAGAACGTCTTCATCGATCTGGTTGGTTCAGAGTTTGACATGAAGCGGTTGGTTATTGCCAAGGCGCTGGATTCTCTGGCAGAACGAGTTGACGTCGTTGATTTCGAGAACAGTGTGCATAACTTCCTGGAACAAGTCGAGATCACCATTGCCAACAACCGTAATGCTTACACCATTGCCTGCGGAACATCCTACAACGCGACCAAGGTCGCAGCTCTGTTTTTCAACGAGATCGCCGGAGTTGAGATCGTGCCTATACTTCCCGGTGAGTTCCGTGGTGAGTACTCCAATTGCATCAAGAACAACGATCTGATCATCGGTGTTTCCCAATCCGGCGAGACCAAGGATCTGATCGATATCTTCAATGACATCGACAAGAAACAGCTGGATGTCCGTAAGGTCGTCCTCGTCAACAACATGAATTCCACTCTGGGACAGGAAAAGAGCGACGTTGCCATACCCATACTCTGCGGTCCGGAGATAGCAGTCCCCGCGACTAAGAGCTTTATGAATCAGATCACTCTGTTCTACTATTTGGCGATCCGGGTAGCGAAACAGCAGCTTGATAAGCTTCCTCCCAACACACAGGGGTTCAAAGCCAAGCAAGACCTTCTGGAAAAACGCTTCAAGTCCCTGGGTGATATTCCTTCCCTGCTCAAAGAGACTCTGGATAACACGGCAGACATGATCGATTCCATGGCTGCCAAGATCTATATGGAGCCTTCGATCCATATCCTTGCCACAAAGATCACCGGCGTGGCAATGGAAGCAGCCTTAAAGATCCGTGAGACGGTTTTGAATCACGCGGAAGGGAGAGAAGCTTCCGAGTTCAAACATGGACCCAATACCATTCTTGGCAAGAATACCGTTTTTGGTTTGAAACACGTTCGCAACTTCGTCAATTCCTACAACCAGATCATCGACCAGATAGACGATCTTGCCAGAGAGCGGGGTATCGATCACAAAGAGACCAAAGAGATGTTCAAAGCAATGAGCACCTATATCTTCACCAGAAACGTGCCGTTCAACCTCTCCAAAGAAGGCATGAAGATCTTCAATGAAGTCATCGCCCATCATGATTTCTTTGAGCCGATGTATCGAAACTACCCCTTGATCTATGTGACCGGACCGGATGAAAGAGACGTCAATCTCACCATCTCCCAGATCAATACTCACAAGATCAGAGGCGCGGATACGTACGTGATCGCCGAAGAGAACCAGAATCTGCTCAAGAATGCCAGCGCCAATCCCAATGAAGGCAGCTATTACGGCTGGGCATACATCATGCTCCCCAAGACAGGAGACAGCCTGATGACGACCTTCTCAGCGACCATCGTGCTCCAGCTTCTGGCTCTGAGAATGAGTATCCGCAAGCTGAAAAAGCTCGACCGTCTGGGAGTGCTCGATCACGGCGTCCATCCAGATGTGCCGAAGAACGTTTCAAAATCGATAACTGTGGATTAATAAAGTGTTTCGCCTCGGATATGGATACGATGTCCATCGCCTGAGTTCAGACAGAAAGCTGATCCTGGGCGGTGTGACGGTTCCCTTTGAAAAGGGACTTTTAGGGCATTCAGACGCCGACGTCCTCATTCACGCGATCATCGATGCCATGCTTGGAGCCCTGGCTCTGGGCGATATAGGCATCCACTTCCCGGATAGTTCTGCCGAGTTCAAAGGTATTGACAGCCGCAAACTACTCCGTGAGACTCTCGCGAAGATCAATAAACTTGGCTGGCAGATCTCCAATCTGGATTCGACCATCTGCGCGCAAGCCCCTCGTTTGGCCGGCTATATCGACGAAATGCGCGTCAACATTGCCGAAGACTTGAACACTTCAATAGATAACGTCTCTGTCAAAGCCACGACTGAGGAAGGTTTGGGGATCAGTGGCAGGGGAGAGGGCATCACAGCTTATGCCGTCGTTCTTCTTTCCAAAATAGCGGAATCATGAAAGCGATAGGCATCATCGGTTACCATCATACCGGCAAGACGACAGCCGCTTGTGCCCTGATCTCAGCTCTAAAACGCCGTGGATACACCGTTTCCAGCATCAAGGACATTCATGACGAACGGTTTTACGCGGACAAGGCAGGCTCCAATTCCGATAAACATGCCAAGGCAGGCAGCTCCTTCGTTCTGGCTAAAGGCTTGCATGACAGCGCTTTGATCTTCCCAGAGAACATAGACTATTCCCAAGCTCTGAAATATTTCAATACCGATTTCCTGGTCATCGAAGGCATGAAGAACGCACCGGTTCCCAAGATCGTCTGCGCGGAGACTGAAGCTCAGCTCGATGAACTCCTGGATGAGACAGCCATCGGCATCTCCGGTCCCATAGCCGACCGGCTTCGATCCTATCGTGATTTGCCGGTTTTCTGCCTACAAAAAAAATTGGATGAATTTGTCTCTCTATGTGTGGAAAAGGCTTTTCCGGCTCTTCCTGATGTCGATCCGGACTGCTGCTCCGCCTGCGGTAAGACTTGTTATAAGCTTGCCGGCGCGATCATTCAGGGTAAAGCAACGCGGGTTGACTGTATTCTGGATTCGCAAGAAAAACTTGAAATGCGGGTCAACGGCAAGCCGATCCGGATCGTTCCCTTCGTTCAGAATCTACTGCGTGACAGCATCCTCAGTTTTGTGAAGAATCTCAAGGACATTGATCCCGATGGCACGATTGATATCCATATCTCAGCCAGGAACGATGAGCATACCAGCTAATTCCCAGATAGATCCTGAGATCAGCGAGATCTTCTTCAGCATTCAAGGTGAATCGTCCTACGCCGGGCGTCCCTGTATCTTCATACGCTTCTCCGATTGCAATCTGAATTGCACCTATTGTGACACACGCTATGCCTTCAGCACTGGCAAAAAGACCCCCATCGCCACGATCCTCAGCGAAATAGCCAAGTATCCCTGCAAACTTGTCGAGATCACAGGTGGCGAACCGGTTCTTCAGGAAGAAGCGACTGACGCGCTATTCACAGCCTTGAACGCTGCAGGGTATACCATTCTGCTGGAGACCAATGGTTCTCTTTATCTGGGAGATATTCCTGATTACGTGGTGAAGATCGTCGATGTAAAAACCCCCGGAAGCGGGTTCGGTGAAAGCTTTATGAAGTGGAATCTGAAGTTTCTAAACGAACAGGATGAGCTTAAATTCGTGATCACCTCCCCTTATGACTACAGCTTTGCCAGGGAATTCATCGAGACCAACGCCTTGCGGGACAGAATGATTCACTTTTCACCCTATACTCTGACCCTTCCGGCCCAGACCCTCGCTGAATGGATCCTGCGAGATGGTCTCCCCGTGCGTCTGCATCTTCAGCTGCATAAACTGCTGAACGTCAGATAGATCCTCCCCTTCAGCATAGCTTTCCCCTCCTGATAAGCTCCCCAACCCAGGTCGAATCATATCCATACGTTTGTACGGATATCATACGGGAGGCGTATGGGAGGCATACGGACACCATAGAGTAAAGGAAAAGGGAAAAACGGCGAATCTAATATAAGCCGGACAGGATATCAGTAAAATAAGGAGGGATGAGAATCAACCCCCGCTGATCAGATGGATGACATAGACCTCGGCACCTACCGGGATCACAGTCGTGGTGTAGCTGTCTTTGGGAACCAATTGCCCGTCGATCTTGATCACGAGCATCCTGAAGGTATAGTTCATGATCCTCAGAACATCGGTCACGGTCATTCCCTGAAACCAATCTATCACATTGCCATTCACAGTGATCGTTTTCATGATCTTCCTTTCAGCAGTAGTTCGAGACAAAGATTCGCCTGCATATTGGCAACAACGCCGACTCTTGGAGCAAGGGGACTGAAGGGAGGCTTTGCTTCGCTCAGACCATCGCCGATGATATAGACGTTGCCAAATGCCTGTGTCGTGATCAATTCATTTCCGCCGACTCCGGCAAGCCCTGAAGCGCCAATATATGGTCTTGTAGGATATTGGGACATCCAGGCTTCCATGAGCATCTGTTTCTGTTCGTCCAGATCGAAGGCTTCAATGAGGATACCCGCTTCCCGAAAGACAACGGAAAGGTTCTCAGGCGTGACGCGCAGAGGATGAATGCTGATCCTGGTCTTTCCCCCGATACGCTTGAGGTTGATCTGCAGAGCCAGAACCTTGAGCATGCCGATCTGATCTATAAAGTATTGCTGACGATTAAGGTTGCTGGGACTGACGGCATCATAATCAGCGATGATCAGCCTGCCGATGCCGGATCGTGCCAAAGCAAACGCAATATTTGAACCCAGACCTCCTGCTCCCGCGATCCCTACAGTAGCTGCCTGCCAGATCTTGAGTTGCTCCGGATCATGCGCGGAGTACAATTCTTTCTCGAAATTCACGTTTTCCCTTTAGTCACAGACGGTGGATATTTAGCTTGCCCAATGGTTTAGAAAGGTAAATATGGAAAGTCCTTGTGATATCCCAAAACCAGATCGATCTGATCATTCAGGTCCTGAGGGTCACCGACGACGAATTTCTCTTTGTTCCCGGTACGGAAGGTGCTGTAATCCTCTTCGTTGAGATCGAACCACTCCAGCCATTCTGTATCGCCATAGATAGGAACGCCTTCATGCAGGAGCAGCCTGATATTGCTGGCGTCACAGACCAGAAGGTTCTCAAAGGGACTGCTATCCAGAGCGTCCATCAGCATCAGATTCCTCGTGTCTTCGGCGATCAGTTTGCCATACCGTTCAGGGAGCATCAGAGCATAAGCAGCGTTTTCCGTCGCCATCTTGTAGAGAGTTGAAACCGGGATAGATGGGAATTTCTCACGCACGAGGATGAATTCGAAGATGAGGTTTACACCGCCGGACATGGTAGAATCAGTTCCGATCGTGACGTTCACGCCGCGTTTCAGAGCTTCCTCGATCTTGAGAGTTTCGCCGATCAGATAGAAGTTTGAAGTCGGACACCAGCAGACAGAAGCTTTCGCCTTGGCGACTTCGGAAAGTTCCTCCGGTGTAAAGGCGATACCATGGATCAACATGGTGTTTCTGCGCAGGAGGTCACGTGCCTTCAACTCCGCGAATTCAGCCTTGGTTATCGTGTCCTTTCCCTCGCCCAGATGGATAATATAGGGGATCTCACCTTTGGTCAGCTTCATTTCTTCTTCTGCCGATTCTCCGCCCCACCAGTTCTCCAGAGTGATCGAATGGCATTGCCGATACTTGCGGATGACCTCTATGGGCATGGAATCGTAGTAAACAGGCGCTTGCACAGGTCCGTGATCCTGAACGACGGCACACCCTGAAAAGAGATTCTTGTAGCATCCTAATTGAGCCAGAGTGAGCGCTGCTTTCGTAGTCAGATCGAAAGAACCATCGTTGAACCAGAAGTGATTCCTCTCCAGGAAGGAGAAGGAGTTCTTCATGTCTTCGACCCAGATATGAGAATTGTGATAGGGACGTTTGTCCCCGGCACGGGGAAACCAATTACCAATCAAATGGTCGTGGGAATTGACCAACGGCACATAGGCAATGGCGCCTTCGAGCGCAAGCCTCTCAGGGGCTGTCTGACGCCACCGGGAATTAAGATGTAAATCAATCCCGCTTTCCACTCGATCAGAGCTGATCACGCTGATCGATGGTGTAATAATCATTTTCTGATTTCTTTTATCCTTCTAATAAGTAGTGGTAATACCTCAAACAAGTCTCCGACGACTCCCAGGTCTGCCACCTTGAAGATCGGAGCATCGGGATCTTTATTGATCGCTACGATATAATCAGCGCTGGACATCCCCGCGAGATGCTGGATCGCTCCGCTGATCCCCACAGAAATATAGATATTTGGCTTGACCGTCTTACCCGTCTGACCCACCTGATGGGAATAGGGGATCCATTCGGCATCAACCGCTGCTCTGGACGCGCCAACCGCGCCATCGAGGGCTTCCGCCAGCTCTTCGATCATAGCGAAGTTCTTGGCGTCTTTGATCCCTCTACCGCCGCTGACGATAATATTCGCCTCGGTGATGTTCACAAGATTGGTCTTTTCCTTTTCAAAACCGAGCCATTTGGTCTTCTCTTCGTCAAAGTCAAAATCGATGGATTCCTGAATGACTATGCCGCTGCGGGTCTCATCCGGGATAAGGGGATCCATGACTTTATGACGGACTGTTGCCATCTGGGGACGGTGATTGGCGGTGATGATCTTTGCCATGATGTTTCCACCGAAGGCTGGTCGTGTTTGGATCAGATTACCGGTTTCAGGATCATAATCCAAGCCCGTGCAGTCTGCCGTCAAACCGGTATGCAGATTGACCGCGACTCTCGGAACAAAAGATCTTCCGGTCAC
>DAOPZE010000067.1:0-5776 GCA_035353255.1 Candidatus Cloacimonadota bacterium
AGGTTCCACCACGGCGAATCTGCACGCGCTGAAGCCTTCCACCGGTTACAAAGATGATCTGCGCACCTATCTGTGGCGCTATAACGCCTTGAAGGGCAATGAGAAGAATACCTTGCGTTCCTGGGTCAATCTTTACTTTAAGATCATGCACGATATGGCGACGTCTGTTCCTGGCATAGACCTCAAAGCATTGACCAGGGATGAGATCGTGAGTAGAGATCTGCCTTGCCTCAGTATCAGGAAAGCAATTGAAGCGGGACTCCTTCCGGAAGTCTATGACTGGCAGAGTCTTGACCGGCAGATGTGAGTATCTGCCGGAGCGTTCATCCCTGTGAGTAAATCGGAGGCTTAGAACTGGAAGTAGATGAAGGGCTGGATATCGGCTGATTTTGCCTGAAAGAGCACCCAGATCACGAAAGCCAGGATCACGGACTGGACATAGACCGGCACGCGGATCATGGTTCTCTCGAAGCTGTTGATCGCTTGCCTGGGCATCCAGTGGAAGAGGTAGCCTATGGCGATGAGAACCGCTACAGGCGTGTATTCCGCTATCCATTGGCTAAAGAGGGGTGCCTTGAACTCGGTAAAGACGCGGGTCAGCATTAGCCCGGCATCGGCAAAGCTGCGTGCCCGGAAGAAGATCCAGGCGAAGGAGACGAAGTTGAAGGTAAAGATCACGCCTAGCACCTTCATCAGCCTGGTTTTGGAGAGCTTGAGCGAGAGCCAGAACTTGTCAAACATGAGTCCGATGCCATGCAAGGCTCCCCAAAAGACGAAGTTCCAGCTCGCGCCGTGCCAGAGTCCGCCCAGTACCATAGTGATGAAGAGGTTGATATACTGGCGCACTTTGCCTTTGCGGTTTCCTCCGAGGGGTATGTAAAGATAATCACGCAGCCAGGTTGAGAGTGAGATGTGCCATCTGTGCCAGAAATCAGTGATACTCGTCGCTGTGTAGGGAGCGTTAAAATTCGCCGCGAGTTCAAATCCCATCAGGTAAGCTAGCCCGATGGCGATGTCGGAATAACCGCTGAAGTCGCAATAGATCTGGAGTCCGTAGCCGTAGATCGCGATGAGATTCTCCAGCCCGGAAAAGAGAGCAGGGCTGTCGAAGACACGATCCACGAAGTTGATACTGATATAATCGGCGATGACGCCTTTCTTGATCAAGCCGGCGAAGATCAGGGTCAGAGCCTTCGCCATGGTCGCTTTATCCAGATGGATGTGTTTGTGGATCTGGGGGATGAACCACGTCGCCCGGACGATCGGGCCAGCCACTAACTGGGGGAAGAAGCTGACGAAGAAGACGAAATCAGCGAAGCTGCGGATCGGCTCCAGCTTGCGGAAATAGATGTCCATGGTGTAGCTCATGGTCTGGAAGGTAAAGAAAGATATTCCCACAGGCAGGAAGATGTCCATCATGGGCAGATTTCCACCGGCGATCTGGTTGATGGTATCGATGATGAAGTTCGTATATTTGAAATATCCCAGTGAACCGAGGTTCCACAAGACACTGAGGATCATGAGCCAATCCCTGCCTCTCTTGGTTTTGGCTCTGTGGATCTGGCCTCCCAAAAGGAAATTCACCAGCGAAGTGATGAGCAAGAGAAGGACGAAGATGCCGCTGGTCTTGTAATAGAAATAGACGGAGAAGAGCATTAGATACCAGGTTCTGGTCTTGACGCGGTTGGCGATGAGCGGATAGAAGACCATTATCACCAGGAAGAAAAACAGGAAGAAGGTGCTGTTGAAGAGCAAGGGCTGCTTGGGATTGTAAGCAAGGAGGTTCAGAAACCAGTCGAGATATACTTTCATTATCGCCTTTTATTTCGCTTGTTCAGTGTATTTCTTGTAGCCTTTGATCATGGCTTGATAGAGGAGGTAGCCTTGGAGCATGTAGCCCTTAGGAGCAAAGTGGAGCATATCGTTGGCGGCGAGAGAAGCGCTCTTCCATTGACGGATGGAGCCTTTCCCACCCATGGCAGAGGCAAGATCCCACCACGCATAGCCATGGCTATTGGCATAAGCAGCCAGTTCCTCACCGACCTTGTATACGTCGTTGTTGGTCACGCCTCGCTTATAGGTATCGGGCGGGGTCGTGAAGAGGATCGGCACCTTGGGATTCTCCTTCTCCATCTGAGTCATGAACTTCTTCATCTGCGCTTTCATCATCTCGGCACGGTAGTTTCCCTGTGCGTCGTTCGTGCCCAATGAGATGATGATCAGATCAGGCTCCAGTGCTGATATCTGCTTGAAGAGCTCTGTATTGGGAGAAAGATTATCGTAGGAAGCGCCGTTGACTCCTGCGGAATGGAAGATGAGTCCCGGTTCGCTGCGTTCCATACTGAGTCCGTAAAGGTTGAGCTGGTCTCCGCCATCGAGTTTAGTGTAGCCTATATTGAGCTGGCTTGCGGGCTGAGAAGCGGACAGACTGCTGATCCTGATGCCGGAAGCGTGCTCTGTGATCTCTCCCGGTTTGGCATCCATAGTCCAGGAATAGTTTCCTTCATAGAGGACACGGATGAGGTCATGGCTGTTGTTCGAGCCAAAGAACTCGTTGGTCTTGATGGAGATCGAGCCGCTACTCCTTGTGGATAGTGAGAATCCTGAGAGACCGACCTTGCTGCTCAGCCTGCTCCAGGCGCTGGAAGATGAGATGCGATAGTCGTCAGGTTGGTTTGTTCCTGCCAGACGGAGAGGGAAGCTCAGCCCTCTGCCTGCGTTGCCAAAATGTTTCTGCAGAGCGCTTCTGGCGGTTCCGGCGAAGTAGCCTGACTGGATATGTGAATCACCGATCTGGTAGATCGTCACTCGTTTACGCATGCCGTTGCGCAACTGCACCAGTTTGCTGTAGAACTCGTTCATGCTCAGTGAGTCGTTTCGGATATAGTTATCCTCAGCCTTGAGGAAATGATAGTTCTGCAGATAGACCTGGCTGTCCAGAAGGAGGTAATAACTCTGGATAAACTCCTCCAGAGTGTCAATATCACTTGGATACTGCTCATCCAGCATACTCTGGTTGATATCTGATTCGTCCGGAGAATCGCCGGCGAAAGTCATAGAGAACAACAACAATAGCAAGACAATGAGTAGTTCTGAGCGCAGGTGCCGCATCAGCCTCCCTTGGTGATCACCTTGGTGAGCATATCACCGATCTTGTTGGCTCCGGCGCGGTTGAAGTGAGTAAAATCTTTGGAAGCTAACGGAGGATTCGCTTTGACCCAGTCTCTCATGGAGTTCAAGCCGCCCATGGCATCCAGCAGATTCCAGAAGGCTGAGCCGGTGTCCTTAGCGATCTTTGCCTGAGTCGTGACCAGGATCGGGATATCAGGTGAGGTCATGAATCCGCCGGCTTGATTGACGCTTCTGTCATGCGCGCTGATCATCAGGATGGGGATATTCGGGATCGCGCCGCGGATATGCTCGATAGTCTTGAGCATTCCCTTGTAATAGAAGCTGTAATCCTTGGTAGTGGGGCTGGACACGTTCTCGCCATATTGCAGAACGATGAGGTCATAATCCATATATCTCTGGAAGTCGCGGATGTTATCCGTCGTGATCCTGTCAAAATACATTCCGGAATAGCCCCGGATGGAGATGTTATCGACATAGACACCGGTGTTCTGATCGAAAGACACTCCATATAGATGGATCGGATCGCTCGCGGAGAACTCGAGGCGTATTCTGCTGACCGGAGAAGTTCCGCTTAGATCCAGCGCCTGAACTGATTCTCCCGCTCTGAGAGTATATTTCTCCGCGGCAGAGCCATCCCGGGAAACGATGACCCAGGAGTTTGCCTTGGCATGGCTATAGAAGAGGCGGATGCGGGAGAAAGTCTGAGAGCCTCCGGCGATGTTGGCACCGGCATATTCGACCCAGGGATTGGTGTTGACAAACTGTTTCTGTACGACTGTTTTGGGTTCCGGAGCGGGTTCGGCAGGTACGGCAACCTTCGTGCTGTCCGCGAGGGAGTCTGAGGCAGGGCTGATATCCTGAGTGGGCTTCACCTCGACGGGCTTTTCAATGCTGAAATAGTTCCTCGGGATAAAGACATATCCGCCGAAGCCGGGATTGATACTCCCCTTGGCGTTCATCAAAGACACAGCTTCAAAGTTCTTGGAGAAGGTATGACGAATGGTCTGACGGAATCCGGCGACTATTGAAGTGATGGGAACAAGTCCCACGCCGCTTCCGCCATACTGAGCCTGCAGATTGTTTCTAAGCTGAGCAGTGATCAGATCTCCTTCGATGATGGAATCACCGAAATAGGCGATACGAACCGAGCCTCCTGATCTTGCGGTCTGGAGTTTTTGCATGAAGGGATCAAGGGCAACCAGTTCGCTGCTGATCTTGGCAGCCGCGACAACAGCCGCTGAGATCGAATCCTGCTTGCCGATCTCTTTGAGCTGGCTGAACCATTTAAAGGGTTTGACCTTGATCTTTCCGCTTTCGCAACCGGGAATGAACTGGGCGATCAGCCCCAGCACCAGGATCGTGACTACTATTAGGATCAAGGGTCGAACAAAGTCTTTGTTCATAAATATCTATCTCACTTCAGTTCGTTAAAATCAAAGCAGGTCAAACAGCTCTTCGATGCTGATTTGAAGGCATATTTCCCTAGCTTGACCGTGTTTTGCAAACACGTTTTCTGACAACTGCTTATGAGTCAAGCACTACTTTTATTACGCGAAGCCCTTCCTGCTGGATCAGTTCATTGCCTCTCAGTATCTTGACGTAGTCATTCCGGTATCATCTCCTGTCCTGACAGGAAATGATACCGGAATGATGCCGGTTTGATACCGAAAAAATAATGCGGGGGGAGAAGGCAGGAACGGAGTATTATGTTATAGATAACTTATTCGCGAAGGAGGAAAGTTATGAAACAGAAAGTTGTGATGCTACTCGGCTTCTTGCTGGGAATAAGCCTCTTGAGCGCGCTGGATATGTATGGCGCTTTCAAGATCATAACCACCCCCAGAAGAGCGGATGTCACGCTCTATGATATCGATCTCTACCTCTGCAGTACCCCAAGCGAAGTGTATTCCGTCATTGAAGATGAAGGGATGGAGATCAGGGAAGGGATTCCCGGACGCCCTATCACTCTGATGATCACTAAAGATGGATATGTACCACTGAAGAAACAGATTTTCGTCCCGCTCTGCTATGCGGATCAGGAATACGCTTTGGACCATCCGTCTGTCTTCTCTTTTGAACTGAGACGCGATCGAAGGCACAGCTATACAACGATCAGTTATTACTATTCCTATAGAAATCCACGCCCCAGATGGCACTATCATCTCTGGACTCCGGGATTCTTCCCGTGGTGTCCTCCCGGATTCGTGTTCAATCCCGGTGGGCATAATCCTCCCGGTGGCGGTCATCATGGACCCGGCAACCCTCCCGGTGGTGGACATCATGGGGATGGCGACTATCCTCCCGGAGGCGGACATCATGGTGGTGGCGATAACCCTCCCGGGGGTGGACACCATGGCGATGGCGATAACCCTCCCGGTGGTGGTGACGATCATCCCGGAACGCACTATGGAACGTTGTTTACGACCACTCCGCTCAATTCGGATGAGCTGAACCACAAGGAAAAGCTTCCCGGAACTGGCGGTCGTGAAGACTCTCCAACGATACCCGGCAAAGACCCTGCCGGAGATGATTCTGTGATAAAACCCGATAGGGAAAAGCCGGTCATCGTCATTGACAAAGTGCGTCCTGACAGACCTAATGACACGAATCCAGTCGTGAAACCGGACAAGAAAGAACGCTCCGA
>DAOPZE010000067.1:5876-14061 GCA_035353255.1 Candidatus Cloacimonadota bacterium
ACAGACCTAATGACACGAATCCAGTCGTGAAACCGGACAAGAAAGAACGCTCCGATGACTCCAAGAAAGCTTCCAGAGCTGAATCGGTCAAGAAAGATGAGAAATCTCAAAACAAGGACAAAGCCAAAACCAAAGACAAGAAAGACGACAAGAAAGACGAGAAAAAAGACGAAGCCAAAATAGACGACAAAACAAAGAACTGACATTCCTGAGGAGCAGAGACTTTCACAAGGTTTCTGCTCCTTTTTCTCTTCCCTACCAAGAACACCTCAATCAATTAACCTTATCCGATCTTCACTTCATGCTTGGGGCTAACTATATGCCATTGTATGGGTTATATTGGGCACAGATGCTAAGTTCATGTCTGATAATGGTATCTATATCCGGCAGAAATAATCTGAAAATATGTGCCGCAGTCTTAATCCTTTTACCATGCTGAGCTTCTGCCACAGACCTCAAAAACAGTCAGGAAATCCGAGGATTTATGTCTTGACAAAAAAGGTAAGTTCCTAATCCAATGAAAGTCGTGCCTCTGAGCTGTGTTTTCAATAATACGGTATCAGAGTTGTAAGCACTTAGAAGATATATATAATAACGTTATAGATTTGAATAGGAGTCTCGATGTTCTCAAAGATACGGAAACGTAATGGTCAGATTGTGTCTTTCGACAAAGCCAAGATAACACAGGCAATAAGCAGAGCAGGCCAGGCAACGGGGGAATTCGGTTCCGAAATAGCTGACGTTCTCTGCCTGAGAGTGATGAATCTCGTGCTTCAGGTTATCAATGACGATATCCCGGAAGTTGAACGGATACAGGATATCGTTGAAGAAGTTCTCCTGGCGTCACCCTACAAGAAGACTGCCAAAGCCTACATTATCTACAGGGATCAGCATTCACGGATGCGTGAACTGGTATCCAAAGCCGGGGTGAACCTGATCGATCAGTATCTGGAGAAACTGGATTGGCAGGTCAACGAGAATTCCAATATGGCGTATAGTCTGCAGGGCTTGAACAACTATATAGCGTCAGAAGTCAGCAAGACATACTGGCTCAACAAGATATATCCTCCGGAGATACGGCACGCACACGTCAAGGGTGACGTTCATATCCACGATTTGGGTCAGCTTTCCGTCTATTGTGTGGGCTGGGATCTGATGGATCTGTTGCTCAAAGGCTTCTGTGGAGCGGAGGGGAAGGTCGAAAGCTCTCCCGCGAAGCACTTCCGTAGTGCTCTCGGGCAGATCGTGAATTTCTTCTATACGCTTCAGGGCGAGGCAGCGGGAGCTCAGGCTTTTTCCAGTTTCGACACGCTTTTGGCACCGTTTATAGCTTATGACAAGCTGGAATATGAGGAAGTAAAGCAAGCTCTTCAGGAATTCGTTTTCAATATTAATGTGCCTACCAGGGTGGGATTTCAGACGCCATTTACTAATATAACCATGGATCTCTTCCCGCCACAGCTTTACAAGGATACTCCGGTTATTATCGGCGGAGAGGCTCAGGATAAGTGCTATGCTGATTTCCAACCTGAGATCGATATGATCAACCGTGCTTTCCTGGAGGTCATGATCGAGGGTGACGCAAAAGGGCGTGTCTTTACCTTCCCGATCCCTACGTATAATATTACGAAGGAGTTCGATTGGGATAATCCCACTCTCAATTACCTTTGGCAGGCTACAGCGAAGTACGGAATACCCTATTTCTCAAATTTTGTCAATTCGGATATGGATCCCAACGACGCTAGATCGATGTGTTGCCGTTTGAGGCTGGATACGCGCAAGCTGGAAGCTCGCGGGGGTGGTTTGTTCGGTGCCAATCCTCTGACCGGCTCGATCGGGGTTGTGACGCTCAATCTTCCCAGGATCGGATATCTTGCCACTACGGAAGAAGAGTTTTTCGCTATTCTGGATGAACGCCTTCTTATTGCCAAGACGTCTCTGGAGATCAAACGTAAGGTTCTGGAGAGATATACGCTTAGCGGACTATATCCTTATACGAAGTTCTATCTCTCCACGATTGCTGAACGTTTCGAGCAGTATTGGAAAAACCACTTCTCGACCATTGGGATCATTGGCATGAACGAAGCCTGCGTGAACTTCCTGGGTGAGAATCTCGGTTCAGAGAGAGGTCAGGAGTTTGCTTTGAAGGTGATGGATTATCTGCGTGAGAGCCTTGTTCGTTTCCAGGAGGAAACCGGCAACAACTATAATCTGGAAGCTACGCCGGCTGAAGGCACAAGCTACCGGCTTGCTTTGCTGGATAAGAAGTCTTTCCCCGAGATCCTCAGTGCCAATCCTGATGGAGATACGCCTTTTTATACGAACTCAACGCAGCTTCCGGTGAATTATTCTGACGACGTCTTCGATGTTCTGGATCTGCAGGATGAACTTCAGACGAAATATACAGGCGGAACAGTTCTGCATATCTTCGGCGGAGAGAGGGTTGAACACGGCAACAGCATCAAGGAACTGGTTCGTACCATCTGCTCTGGTTACCGTCTGCCATACTTCACTTTCTCACCTACCTTCAGTATTTGTCCGCAACATGGATATCTGAATGGTGAGATGTCCCGTTGTCCGCGCTGCGATAGCAGAACTGAAGTTTATTCGAGGATCGTTGGCTACCTGCGTCCGATATCTCAGTGGAACGAAGGCAAGAAAGCTGAATTTAGGCTCAGAACAACCTTTGATACGCTCAGAGAACATGTGATCGACGAGTATCATCATCCCTCCCAATCGACTAAGTAACGGGTAATCGCCTTGAATATTGGAGGTTTGCAGAAGTTTTCCCTGCTGGATTATCCTGGCAGGATCTCGGCAATTGTCTTTACACAGGGATGCAATTTCCGCTGCCCCTATTGCCATAATCCGGAGCTTGTCGATCCGGCAAGATACACAGCACTCATCCCTGAAGCGGAAGTGATGAGCTTTCTTACGCGTCGCAAAGGCAAGCTTGGAGCAGTCACAATAACCGGTGGTGAACCGACCATGCAAAGTGAGCTTTTCGCTTTCATAAGCAAGATCAGGGCTCTGGGGTTTCGGATCAAGCTGGATACGAACGGTTCTTCTCCAGACATCATCGGGGAACTTATCAAACAAGACCTGGTTGACTATTGGGCGATGGATATAAAAGCACCCTGGGATATCTATCAGATCGTGACACAAAGCCTGATCGACCCTGAGCTGATCGGGAGAAGTATGGAGATCATCCGTGGTTCTGGAAAGATATTTGAGTTTCGCACCACTCTGTTTGATAAGCTGTTAACCTGGTCCGATATTGAGAGGATCAAGAGCATTCTTTTGCCTGGTGATAGTTTTTACCTCCAACAATGCCGTTATAAACATACGCTCACTGATATGGAGACCAATGAAGATGTCTCGATAACCCCGCATCATCTTGCGGATGCACCTGAATCTAACTGCTTGGTGGAGTGGGGCAGAGCACAAGGGATCAGAGTTAACCTGAGGTCATTATGAGTCAACCCATAGTAGAATTCGAGCGATATCTTCCTCTCATCGAGAAGCCTTCGCGTTATATAGACAACGAGGTTAACGCAGCACACAAGTCTTTCACCGGTAGTGAAGTACGGATCTGTCTCGCTTTCCCGGATGTCTATGAACTGGGCATCTCTCATCTTGGATTGAAGATCCTCTATTCCATCCTCAATTCGCTAGATTATGCCATGGCCGACAGAGTTTATCTCCCCTGGCTGGATATGCTTAAATTAATGCGGGAGGAAGATCTGCTCCTCTGGGGGCTGGAAACCAGGATGCCAGTCAATGGTTTTGACCTGTTAGGAATCACGCTGCAGAGTGAATTGACCTTCACCAATATCCTGGAGTTGCTTCATTTATCGCATATCCCGGTACTTACTAAAGATCGGGACGGAACCTGCCCTATTGTCATGGCAGGTGGTCCTTGCGCGACTAACCCTTTACCCCTGGCTGATTTCATTGATGTATTCTTCATCGGCGAAGCGGAAGAGGGTATCGTTCAGATCGCGGAGATCCTTCGGACAATAAATGACCGACAAGCACGACTGGTGGCGTTGGCAAAGCTGGAATCATGTTATGTACCTGCTATTCACCATGAAGATATCATCAAAGCCAGAAAATATTCCGCCTTCTCCGAAGGTAAGGCTCTGCACAGCCCGCAGATCCTGCCGTGGCAGCTTGCCACTCACAACCGTTATGTTGCTGAGATAATGCGTGGTTGTTCAAGGGGTTGCAGGTTCTGTCATGCGGGATATTTCTATCGTCCGGTTCGTGAACGTGATGCCGATGGTATTCTTGAAGAACTGGTCAGAGAGACGAGAACGAGCGGTTGGGACGAAGCAGGCTTGATCTCCCTGTCTTCTAGCGATTACAGCTGTATCAAACCCCTGCTATTGAATCTGTTGAACGCTCTGGATACGAATCAGACGCATGTTTCGTTACCTTCTCTTAGGGTCGATTCTCTCGATGATGAACTTGTCTCCAGCCTCAAAGATCTCGGGAGGGAAGGGCTGACCATTGCGCCGGAAGCTGGTTCTCAGAGACTTCGCAACGTCATCAACAAAAACCTCACAGAAGAGCAGATCCTGCAAGGGATCGGGACTGCCCTCAAGCTTGGCTGGCAGAAGATCAAGCTCTATTTCATGATCGGACTGCCCACGGAAACTGAAGAGGATATCGACGAGATCACAAACCTAATCCTGAAGATCGACGCTTTGGCACGGCGTAGATTGCAGATAAACGTGACTCTGTCTCCTTTCGTTCCAAAGTCTTTCACACCTTTCCAATGGGAAGCTTTTGCGCCGCTTGACCAATCTTTGGAACGTATCCTCAGGGTAAAACACGCATTCACAAATAAACGAAACATCAAGATCAAGTACCATGAACTGGAAAGCTCGCAGCTCGAAGCGATCCTCAGCCGTGGCGGAAGAGACATAGGAAAGGTGATCCTGGCTGCCTGGAAGCTTGGCGCTGTCTATGACGGATGGAACGAATCCTTCGATTTTTCCCGCTGGAAAGAGGCTTTGGCAAGCTGCGACATCGATCTCAATGATTGCCTGAGATCCCTCGATCCTGAAATGGAACTGCCCTGGGACTTCATCAACACGGGTGTCTGCAAGAGCTTTCTGCTGCTGGAACGTCAGAAAGCTCTGGACGCGAAAGTGACCGAGGATTGCCGAGATATCTGTAGTGTCTGCGGTGTATGCGATGATAAAGTCAGTACTGTCAAAGCGCCCGAGCCCAAGACCCATATCTCTCCTGTTGAGCTACCTACTTTGAATATTGCTCAGCAGCTTCAAACTCAGTTCCACTATCGGGTTTTCTATCAGAAGAAAGGTCTGTTGCGTTTCATTTCGCATCTGGACTGGATGCGGATGTTGTTCCGCTGGATCGGAACGATTCCCTTGGATACTGTCTTTACGCAGGGATTCAACCCCCATCCAAAAGTGAGCCTGTCGCCACCCTTGCCGGTCGGCGTCATGGGAGATAATGAGTATTTTGACGTGTCCTATCTCAGGACTTACAACCCTGACGAGATCCTGAAGAGCTTCAGGAACCTCAATATCCCGGATTTTGAACCCCTGAGAGTCGAGGTTTTCACCAAACGTGGCATGAGTATTCCCAGCCAGGAAGAACTTGTCATTCACTATGACATTGCGCTGGAAACCGGGATCACACAAGCAGTCAGGATCTTCAGTGACAGCTCGGAATGCCTTTATACCAAAACCAAGGACAACAAAGTTAAAACGTATGACCTGAAAGATATTATCCAGACGATTGAACACACCGGTGAAGGTGAGCTCAGCCTGATCAAAAAACTCGAAAGCCCCTCACTCTACAGCGTTCTGGAAGAAGTTCTCAGACTCGACCGCAAAGACCTGTACTCTTCTGAAATACGACGTACCCGCTTCATTTTTTGAATTATGTAGAAACACAGTCCCCTAATAAACCGAGAGTAAAGCTTTTCAGGATTTGACTTTATCAATTCCTGTTCTGCAAGAAGAAACGCTTAACTGTATCAGCATCGTCATACTTGCCGAAGAGAGCCATAAGTTTGAGTCTGACCTTGTTTCCCTTCATATCCCCTGCCAGCAAAGCTCCGATCTCCTCAAGGTGTTTTCCTCCGCCCGGATATCCGTATTCCGGCAAGACTCTGCCGGTGTAGGTCTTAGTGCAGATCACTACGAGGATTCCCGCTGTTATGGCTGCTTCAATATCAGGCACGATCGATTCCGGGAGATTTCCTCTGCCGAATGCTTCTATCACGATCGCCTTGGCATGGTGTTCCATTGAACAACGGATGTACCTTCCGTCAAAACCTGCCGTAGCTTTGATCAGGTCAATGTTCGTTTCGAGCTTATCCGTCCAGACGCTTTCCCGGTTCTTGGATGACCTGTGGAAAACCACCCGATCAGGATCGACTATTCCTAAAGGTCCATAACCGAGAGACATGAATGCGCCAACCTTGCCAGAATCGCTTTTGACAACGTCTCTGGCTGTGTGGATCTCATCATTCATGACAACCAGAACGCCCTTGTCCGCGGATTCATTATCACTGGCAACACGGACGGCTCCGATGATATTGCGTGGACCATCCAGCCCCAGATCGCTGCCACTTCGCATCGCTGCGGTGAAAACGACGGGTTTTCGGGTCGTCAGAACGAGTTCGCAAAGGAAGGCTGTCTCTTCAAGAGTATCCGTGCCGTGAGTGATGACCACACCGTCGTAATCAATTATCTGCAAATCGATAAACCTTGCCAGATCGAACATTATCTGCGGTGTGACATAGGGACTCGGGATATTTGCGTATTCATAGACATCGACGTCGGCGACCTTGTCTAGTTGAGGGAAGGTACGCAGAAACCCGGCAAAATCGCTGTTTGGAACGACGCCGAGGCTGCCGGAAGCTTTCATCGCGATTGTTCCACCGGTCAAAATGATAAGTATATTCTTCACTATTATTCGTCTTGCTTTTCGTAAGGGATCGGATCGTTGATTCCCGCTTCACGGAAGGCTTTCATCCTCAGGAAGCAACTGTCGCAAGTTCCGCAAGCGACATCATTATTTCGGTAGCAACTCCAGGAATGTTGAAACGGCGCTCCAAGTTCGAGACCACGCTTGACGATCTCCGCTTTGCTCATGTGCAAAACAGGGGTCTTTATCATGATCGGATTGGCTGTCTTCGTTCCTTTGGTGATAGCAAGCTGCAAGGCACGGAAAAAGTCCTCTCGACAATCAGGATACCCTGAACTGTCCTGTTCGACAGCGCCGATATAGATACGGTTGACGTTGATCACTTCAGCCCAGCTAACCGCAGCCGAGATCAGATTTGCGTTCCTGAAGGGGACGTAGGTATTGGGGATTTCATTGTCCCCGTTGTGGTTTTCGATTGGAATACTCTCATCCGTCAAGGCAGATCCGCCAATTTCAGAAAGCCACAGCATATTGATCTTGCGTTCGCGTGCCGGATGGTAATGCTGGCAAAGCGCCTCGAAGCACTCAGCTTCCTTGGCCATCGTCTTCTGACCATAATCAACATGCAGAAAGTTGATCTCGTCACATTCTCCAGCCGCAATGGCGGCTGTCACGAGGCTATCCATTCCACCACTGACAAGTACGATTCCTCTACGCATTGTATATCCTTTTCTTGATTATTTTTGCCATTCACTATATTTACAGTTTGTTATTGTGTCAAGCAGAACCGTTAACCAAATTAGCGTATAACTAAATCCCGTAATTAGATATGTGATTGTCACGGTTCTTGCCATCTAGACATCCCTGAATCATCAACAGATCATGCCGGTATCATATCCTGTCGTGACAAGAGATGATACCGGGATGATAAGGAGATGATGAGGGGCAGAAAAAAGTAGGTAAAAATGGAGGAATAATCCTGGTTTCGACTGACTGATTTGTCTGTCGGACTATGAAGGTTGTCGGGTTAAGTGGCTTCTTGCAGGTACTCAACGAAAATATTCTGCAACCCATATTGCTTTGATTTAGTATGGTTTTACGGGGCTGAATAAGTTTCTTGCGAAAAAATGGATGAAGATTTATATTGACAAAAAAGGGGCTCTCCTGAATATGGCAGAACGCTTACTTGATGATGCAACTTTTCAGGTAAGGTCAGTTTGATCTTTAACAGTATATAGAGTGCCATAGATGTTTGTGAGAGTCCTAACAAGTTCTA
>DAOPZE010000068.1:0-14007 GCA_035353255.1 Candidatus Cloacimonadota bacterium
TTTTGTTATCGGTTGATATTTGAGTTATTTGAGCAGCATGGCTTTCTTGACCGCGGTGTATCCCTTGGTCTGGAGTTTGTAGAGATAGACGCCTGTGGAGACGGATCTGCCGGCGGTGTCTTTTCCATTCCAGACGACTTTGTGAGGACCGGCATTGCAGACACCATCAACGAGGGTGCGAACGAGCTGTCCGCGCAGGTTGAAGATATCCATTCTGACGTTCCCGGCTTCCTTGAGTGAGAAGCTGAAGGTCGTTTCGGGATTGAAGGGATTGGGATAGTTGCCATCCAGCTTAGTCACGTAGGGGCTGATGTCCTCTTCCCCATCGACATAGGGATATTCGAAGCTGAGGTCTGGAGAGGCTATGCTGACACCGTCCGTATAGACAGCTTCGACATAGTAGTGGTAGGTACCGAGTTCCACGAGTGTCTGAGTGTAACCAACAGTGGTGACCATCTCAAGCAGCTCATATCTGCCGGCGTTGACCTTGCGGTACACGTTGTAGCCAAGCACGGGAACTTCGGGTTCGGAAGGTTCCGTCCAGCTAAGAAGCAACTGATCCTGATTCACGCTGAAATTGAATCCCGTCACGGGTTTGAAATACTCAAGATAGAAATCATGAGTATTAACGGGGTTGGTCAGCGACATGCTGAAGGAAGGCGAGACGACTTCCTGATAACCGGGTGCCTTGGCTGTGAGGGTATAGCTGCCGGTGGGAAGGTAGAGCTTGTAGTTGCCTTCGGTATCGGGAACGGTGATGAAGTTCGTTGAGCTCTTAACCGTTGCTTCGCTATAGTCGATATCCTCATTGGAACTGATGATCTGACCGTTCGCTTCTCCTGCAAAGCCAATGAAACCAGTGGTCGTGACGTCATCAATGAACCAGCCCTGTGCGGTTACGCCCTGATCTGTACCTATTGTCCATTTGAACTGGACGGTCTGATTGGCATAGCTTGACAGGTTGAATTGCGCAAGGGTCCAGTTCGTCTCTGAAGCTGAATATCCGGGTTCTCCCATTGCGGCGATGTTGTCTTCAGGATAACCGCCAACGGGATTGATCAGGGTCCAGGTGCTTCCGTTGTTTGTGGATATCTTGACGTTTCCACCGTCGTAGTAGCTCTCGAAATTGTATCTATGGTAGAATTCCAGAGAGAAATTGGAACCGATAAAGACTTGAGGAGAGACCAGAGAGTAGGATGCGTTATTGGGATACTCGCTGTTCAGTAATGTTCCCCAGATCGCGACGCCGGAATGAGCGCCGGCATAGGTCGAACCGCCCCATTCCCATCCGCCTGTTGCGGGACTCGCGACAAATCCACCATTGTTTGTCTCGAAATTGGTGCTCATGCCGGTTGTTCCGACGCTGACCTGGATCTGTTTGTTCTGAGCATTGATCAGATCGCCGAGATAGGTCAGATAGAAGGTGATGAAGTTGCCGTTCTGAACGTTGTTATTCAGTGTGATGTCATACACAGCCTGGACAGTTGTGCCCGCCGGTATTTCGCTGAATAGGAGCTGAGGATTGGCGATGGTAACGTTCGTATCCAGGCAATTGATATTGCTGGTAAGGTTCGTCGCCGGAACTTCGGAGGTATTGGAATAGTTCACGATAAGCTTGAAGGTCTCACCGGGTTCGACGATACCATTGCCATTGCCGGCAGAATCATTCATGAAGTTATCGAGTATCTGGAGCACTGGCTTCTGCACAACGAAGCTGATCGGATATTGCCAGGAATTACCCGCGATGGTTATGTTCAGAATAACCGTGACCGTGTGGTCATCCGGGCAAGCCTGACTGACGTCGAGAACGATGGGATCGATATTTATCCCGTAGGAGCTTCCGGGGATATCATTGTAAGCGGATTCGCCGTTAACGATCGTGACGTAGGGATTATTCAGGGTTCCTACGACCTGTACGCTCGTGGCGGCATTGATCCCCAGGTTGTTTAGCTTGACGCCAAGATTTACCCTTTCACCGGGTTCGACTATGGAATTGCCATTGGTATCGGAGATAATGACCTCACCCACGACGAGATGAGCATTCTGATGCAGAACCGGTTCAGTGGTGATCAGCAAGGCTTTCTGATTTGCCAGAGGCGCTGCCGCTGTGGGATAGACGTTGTTGTAGGTATATTCCAGACCGCGTGAATTCGTGTGGTCTTTGATGCCTATGGTGGAGTAGTTGCCATGCAAAGGAGTGTATCCGCCACCACCGCTGTCAACGTTGTTGAACACCTTGTACTGCATCTTGATCATTCCGTCGCCTAGTCCCGTGGGATAGTACAGAGGATCATAGAAGATGACCTGGAATGTCTCCTCGGAAGTGCGATTGAAGCCATTGCGCATCTTGTGGTATTGAATGATGAAATAATGGTTCACGGCATCGTAATACTTGTAGATGCCTGCGTCATTGATGAGAATAAGATCATCCCAGAAGGGGGCGATCATAGGTGAAGGTCCCATCGCGCCGGGAAGTCTGTAGTTACGGAACTCACCGTTCGCGGAAACACCCATGACGATGAAGCCGTTCACGCAGACGGTTATCTGGGAATAATCGACATTGTAGAACTTGAACGTGAAGGGAAGATCAACGGTCGCCATGCTGACACAGCCGGTCTGGTCACCTTCGTCTCCGGATGTACCGGAATCGTTAAGACCAGTTATCTGAGATCCGCTGCCTCCCAGGGAAGGATTGATCTCGATCCATTCGTAGGTCGGGCAGTCAGGATAGGCTGTATCCGTCTCGTCATAGATATAGTAGCCATAAGCATCAGGACCGAATGGTGTGTTCTGGGTGACTGTACCTATTGGCAGATTGAAGGAGACGGTCTGCTCAAAACCGGTATTGTTAAATAGCCTCAACCGCATGGGTATCTGCATGCCTGGGATGAGCAGAGGTCGGGCAAAAAGGCCAAAGCCATCGATGGAACCAACTGTCATGTTGGGCATAAAGTTGCCGAAGGTGGAAGTAGAATCGGTCACGACGAGCATATCGTTCAACGACTGGAGCTGACCTTGAACATTATCAACACCGAATACGGAATTGTTTACAACATTGATCTGCAACACAGCGTTCTCAGCCGGATCAAGGATGCTGTTTCCACCCGCGCTTAAGGAATACTGGTAGAAATCTAGATTGGCGTTGATCGAGCCGAAGTGGAAGAATGTATTATAAGTAGTTCCCGCTCCATCCGTAAGGCTCAGGTTGAAGCGTGTGTCATGCTGAGACTCGATGTTATTGGCGATGGTGAAATTGAAAGCCGTGGTATTGAGCCCCATGGCTGTCGCATCGAGATCCGCGTAAGCTGAGCTTGCCTGAGTGATGGTGATGGCAGGATCGGCAGTGGTAAGCTGAGCAGTGATACCGGTGATGGGTGTGGCAGTGGTATTGATCATGTTTACCCACAACGCAATCGTTTCTCCGGCATTGGCAAAGCCATCGTTATTTCCAACTGAGCCGTTGGTGTTGTCATCATCCAAGCCCTTGTCGAAGAAGACCAGCGAACCATTCGGATCTACGGCAACGTTCATCTGGGCAGGCTTGAAATCATGCTTCGCGGCTGTGACGATCAGACTTCCTGATAACGAAGTCGGAAGGAAGAGGGTGCAGAGTCCCTCAGCATTGGTGAAACCGCTTGCTACGATCTGAGATGTAGCCTGGGAGAAGATGGTAACGCTGACGTTTTTGACAGGAACACCGCTGCCGTCATTCACGATGGCATCGTATATGAGCGTCCCTGCAGCGATAGTTGGTGATGCCTGAAGAGTGAGCGTTCCGGGAATTCCAACGAATACTTCGACGGTGGGATCGCCCATGAGATTGCACCAATGCGCGAAATAGTTCGCTTGATTCACATTCGTAGCGGCATAGGTGTTATAAAGATAGAGCTTGGCATTGAGGAGCGCCTCGCCCATAGTGCGCATCTTGTGGGTAAGAAGCCCGTCGTAGATACCGCCGTTCAGGCAGTTGTTGTACATTGTATGGGTACCGGAAGTGTACATACCCGTCGCGGTGATGGCACCGGCAGGAGACACGGTGGTTCCCAGACGCATGAAAGCTTCGGTCGTGGATGTCTGATTCTCAAAACTTCCTGTGCCACAGGTCAGAATCGTGGCGTGGGGCATCTTAGCACCGTTAACGTAGCTGCTGGAAGGTGACCAGCCGCTCATTCCGATATAGCCACGATAGTTAAAGAAGCTAACTCCAGTGTTGATCGCCTGATTCATCGTAGAGGGATATCCGCCGCTGTAGTTCTCGATGAAGGTATAATCGGGATTAACACCCAGAGCGAGCTCTTTGATGAATTTATTGACGTACATGACGGAGATTCCGCTGGAAGTAGGATCGCCGATCAGAACCATTTTATCATACCATGTTGCTGCCGCAGGTTCGTTGTTCACGTTCTTCTCATATGCGTAGATCTTGGCGAACAAGACTGAAAGCTGAGAGAGGTTCTCCGCCGAGATACGACCGATGAACACATCACCAAGCAGGTCACCGCCTACAAGATGTGTGTACGGATAATCGCCTCTGCCGCCATAGCTGGACATGTTTTCAGCCCAGGTCGGAATGGCATAGCTGCCGTTCGTGTCTCCGAGGAGGATGATAAAGTCCGGACGGGTCTCAATGTTGGTATACTGATTCAGGATATAGTTCTTGATGGCTGTATTGCTGGTTCCGGCTACCTGGGTGGATGCAACGTTCACTTCATAGCCTTTCTGGCGTTTCCAGTTTACAAACTCATTCAGTTGCTGAAGGAAGGCTGTTTCAGTGTTCTGCCCGTAGATCAAAAGGATCCTGGGGTTCTTAGGGGGCAGATCTTCATCACGAAACTGGTCAAAGTTGTCTATTATCGACTCATAAATACCTTCAAAGGATTTTGAATAACCCTGATAGCTGCCAAGCTCGTTGGTCGAGGGATTGCGGTTGAAGTTGACGGTCACTTCCAGCTTGTCATAGACACGGAGCTGTTTCGTCCCGGCATTCCATTGCACCGGCATCAGAGTGATCTGGATAACTCTGAAATCCCTGATTATCGAGGGCTGAGAATACTGCACCAGACGGGAGGGATAGATCATATCCGAATTGTAGCTTTCCCTGTCATATGTAAGGTTATTCGCCAGTTCCTGAGTCGCAAAGACCGGAAGAGGCAGGATGTTGTCATAGTCTCTATAGCCTTTGGGGGTCACGGAGACTTCGTAATCTCCGGTGGGCGGGATGGCGATGGTCGCGCTGAATATCGGTAAAGCCGGCTTACCATCGTCGGCAGTGGTGGCAGAACCATCCATAGACAGATTGCTGAATTTCGTTCCGTTCAGGACTGTCTCGGCTATCACCAGCTTGGGACTGTCCAATTTGAGAGTGACACGGTCGGATCTTTCCGACACGATCTGAATGTTTCCGGGATTTGCTCCCGCCAAAATTCCCCGCCCCAAAAACAGGACCAGGATCAGGATCATGATGTGTTTTGTTTTCATCCTTTGTTCCTTTATCGACACATATCTAAAAAAGACCTGAGACTAAAGCCCCAGGTCATATCTTTCAATCTATATCTGGTTAGTTTAGATCCATTAGTCTGCTATGTCGTAGATCAGGATTCCCTGATCTCTGGCTGCCACGATGAGTTTGCCATCATGGAGCTTGGCATTGTTCGTATATCCGCAGGAGGTGAGATGAGTCAGCAGATCAGGCTGAGACGGACTCGTAATATCGAAAAGATAGATGCCGCCTCCCCCGGAACTCACAGCCGCGAGATTCCCGGAAATATTGATGGACGTCGCGTAACCTGTCGTATCATAAGTATAGACAAGCTGTGGTGAAGCGGGATTGGATATATCCAGAACGTGTAAGCCACCCTGTCTGGCAACGACATAGGCATAGTTTCCTTTGACGGCAACTTTCAGGGCTTCACCGACTACGGCGCGTTGTCCGACCAGCTGTTGGTTCGCCTTACTATAGATCATGAGGCCGCGTTGTTGCGCTGCCACATATATATAGGAGTCATCCTGAGCGAAGCCTGAAGCCGGAGAAGGGGTGTGAATACTTGGTTCCCCACCTATCCAAAGGTTACCATCGTATTTACCGGGATAGACATAAGAACCGGAACTGTAGGTAGCTCTGATGATATCGGCTGTAGTGGGATTGGGTATGGCCTCAAAGACCATATCGGAAATATCCTGTGTTGCTCCGGTTATAGCATCGATCACTTTGATCGAATCTGGGTTTGTGGTGTCAACGATACGGATCAGATCTGTACCATCGGTCTCGTTCAGGAAGAGACGGTTATGCACGCCCACCACGGAAACCTTACGGATCTTCACAAAGGTGACAGTCGAACCATCGGATGAGACCAGTGAGGAATACCATTTCTGAGAATAGTTCCCCAGGTCAATAATGGAAAATCCGCCTTGATCCTGTGCCACATAGAGCTGGTTACCATCAAAATCCAGATCAAGCGGATCGCCAACGATCTGTACCTGATGTAGCAGTTCCAGAACATCCGGTTCTTGCCACTCCGTGCTTCGCTTGGCGCAGCTCAACGTCATAAGCAGCGGAATGATCGCCACAATAAATAAAAGCTTTCTCGGCATCGAGATCCTCCCGGTTCTATCTTATATTAATTATTGTTCAGTTTCGATTTAGAGATAGATGCAAAACTCATTCCTAATTGTGCTTATTCTGCGATGTGGATGATATTTTCTCAGCCTTTTCTGACTTTATCAGGATAAATCAGTCGCTTACCTCTGAATATCCTTACAAAAAGAAAACCGTCCGAAGTTGTTCACCGGACGGTCATATTCTGGTAATCTGGTTGGTTAGTATTCGCTTAAGTTCGTGGTTCCCGCGTTAGCTCCGATATAAGCGGCGAATTCATAATATAACTCTTCGTCGTCATAATCGTAGTAATAGTCATCATAGTTGTATTCGCTCAGTAGATCTTCCATGGAAATGTATATGATATAGACATTCTCACCATCGGCATAAGGAACCGCGACATAAACCACTTTGCTGATCTCGTCTGACGCAGTCTCATCGGTGAGATCGAGCCAATCTGCCTGGATCAGGAAGAAATCATAAGCCACATCAGTCAAATATGAATACGCGTCATCCTCGGAAAGATAGTCCTTTGTCGCGTAAGTCGAAGACATAAAAACCGTCTCATCATCCTTCTCCATGAAAGAACCATTATCGAGGATATTTGCGACCGAATCATCAAAGGAGCTGGAGAATAGAGGGATCGCCAGTAGTATGAACAATAAGTAGATCAGATGCTTTTTCAATTTTAACCTCCTTTCAGGTTATACTGCCAAAATATCCGGATTATCAGCACAGACAAACGAATTTTTGGTACCACGAAATAACCCGTGAGACTTACTTTTTCTATCCAAAACGGGGTCAGCTTATCTAACCAACTTATTGCCAGCATCATAGGCTGATCATCCCGGTATCATGTCCTGTCCTGACAGGAAATGATACCGGGATGATATGGACATGATGCCGAGATGCTGCTTAGATACTAAAGCTGAGGAATAGCGAAACAATGGTGAGATATGATGCGAAACTGGTCTTCGGAAAAATAGCTTGACGTCTGTGGATTATTCCTGCTTTGCTTTTTGGTGAGTAATTGTTGCCCTATATGGTATATTACCCATTGAATCAAAGCAGGTTACCAAGAACTGAAAGTGGAGTTTCTTATGAGAGACAACCGGGATAACCAGAGAATTATTGAGATGTTTGCCGGGATCATTTCGACTCTCGATGCATTTCGCGTGAACAATGATGATAATATCCGCCCCGTGTTAGGTTTATGCGCGAAAACGCTTGGCGCTGACTTCATCCATTACAACATTCTGGAAGGTGAATCTCTGCGTAACCGGAGTTATTGGGGATCATCGCACAGACCAGTGTTCCGGGAAAAAGCCGATAGATATTTGTGCTTCGATGCCATCAGCCTGGGAAAGGATGCTCCATACTACGTTCCGGATATTAGCCAGCCAGAGTTTACCGGCAAAAACGAGGAGTTACTACGATTGGGTATCAGATCCTATCTGGGCTATCCGGTGTCTATTGCCCATACCATACAAGGGGTGGTCTGCGCTTTCTTCAGGGAAGTGTTTGAACCAGATGAAACAGAGCTTATATTTTTGAAACTGGCTTCCCATATCGTTGGCATGGAAGAAGAGCGATTGCTCAATCAGGATACGCATTCAGCGGGCGAGAAGAAGTACCGCGAGCTGTATCAGATGCTCAGATTGATGTGCGACAACGTCACAGACATGATCTGGGCAAAGGACATCAACAATCGTTATCTCTTCGCCAACGAAAAGTTCTGCCAGACCATCCTGCTCGCGGAAGACACCGATGAACCGGTTGGCAAGAACGATATGTTCTTCGCGACAAGGCAGAGGGAAGCTCATCCAGATGACGCCACCTGGCATACATTTGGCGAGATTTGCAGAGATTCAGACACGGTGGTCATAGAAACGCTCAAACCGCATCAATTCAATGAATACGGCAATATCCGGGGAAAATACATCTATCTGGACGTTCATAAAGCTCCGTTCTTGGATACTGACGGGAAGCTGCTCGGCACGGTCGGCAGCGGTCGCGACGTCACTCAGGCAAAAGCTACAGAACTGGCACTGATCGAAAGTCAGGAACGCTATAAAGCTTTGATGGACGCCAATCCTGACCTTATCTTCCTCTATGACAACGAGGGCAAATTTCTGGATTGCCACTGTAATAATCCGGATGTGCTGATCCTCCCGGCAGAAGAACTCATCGGTTCCAGTGTCTATGATCATTTCTCCAGGGAACTTGCCGATGAATGCGTCCGGTATATTCACCAGGCTCATGAGACAGGCGAGGTCGCGATTCAGGAATACACGCTGCATCTGGCGAAATCAGATTTCTTTGAGGCAAGGTTTGTACCTTTGGGGCAGGACAAATGCCTCTCGATCATCCGGGATATAACCGCAAAAAAACTTGGAGAATCACAGCTAAAAGAGAGTGAAGCAAGATACCGCAGGCTTTATGAATCAGCTAACGAAGGTATCATCATCATGGACGTAGATCACGAAATCACGGAAGTCAACAGCAAGACCTGCGCCATGATCGGCTATACTGAAGCAGAAATAATTGGAAGAAAGGCATCTGACTTCGTCAACGATGATGATCTCCCTGATTATCGGAAGAGGCTTCAGCGCAGAATGTTGGGTCAGCATGACTCCTATGAGACGAGATTGAAGGCAAAAGACGGCTCAATCCTTTGGGTGATCATCTCGGCAACCTCGATCATCGATGATAATGGCAACTTCTCCGGTTCCTTCGGTATGATCCAGGATATCACGGCAAGAAAAAACCTTGAGCTGAGTCTGACGAATTCCATCGCGAAATACGAGCTTCAGAGAAACACTCTGTCTAATGTTTCCCTATCACCACTGGTCATGGAGGGAGATCTGGAACTGTTGGCTGAGGAAGTCACAAGGATCGCCGCTTACACAATGGATACCAGACGCGTCAGCATCTGGCTGTTCAACAAGGAATACACCCGCCTCGAGTGTGTCCGTCTCTTCGATACAGAGACCCGCGAGCACACTAGCGGTACATACCTTACCATTGAGGAGTATTCAAGCGAGTTCAGCTATCTGAAATCAGCTAAGTACATCGACGCTTCAGATCCATACAAAGACCCCAGAACAATTGGTTACATCGATAGATACCTTATTCCCAATCAGATCACCTCAATGCTGGACGCGGTTATCAGAATATCCGGGAAAGAGTATGGGCTGATCTGCTTCGAACATGTTAATTTCTGCCATGAATGGGAACAGAACGAGATCAGCTTCGCCTGTCAGATGGCAGATCAACTTGCCTTATGTATTACGAACAGAGAAAGAAAGCAGGCAGAAGGGGATCTGAGGATCAGCGATGAACGGTATAAACTGCTCCTGGAAATCGCACAGGTTGGCATAGGTGTCTTTGAGGATACCAGGATCATTTATCTGAATCCCAAAGGCGCGGATCTGGTGGGCTACGATGATCCTGATCAACTCATTGGCGCTGATATCAGGAAATTCATACCCGACGCTATCATCGACACGGTTCTGGAACGTCTGGAGGTGATCAAGAAAGGTTCGAGCGAACACTATCCTCTGGAGTTTCATCTCATCAGAAAAGACGGAAAACCAATACCCGTCGAAGCCAGGGCAACCATTCTGGATTATGGGAATCACTCAGCCGTTCAGTTCATCTTTTCGGATATCTCTGACAGAAAACAAGCGGCTGAGAACATCAGCAGGAATATTGATCGTCTGACCAGCATTCTGAACATCGTCCAATCCAAGATAGACGATACGAAGGAGTTCTATGCGCTTGCTTTGAGCGAAGCCATCCGACTCACGGAAAGCACCCAGGGCATCTTCCTGATCAAAAGTCAAACTGACCTTCATAACTATGAGATAGCCTGCTCTCTTCCCAAGGATAGAGACGCGTTTGAGGTCGGGCAGCGCTCACTGACCATATCTCCCGGTAGCATCTGGTGGGATCCGTCAACAAATGGTATTCCCAGGATCGATAACAGCTTTAGATATGCTGATCATACTATGGATGACCTTGAGAAGCTATCGACCGACCTCTTTAGAACGATGATCTTGCCGGTAAAAGTGGATGAAGAGATCGTCGCCATGATCGCTCTGGCAAACAAAGAAGATAACTATGACGAGACTGATTCGCTTCAGATAAGCCTGCTTATGGATTCGGTTTGGAAGGTTCTGGAAAGTCAGAAGAGCAATGAACAGATCCGAAAACTTTCCAGAGCAGTGGAGCAGAGTCTGCTCTCAGTGGTCATCACCGATATCGAAGGCAACATTGAGTACGTTAATGAGTTCTTCTCAGAGGTTTCAGGCTATCAAAAAAACCAGGTTATCGGGAAGAATCTCCGCTTCATGCAGTCCGGACAAACATCTCTTCAGACCTATCAACAACTCTGGCAGACCATCACCAGTGGGGATACCTGGACAGGGGAACTACTGAATAAACGTGCAAATGGAGAGCTATTCTGGGAATTCGCGTCGATCAATCCGGTCATGGATAACCGGGGTAAGATCATCAATTACATTGGCATCAAGGAAGATATAACCCTGCAGAAGAAAATGACTCAAGACTTGATCAAAGCAAGAGACGAAGCCGAACAGCTAAATCGCCTGAAATCAACATTCCTGGCTAACATGAGCCATGAACTCAGAACACCAATGGTGGGAATCCTCGGCTATTCAGAACTGCTTCAGGAAATGATCAAAGACGAGGCTCAGAAAGAGATGGTGAATACCATCAATAGCTCCGGGAAACGGCTACTCACGACTCTGAACATGATCCTCGATCTTTCGCGAATCGAAGCGAACGATCAGGAGATCAGCATGACAGTGTTCAATCTGGTTGATTTTATCCGCAATCAGGTCAAGCTGTTCCGCGCGCACGCAACAAAGCGAAAACTGACACTGGAGATGAGCTCCGATACTCCCAAGCTACTACTTTACAGCGATATCAGACTTCTTGAGCACGTCGTCAGCGATCTGATCAATAACGCGATCAAATTCACGGAAAAAGGCAGCATCCAGGTTCATGTCGGTACGGTAATCAATGAAACAGGGAGATTTGCCACGATCAGCATTAGCGATACCGGGATAGGTATCCCCAAAGACAGGCAGGAAGTCATTTTCGAAGGGTTCCGTCAGGTCAGTGAAGGGTACGATAGATCATATGATGGAACCGGTTTGGGATTGACGATTTCGAAGAAGTACGTTCAGATGCTGGGTGGATCGATAACGGTCGAGAGCCAGATAAACAGGGGAAGCACTTTCACAGTATCCTTCCCTGAGCAGTTTTTGCGGGATGGCGATCAGAGGGAAGCAATGCAGAATCAGCAATTCAGGAAGGGAAGCAACCCTCATGGTGAAGGCAGTAACCAGAAACCGGTTCTGCTGCTGATCGATGATGACGAAGTTAGCTATAGATTAATGGAAAGAGTCTTACGCGATATTGCCATCCTGGATCATGCCGAAACCGGTGAAACAGGTATCAGCATGGCTAAACAAACAAAATATCCTGTGATCCTTGTGGACATCAATCTGCGCAAAGGAATGAGCGGGTTACATTTGCTGAAGGAACTGAGAAATCTGCCAAGTTATATGCAAGTGCCTGTCATAGCTGTCACAGCGTATTCTATGGTCGGAGATAAAGAGAGATTTCTAGCTGCGGGATGCACACACTACCTCTCAAAACCTTATGATCATGAAGAGCTACGGGATCTGATCCGGGGAGTTATCTCCTGAGATCAGTTTAACAACGTTTGGATATGAGCATTTCCCAAGGCTTTTTTAGCGTGTAGGTCATAACTTCACGCTTTTTGCCCAGGATTCCATCTCCGACAAGTTCTGAATAGGCGTCCAGGACCAAGTACTTCGAGAAGCTTAGCCCCGCAAGGTCAGCAACGCTTTGAGTTATTGCGATCCCTTCTTCCAAGACGTTCTGATCCGTGAATTCCATTAGATTGGTATTGCAGACTAATTCGGTAACTTTCAGGCGGGAAGTGAATTCCAGGCCATCCTTCATTTGGAGTATCTCAGCAGTGCTCGATGTAAAGGGACGCATGGTATTCACGACAAGCTGCATCTGATAACCACGTTCTTTGATCCTTTCTTCAAATCTGCCCAAAGTCCGGCAACCTGCAGGATCTCCACCGACGTCGAGAATCACGGTTTTGTCACGGTTTTCGATCATTCCCATGATCCTGGGAGAGATCATAGGCAGATCCGCATGTGAAAAAGCGCCATCCGGCGCGACAACCTCTATTCCCAAGGTGGCAAATTCGTCCCGAACTTCTCTTGAACGAAAGTAGGGATTAACCACGTCCATATCCACAAGGACGACGTCTAGACCATCGGATTTGAGCTTCTGCGCAAGGTGGATCGAGTATTCACTTTTACCGCTTCCATAAGCGCCTATCACTATATATAGTTCATTTTTCATAATGTCTCATTTAGTTGTTGATGTAATTGTTCCAACATCTCCTGATAAGTTTGAAAGTGCAGATCTGCAAGCTCGATGATATCATCTCGTTGAGGATCACTGTCGGGGTCATAAATCGCATAGACGGTCATTCCCGCGGCTTTACCCGCCATGACGCCTGTCAGAGTATCTTCGATAACCAGGCAATCCGCCGGATTCGTCTTTAGCTCTTCCGCTGCTTTGATATAAATATCCGGCCAGGGCTTCCCCATCATATGCAGATCACCTGTCACAACAGCGCTGAAGCAATTCCAGATATCATGCTGAGAAAGTACTTTCTGCGCCAGTTCGTAAGAATTACTCGTCCCTAAACCCAAGGGTATGCTTTTACATTGTAACAGAGAGATAATCTCACAAACCCCATCTTTGAGCGATACAGTGTTCGCGTAGTGATGGCTTACCATATCCGTCCATTCCTGCATGATACTTTCAACACTATCTGAGAGGTTGAAACGGTTTTTGAAATAGGTTGCGGTCTGAACGAAACTATTCCCTTGGGGAAGATAATCGAACAAATCCTCCGGAACCTCTATACCACGACTTCCGAGAAACTCGGCATCAACTTCTCTCCATAGCTTCATGGAGTCGATCAGGGTACCATCAAGATCAAAGATTACTGCTTTTATGCTCATATCGGTGACAGCCAATTTGATAGGGGTGATTTCGTCAATGAGAGAGATTCTCCAGATAAAAAAATGGAGCGGGAAACGGGACTCGAACCCGCGACATCAACCTTGGCAAGGTTGCGCTCTACCAACTGAGCTATTCCCGCGTCTTAAGAAAATATGGTACCAGAGGCCGGACTTGAACCGGCATGGGCATAAGCCCGAGGGATTTTAAGTCCCTTGTGTCTACCAATTCCACCACTCCGGCATCATGTTATTGGAGGCGACACCCGGATTTGAACCGGGGATGGAGATTTTGCAGACCTCTGCCTT
>DAOPZE010000069.1:0-13670 GCA_035353255.1 Candidatus Cloacimonadota bacterium
TATCGTTGCCCCCAGACCGGCAATGGCAAAGGGTATCAGGCTATTACTCAAGCCAAGGACATAGTTATTCATGCACGCCAGGAAGACTAGGAGTACGAAGCCCAGATTCATAGGTAAAATATCTGTGACGTATCCGGGAGTCTTTGCTCCGCTCTGGATATAGTATTTGTTCGCCAGCAGAACGATTATAAGAATGTATAGAAGCAAACCAAGTGATACCAGAAGCTGCTGTAATGGAGATTTGCGGATTTGTCTCGACTTGATCGCGGTCTGTAAGGAAGTCAGTTTATCAATGTCTTCTTCGCTCACGCGGACGTTTTTTCGGATGATTATCTCGTTCTTTTGGATTACTCCCAGGGATGCGGGTATCTCACGGGTGGCGTTCTCCGCCATTTCGTTCAGGCTTTCGTCGTCGAGGAGCAGATTCGCTTTCACGAGTTCACTACTGATCTCGGTAGCAAACTTGCCGGCGTTGACCTGAGTTCCTATCTCAATAAAGCTCTTCTGGGCATTTTCCAGGGATAGAAATTCATTCTTGTTTCGTTTGATAAGCTTATCGTTTTGATTGACCAGGATGCTGTCTGTGTTGATAGAGGCGTATATTCCTCTCTGATAGATCGTTCCCAATGCTTCGCTGAATCTGGCATAGACCATTTCGGCAGTGATCTTTGGGCTTATCTGTCCCAATGCCTCCGCGGAAAGCTCTATCCCCTTGTTTTTCAGAGCCTGAGCCAGGGACAGTCCATCACGTCCGCTATCCCCGCTCAGAATTACCAAAAACACCTCATCAAGCCGTGATTTCGCCTGAAATAACCCATCATCGGAAAGTCGATATGGCTTCTCCAACTCGGCGATAGTCGTCTTCTTCTCCTGATCGATCTTGTTGGCGGATTTTAGGATGGGGAAGCTGAAGGGTGCGATGACGTCAATATCGGATACTTGTCCGGCTTTGAGTTTAAACTCAGGATACGAGTATCTTCCCACCTCAAAAAGATGATACAGACCAACGATGATCAGAGCTGATATTATACTGTAATATATATGTTTCGAATTCATAAGTCTCAAATAGCTGAAGCGAGCCGAATTGTCAAGTCATTATCCACAACATTGTTCCTGCTGGGATACGCTATGCCTCCCGTACGCCCCCCGTACGGTACCCGTATGATATCCGTACAAAGTACGGTAAGGGTTGCCTTAGGATACCGGTAGCTTCCACCTTCGGTCGCGCAAGACAAGAGGGAGTTAATTTGAGTGAATCAAGCATTAGTAGTAAACCTATGCTTTAGAAAAGAGCGTATAATGCTTTGATATCTTTCAGTTTAATTACTTTCTGCCTTGCTTTGAACTTGGCATATCCGGAGACGTAGATCTTTTCGTAGCCAAGTTTGATCGCTTCGTTGATACGTGTCTCCAACTGGCTGACGGGGCGGATCTCTCCGTTGAGACCCACTTCTCCGATGAAGACAGAGTTTTCGGAGATTGGAGCATCCTTGAGGCTGGATATGATCGCCGCAAGGATGGGCAGATCCAGGCTAGGATCATTGGTGCGGATCCCTCCGGCGAGGTTGATAAACACGTCGCTGTTTCGCAGGTAGAGCGCCAGGTTTTTCTCCAGGATCGCCAGAAGGAGCGCGAGACGTTTCTGCTCCAGTCCCATCACGACACGCTGAGGAGTTCCGTAGTTCGAACCCGTCGCCAGAGATTGGACTTCCACGATGAAGCTCCTGCTGCCTTCGACTATGCAACCGATGGATGTACCGATCTGATGCCCTTCTTTGGTGAGGAAGACGTTGTTGGGGTTGAGAACTTCCATCAATCCGGCTGCAGTCATCTCGAACAGACCGATCTCATTAGTCGAGCCAAAGCGATTTTTGACGGCTCTCAGTATCTTGTACTGATTACGCATTTCTCCTTCAAAGTAGAGGACTGTGTCAACCATATGCTCGATGATCTTGGGTCCGGCGACGAATCCCTCCTTTGTCACGTGGCCCACGAGAAAGATAGGGATGTTCTCAGTTTTTGCCAGCTTAAGAAGTCTGTTGCAGCTTTCCCTTAGCTGGGTGATGCTTCCCGGGATTGAATCAAGAGACGGGATCGAGATGGACTGGATCGAATCTATAATGACCAGATCGGGTTTGTGTTCATTGACTGATTCGAGGATATGATCCGTGTCGTTTGTGCAAAGTAGCCAGATATTCTCGTTATGAACGTTTAGCCGGTTACTGCGCTGGCGGATTTGTTCCATGCTTTCTTCGCCTGAGCAGTAGAGAACGCTTTTCCCCTGTTTCCCGATCCATTCTGAGAGCTGGAGCATCAGTGTGGACTTGCCGATCCCAGGCTCACCGCCAATGAGGATCAGCATTCCCGGAACGATACCTCCGCCCAGGACTAGGTCAAACTCGTTGCTAGTTGTCTGAATTCGCTCTACGGGGCAGGGTTTCAGGTTTACGATCTTCTCTGGTTTGGCGCGGTTTACAGGTTCCGCGCCTGAACCTTTCTTACCCAGGATACGGGTAGATTCGCGCAGAGTATCCCAGCTATTGCAATTGGGGCATTTCCCGCTCCACTTGGTCGTCTCATGTCCGCATTCTGTACAGAAGAATGAAGGTGGCATTTTTCTCTCCAGCCGTTTTTGCCATACAAAGATCAGCACAATTTATGGCAAGTTGAATTTTTTCCATAGCAGCAAAAGTGCCTTGTAGACGTGATTCTGATAAAAGAGTAACATACTTTGAGGTCTCAGAGAGAAAATAAATGTTGTTCACAAAGAAGTTTCTCATTATAATATTCATGGAGGTAAATAAGTGAAATATACCATAGTTGTTTTTGGTACTCCGACTTGTTCGTGGTGCAAGAAAGTGAAAGATTACCTGAGTAGTAAAGGTTACATGTATAAAGATATAGATGTGTCTAAGAATAGTGCCGGCTTAAGGGATATGATTGGTAAAACTGGGCTGCAGAGTGTTCCCCAGATCTGGATCAATAACCAACCGGTCGTAGGCTTCGATCGTGCCAAGATCGATCGATTATTACAGGCTAAATAAGTTAGGAGATTATTATGGCAAATTACTCTGACAAGTTTCATGAGTTGATCACTCGGCTTCAAGTAGTATTGAGTGATATCGACTATTCACAGAAAGCGTGTTTGCAAGCAGGGAAGATGGAATGCCATCTTTTGAACTATCTTTACAAGGTCAAGGTACCGGCGAACATGAATGAACTCGCCAAGGTTCTCGGTGTATCCCACAGCCGTGTGACCAGGATCATGGATAACCTCGTTGCGAAAAAGCTGGTGCAGCGCAAACCTTCGGAAGAAGACAGGCGTTGCTGGTTTGCGATCATTACTGATAAAGGTAAGAAACTGGCTGAGAACAGCCAACGGACTGTTGTCGACCAGCAAAATATGATAATCAAGAGAATTCCCGAAAAAGACATCGAAGCTGTATATAAGTCATTCAAGATCTATGTTGATAAATACGAGGAAGTTCTCAAGGAAAACTACGTGGAACTCTAATGAAAACCAAGACAACTACGAACTGGATTGGGGGTATGGCTTTTGACGCTGATATCCTCGGTCATCATGTGATCATGGATGCCGACCCCCAATGGGGCGGCAAAGATAAGGGACCTTTCCCAAAACCGTTACTACTCGCTGCGTTGAGCGGATGCTCCGGGATGGATGTCGTTTCTATCCTTGATAAGATGAAAGTGAAGGACTATGAACTGAAGATCGATGTCGAAGCCGATAAAACGGAAGAACACCCAGTGATCTACAAAGACATAGTCATTGCTTTCCACTTTACCGGAACTGATCTGCCTCCGGACAAACTCCTCAAAGCGGTACGTCTCTCTACGGAGCAGTATTGCGGTGTAAACGCTATGCTGAAGAAAGCTGCTGAGGTTAAGGTTCAGGTATTTATCAATGAACAAGAGGTGCAATTATGAAGATAAGCTTTACCGTTATACTGGTGAGCCTGATTCTGGTCTTGGGCTGCACTCCTGCCCCCAAACCGGCAGAAACACCTGCTACTGAAGCTGATTCTGTTGCTCCGGCCACATTTGACGAAGCGATGGGAGATTATCAGACCGGACAGTGGATCGAGAATTACGATGCCGCGATCAAGGCAGCCAAGGATATGGGACGTCCGATCCTGGTGAATTTCACCGGTTCCGATTGGTGTGGATGGTGCAAGAAACTCATGGCGGAAGTCTTTTCCAAAGATGAGTTCATCAATTATGCCAAAGAAGATCTCATCCTTCTTAAGCTGGACTTCCCGCGTTCAATACCTCAAACAGATGAACTGAAAGCTCAGAACAGCAGCTTGCAGGAGAAATTCAAGATCGAAGGATATCCGACGATAGTTCTGCTCAATTCAGAGGGAACTGAGATAGGCCGGCTGGGCTATGAACCGGGCGGTGCCGTTAAATATGTCGGACACCTGAAACAACTGCTGGCAGTTAAATAAACCTGATTAAGACCCATATAAAAAGCCCCTGTTCACAGGGGCTTTTCTTACATCTACTGGATTATTGATCTAGAGATATCTGTCGATCACTTCCATAACTTCAGGGATGTCCATACCGATGCTCTTCAGGTGCTCTCTGGTGGGGACGCCTTCGGGAGTCCAACCCTTACGCTTATAAACCGCGTCCACGAGTTGTTGGTATTGGTCTTCACGGTAAGCTCTGAGGAGCTTCATCTTTTCCTTGGTGTTTAGTCCGCTGGGGTCTATGCCCTGCTTATCTCTGAGAGCTTTGTCGTATCTTTCCTGACGGGACAGGTATTCTTCCTCGGTCACAGGACCTACCGCTCTGTAAGGAGGGATGTCATCGATGCGGCGTCCCTTGCCCATACGCATACAGAAAACCTTCTGGAAGTTGTAGACACGTTCAGACTGACAGATAAGCTCATGTTTGTCCATCGGCTTGCCTGTGATCGCTTTGTAGATGTCCACATAGTTCTGTACGTGCTCCGGGACCTTTGCGGGTTCAGCCGTCTTGCCGTTGTCCTCAGGTTCTATGTCATTCCAGGGGAGCTTGCACAAACCTTGCAGACCGAACCAGGTACGGAACATCGGGAAATAATGCAGGGCCTCGGCTTTGTCTTCGAATGAGGGGATCAGGTTGTTGACCATATCCATGAAGATAAGCCACGCCTCATCATGCTGAGGACCCTTCAGAGCAAGAGTGTAACCGCCCTGTTGAGCGAGGGATTCTTTGGACATATATTGCGAGTATTCGAGCCCTTTGGCTTCCATACCGATATCCTGCAAGAAACTCGGATCTGCACTATACTCACGGACGAAGATGTTTTTCATCTTGCGAACACCCTTACCGACCGTGACTCCAAAACCTTCGCCACGAGCCATCTGATGTAATAGCTCCAGAGCAGCGTCGGCGTTTCCCCAGGTCAGATCGAGACCACCGGTGCGTTCCTTATTGAGGATGCCGTTCTCATAGCATTCCATCGCAAAGGCGACAGACGTTCCGAAGGAGATGGTATCTACTCCATAGGTGTCACAGTAGAAGTTAATCTCGACGACGTCTTTTGGGTCCCAGATGCAGAGATTGGAGCCACAACCCCCGCCTGTCTCATATTCAGGACCATCAACGCATACCTGCTGGCCGGCATATGGACCTGTGCGCGGAGTGAAATTATCGACAGCTTTGCAACAAGCAAGTGAGCAACCAAACCAGCAACCGTCCGGCATATTTTGGGTAAACAATTTCTTGAACTCCCATGAGGCAAGCCTCAAAGCTTCAGGCATTTGCCCATATTTAAAGTTCTTGATAGGGAGGAGGTCGTAATCGTTCATGATCTCCATCAGGTGGGCGGTTCCCATTTCTCTCATATGACACTGAGAACTATCGCCTTTTTCGATCTCCTGATGCAGCTTCAAACCTGTTTTCTTCAGAGTCTCGACGTCCTCTGGGGTATTGGAATCAACTGCGAGAGAGGAGTATTTGACTACAAGCGCCTTGAGTCTCTTGTCTCTGAAGACTGTTCCTGTACCGCCACGTCCCGCTTGTTTCAGCCGGGCTACTTTTCTGCGTTTATCCCAGAAGGAGAAATTCAAGCACGTGATCTCGACGTGGCTGGAAGCTGTTCCCGAGGAAACTACGGATACATGCTGAAGATGCTGTTCCCCCCCGGCGAATTCTTCGTGAAGTCTCTCCGAGATGATATGGCTGTTCACTTCTTCATCAGGTGCCGAAAGGATTTGAACGATCCCATTGTCACCATCGATGAATACGATCGTGTCCTCCGCAGACTTACCCTGAATCTCAAGTGCATCCCAACCTGAGAACTTTGTGTAGGGTCCAAAGTGTCCGCCAACATTGCAATCAACTGGTATACCCGTCAAAGGTGAGATTGTCGTCACAATGGATTTTCCGCTACCAGGATAGCTTGTATTGCCACAGAGAGGTCCAAAGGAGATGCATATCTCGTTCTCAGGGCTGTTCCACTTCGTACCATCCTTGACACCATGCCACATAAGATATAGGTCAAAACCTTTGCCACCCACGAACTTGTCGATCATCAGATCAGTGACAGGTTTCTCGGTTATCTCGAGGGTACTTAGGTTGATATACAGGGTTCTTTTGTTATATCCCCTGATGATAGGGCGTTTTTCATAGCGAAATTCAGCTAAAACTCTTCTGTTTTCCATTATTCCTCCGTTTCGATCCTGATCGCGTCCGCTGGGCATTGTTTCGCACACATACCGCAGGCTACGCATTTAAAGGGACTCATGCCCCCTGGATGGATCCGCATAGACTTCGTGGGGCAGGCAGCGACACACATATAACAGCCAATACACAGCTTTTTATTGAGCATGATGACTCCCAACTGGTTAACCGTCAAAGCCTGGGTCGGGCATGTTTGAACACAGGTTCTGCATTGGTTGCAGACGTTCATATCGACCGGGTATTCCTGATCGTTGATCTGGATACATGATTTCTCTTGTGTATCCTCTTTAAAGTAGAGCTTCGAACAAACACTCTCGCATAAGTGACAAGCTATACACTTATCGGGGTAGGTTCTCAGTAGCTTTTTCATAACCTGCTCCTATGAGATTTATCTTTTCGCCATTATGAAGAAATCAACTTTCCAGTCAACCAAATTATTCCACAATACACAAAAGGCGATCCTGAGACCGCCTTATTGATATAGAATAGCAAAGCGTTATGCTAAGACTGTTTTGATCTTTTTGATTAAACTGATAGTATCAAGTCCTGCCCACTTATAGACATCGTCTGATGTCCCTGAATAGGGATAAGACTCCACACCAAGCTTGACCAGTTTCGCGCTCAACCCCCGTTCAACCATCAGATCAGCTATGACAGATCCCATACCGCTATGCACGTTATGATCTTCAATGCTGATGACCACTCCATTACGAGTGGCGCGTTCCAGAACCAACGGATCGATAGCCAAAGGGCAGGAGACGTAATACAGGTCGAGATAGATACCTTCATCGCGGAGGGTATCTATCGCTTTGACCGTACGCCCCACGGGAGTCCCGGTCACAAACACTGACCCATGGTTACCGACTCTTAGCAAGTCAGTTTTCCCATATTCAAAACTATATGCCATATCATAAAATACTGCGCTTTCTTCATTACGGATGATCGGCAGTTTTGAGCGTCCCATGGTCACGATATAGTTACCGGGTTTGTCGATCAACCAGCGTATGATCCTGTCAGTCTGGTTCGGGTCAGCGGGGGAGATCAGCTTATAACCGAAGAGATTACGCGCCAGACCGATATAGTCTATGCACTGATGTGTCTTTCCGTCTTCTCCCACATCAATCCCGACATGAGTGACGACCGTCTTGAAGTTCGTGTGATTGATATCATTGAGCCTGTGCATGTTATACACTTCATCGATGCCAAACATACCAAAGTCACTCCAGAAAGTCTGTATGCCTGAAGCAGACATAGCACCGCCTACCACGGCAGCATTATGTTCCATGATCCCGGCTTGGATGAACTTATCTGGCTCTATCGAGGCAAATTCGCCGGTTTTAACGCTGGCAGCCAGGTCGCAATCGATCACTGCAATCGGAGTTTCCGCTCCGGTATTGATCCTTCCCAGATCAGCGATCGCCTTTCCCCAGGCGCTGCGATTATCATTATCAGTTTCGTATACTACCGGCTGTCCTGATATCAGATCCGCTTTGAGATCAAACTTACTAGTATCATGAGCGACCTTTGCCGGATTGAAGGCATCTCTGAGCTTGCGGTATTCTTTTAGTTTATTGGGTTTATCGAGTTCTTTAAGCGCATCGGAAAGCTGAGCTTCGGACAAAGTCGATCCATGATATTTAGCTTGATTTTCCATGAAAGAAACGCCCTTTCCCATGATAGTGTGGGCAAGGATCAGCGTAGGTCTATCCATGGCTTCGGCTTGACTCAAAGAATCAATGATCTGGGCAAAATCATGTCCGGAGGTCTCAATGACCTGCCAACCGTCCGATTCCCAGTTTTTCCTTATATTCTGGGGCATGACGTCTCCGATCGAACCACTTATCTGTAGTTGGTTATAATCGATTATTGCGCAGAGGTTTGAGAGGTTGAACTTTGCCGCGAAACGTCTGGCTTCGCTGATCTGTCCCTTCTGCTGCTCGCCATCTCCCATAAGTACCCAAACACGATAGGGAATTGCTTTGATCCGGGAAGCCATAGCCATACCGGCGCCGGCTGACAGACCCTGTCCCAGATTGCCGGTACTCCACTCGATGCCCGGCACCGTTCGTTCGACATGTCCCTCAAAAATGCTGCCGAACTTCCTGAATTGAGATACGACAGCTTCCAGTTCGAAAAAGCCATGCATTGCCAGGGTTGTATAAACCGCGGGCGAAATATGTCCGTTGGAGATGACCACTCTGTCACGATCAGGGAGCAAAGGCTGCTGGGGGTCAAACTTGATCCTGCTGTAGAGAGACAGGAGAATATCTATCGAAGACATCGATCCACCTGGGTGTCCCGAGCCGGAAAGTGTCGTCATGTGAAGGATCGCAGCCCTGGCAAGGCTACCTTTATCCTGAAGTTGGCTGATAAGATCAATATTGTGTTTTTGCATGTTTACCTCTGTAAAAAACCTGCTAAAAGAAATTTCCCCTCCACATTGCAGTGCAACGTGAAGGGGTATATTTGGTGGAGCATAGCGGGATCGAACCGCTGACCTCTTGACTGCCAGTCAAGCGCTCTCCCAGCTGAGCTAATGCCCCATTGCTTTAAGCGTTGTCAAACTCTGCGCCATCCTCAGAAGCGCCGGTTTTTTGTCAAGAACAAATCGCCAAAATCACCGTATCAGGTTGATTTTGTCGTCAAGGCTGCGGATGAACTCGACGATGAGTCTGACTGCGTTGTCCAAGTCTTTCAACGAGATAACTTCATTCGGGGAGTGCATATAGCGATTCGGAATACTGACCACAGCGGTTGCCGATCCGGTTCTCAGCCCATGGATCGCGTCAGCGTCGGTACCCGTTCCGGAAGGACTTATCTCAAGCTGGATGGGGATCTCATGCTTCTTAGCCAGTTCCTGAAGCTTGTTGCTCAGAAGGGGGTGTAGAGCCGCTCCGAGACAGATCACGGGTCCGTTTCCCAGGGCGACGTCACCGTAGATACGTTTATCTGCGCCCGGGATATCCGAGGTGAAAGTGACATCGATCGCGATGGCGATATCGGGCTGGATAAGGTAGGCACTGGTTCTTGCGCCTTTCATGGTCGTTTCCTCGCCGACAGAAGATACTGCGTAGTAATTCGCCTTGATCTTTTTGCCGGCTAGCTCGTTCATAACCGCGGAGGCGACATAGACTCCCGCTTTGTTATCAGTAGCTTTGGTCATGATCAGGTCATCGGAGAGCATCTCCACCTCAGAATGATAGGTGATGATATCGCCGATCGAGACCTTCTTCAGCGCTTCTTCTTTATTCTTTGCTCCGATATCGACCCAGAGATCTTCGATCTTGAGCTTGGGATTCTCGTCATTACCGCGCATCATGTGGATCGGTTTTCTGCCGATGACACCGCGTACGATCTTACCCTGATGATGAATATCGAGCCTGAAGCCGGGTAGCAGATTGACGTCAAACCCGCCCAGGGTCTTGACATAGACATACCCTGACTCATCAATATAGTTGATGATCATGCCGATCTCATCCGCATGACCGACGACCATGACCTTGAGCTTGCCTGAGCCTTTCTTGAGCGCGATCAGATTGCCGTTCAGGTCGTGGATGAATTCATCCGCCGATTTCTTCAGAAATTCTTCGACAACCTTCTGCGCGGGTGCTTCAAATCCTGAAGGGCTGGGAGTTGAAACGAGTTTACGGAAGAACTCGAGATTCTTTTCACTTATCATCGCTTCCGGCCTCAGCAGTTATTGGCGGTTTCACCGGCGAAAGGATTCAGGGTTTTTTTCTTCACCGGGTGTTCATGTGGGATCATACAGAGGAACTTTAGGGTTTCGGTTCCAACATTGTTAAATGAGTGCATAAGATTCGGTTCAACGTAGATTATATCATTAGCTCCAAAGGACTGCTCTCCACGATCGGTTTTAAGCGCACCGGAGCCGGACAAGCAATAGATCTCATGCTCCCAATCATGGCTGTGGTAAGGGGTGTTGCCACCGGGTTCGACTTCGAACATGCGCATGGCGAAGTTCGGAGCGCCATCCTTTTCGGCGATCAACCATCTGATCATGGCGCCTTGAGCGCCTTCAGCGTTGACTGGTTCGAGCTCGACATCATAAGCATTGGTTAATTTCATGAGTACCTCCATGAATGTTTGTATTTGCTTAATGAAAATATATCTTCATTTGGGTTAATTGCAAGGCCATGTAGCGGATATTCAGCCACTGAGCCGGATGCCTTCCCTATTGCTCACCTTCCACGATACCCTATCATTCCCGTACGGTGACCGTACGCCTCCCGTATGATATCCGTACAAACGTTCGAAGATCATACGGTTTGGCTTTGAGTAGAATATAGTATGGATGGCATTGGTTAAAAGGAGCTTGACCTGTTCAGGAAAGGAGTTGTGGATGTATATACCCACTGATCAGAATGTCCTCGCCGATCTTCTTGCTGCTGATATCGCTGAGTGTGATGGCGTGATCGATATCGGGAACCGCGAAACCGTTGAGAATGCTGTGTTTCCCGCCCAGGATCATGCTTCCGTAATACCACATGACCTTATCGATCAGATCGTGTTTCAGAAAGATAGAGCAGAGCTCCGATCCGGCTTCGAGCATAACTGAATAGCAGCCACGTTCATGCAGCACTTTCAGGATGAGAGCGGGATCGATGTATTTATCGGGCATGGGTAGCGGGATGATCTCCGCTTTCAGGTTCTGCAGGATCAAGGCTTTGCTCTGTTCATAGCTGCCTTCGGCACAGAAAACGAGGGTCGGTTGCTGAGCCGCGGTGCGGATCAATTGAGCCTTGGGATCGATCTCAAGATGAGGATCTATAACCGCGCGGACCGGTTGACGCGGGTTTTTACCGATCCTGCAGTTGAGGGCGGGATCATCGGCTTTGACAGTGCCCAAGCCGGTCAATATCACATCCACTCGTGAGCGTAAACGATGAGTCGAGGCTCTGGCAAGTTCACCGGTGATCCATTTTGAGGATCCATCTTCGGCTGTGAACCTGCCGTCCAGGGATAGTGCCATCTTCCAGATCACAAAGGGTCGGTTCCGGATCATCCTGCAAAGGAAATACTCCAACTGACGGGCGATCTCGTTTTGAAAGAATCCTGTTTCCACTTTGATACCAGCTTTCTCAAGGATGCGGATCCCCTTACCTGATACCAATGGATTGGGATCGATCAGACCAATATAAACCTTGCTGATGCCCGCTTCTACAAGGGCTTTGGCGCAAGGCGGGGTTTTACCGTAATGCGAACACGGCTCAAGGGTCACATAGATCTCTGCTCCCCGCACGCTGCCTTTGGCTCGTTTGAGAGCATGGATCTCGGCATGATCGGAACCGTAGGACTGGGTCCAGCCGTCGGCGATTACTTTACCGGCTTTGACGATCACTGCCCCAACGAAGGGATTGGGTGAACAAGTGCCTCTGGCTTTTTCGGCGTTTCTGATCGCGCGCTTCATCCAGATGGGATCGTAGGTCACTGCTTCAGTCTCTCCAGATTCTGTCGGGCTACTTGAAACTCGGGATGCTCCCTAACGATCTTTTCCCATATCTCTCTGGCTTTCTCTAGGTCACCCATTGATGCATAACAGGCGGCGACATTACTGCGGATCGCCGGATCATCCGGACGCAGGTATGAGAGTTCTTCGTTCCAATAAAGACCTTCCTGATAGTTCTTGTCCACGAGGTTGAGATTCGCCAGGTGAACATAGCTGACTTCCAGATAGTTGTCCAGGGCTATTGAGCTGAAAAAATCGACCTTGGCTTTATCGTATTGCTTGACTAACTGCCAGTAGAGACCACGGTAATAATAGAGATCAGCGCAATCGGGGTAGGTTCGCAAGGCGGCTGAGATCAGTGTCCAGGTTGTGGAGTCGTCTGCTTTTGAGAGAGCGTCCGCTATGCCTGTGAAGATCTCATTCTGCCGGTAATACGCCTGTGGACTGCCATTGATGTTCTGACGTAAGGCCCAGCGTTTGTTGGCATTGGTCAGCAGGAAGGTCCAGTTCTCCTTGTGATTGATCTCCCCGAAGACAAAGGCGCTTCCCCCATCTTCAGTGACTCCCGCATGGATGATATCAAACGAGGTCATTTTACGGAGTTGAGGGATCGCGGAAATGATCTCCGCGTATCTATCATCGGTTCCGTTCAGGGCTCTGTCGTTGATGGTCTGGTAGATTAGTTTATCCCATTCCAGAGCTATGATATGGTCATAATATTCCTTTACGGTAAGTTCCGGATCAGGAGGATTCTCTGATTTGACTTCAGAAATCCCAAGTTTTTGGAGCAGATAGTCCAGAGGAAAATAGGCAGGATATTGAAACTTGGTGAGCCAGGCAAGGAGTTCTTGCTTGTTATCTATGGCGTATTGTGAGGGTGTATGATCGTTCAGCTCAGGATTCAGTTTGTTGATCCAGAGATCAATGTACTGCTTGCAGGCTTGGATAGATTCCAGATGAGAATCTGCTTTGAATGCAGGGAAGGGGCTCGGATGCTCAGGGTCGCTGACAGGTTTGTATGGGCAAACAGCCGGACAACGCAGATCGATGCGGATCAAATTGCAGCAGTCCCAGCAAATATCGCGGTTGTTGCGGGGGCATTTACGGATTGCACGGTTGTTGTGACAGCGGGGACAACGGTTGTTCTTTAGCAGTCCAAGCATCAGTCTAACTCCGGGATCGGTGCTGGGTGTCTTTTGAATTCGCTGTTGCGGATGAGGTTGTTCACCTTGTCATACATCGCTTGGGGATGTGTCAAGTTTTCAGTCGCTGTGGGATTCATATCCAATTCTGTCAATTCATAGAGGATCTCGTCGAGAACAGGATAGCTGATACCCAATTCCTGTTCATCAGTCTGTCCTTCCCACAGATCGGCGGTTGGAGTCTTGCTGATAATGGTTTCCGGTACTCCCAGCAGTTTAGCCATTTTCCAGACTTCAGTCTTATACAGATGGCCTATCGGCTCAAACGCGCTTGCGCCATCTCCGAACTGGGTAAAATAGCCGACCAGGAG
>DAOPZE010000070.1:0-13561 GCA_035353255.1 Candidatus Cloacimonadota bacterium
GCCATGACCATTGGCAACCATGAATATGATATCAATGAGGCAGAACTTGTCAAGACCCTCAAGATGGCGAAATTCCCTATCGTCTCCTGCAACATCGTTGAACGCAGCAATGGAGCCTTTCCTGACTATTTGAAGCCCTATGTCATTCTCAATAAGCTCGGTATGCGCATCGGTGTTCTGGGTATGACCACCACCGACACGGAGAAGATGAGCTTTCCTGAGAACATCAAGAACATCGACTTCCTCTCCGAGAAGGAAGAGGTAGCAAAATGGGTGAAACATCTTCGTCAGGTCGAAAAAGTCGATATGGTGATCGTCATCGGTCACGCAGGATTACCATATGATCCCGAAGCAACATATCTGACTCGCTATGACGCCAAGGGCACTCCTTTGAGTGACAAGCGTTATGAGGTTTGGGGTTACGACGCCCAGGAGATAGCCCGTGAGGTAGATGGAATAGACCTCTTCATTGGTGGGCACATGCATCGTGGAGTCGCCAAACCGTGGATCGATCCTGTGACCCAAACCATGGTGATCCAGGGCTACGCGTACGGTTCAAATCTCGGGTGGATCACACTCAAGATCGATAAAGACACCAAGACCGTCTCAGGTTATGAAACCCCTGCCATGCGTGAAGGCATTATGGTCACACTCTTTGAAGACGAATTCGTCCCCGATGAAGAGATCGGTGGCGCGATCGCCAAGCAGGTTGCAATTGCCGAAAAGGGCATGGACGAGATCATCGGCAGCGCCGGAGTTTACCTTTCCCGCACCAATGTTGACGCGCAAAGCCTGATGGGCAACACGGTCGTCGATGCCATGCGAGCTGAAGTGAACGCGGATTTCGCCTTCATCAATCTTGGAGGTATCCGCGCCGATATCGCCAGCGGTCCTGTGACCTATCGCAACGTCTTCGACGTCATGCCTTTCGACAACATGGTCGTCAGCTTCAAATGCACAGGCGAGTTCCTGCGCAAGATCATCGAAACACGTGTGGTTGGGAGCAGACATGGTCTGGTCGTCAGCGGTTCAAACGTCGTCTATTCCAAGAAGCGTCCCGATATGGACAGAGTGACGTCTTTGCGCATCGGTGGACAACCTTGGGATCCGAAGAAGATATACACCTGCACGACGACTGACTTCCTCATGCAAGGCAACGCCGGATTGACACTCCTGACTCAGGTTCCGGAAGCGGACATCACTTATCATCAGATCAATCTCCGTGACGCTATCGTCCATTACTTCAAGAACCACAGCCCGATCAAGACCAAGATCGACGACCGCTGGGAACGTAACGACAACGCCAGACAAACCGCGGAGATGCTGCCATGAAAGTGATGATCATGTATCATTCACAGACCGGTCATACAAAAGCTTTCGCGGAGAAGATCGCGGCTCATCTGAATAAAAACGGCGCTTCTGCCGTTTTGCATGAACTGGAAACGGTCGATCAGATTCCCAACGGGACTCTGCCCAAACCAGAAACTCTCCGTCTGAAAGAGCTTCCCGCTCTGGATGATTTTGACGCTCTCTGCATCGGCAGCCCGATCTGGGCTTTCCGTTGCGCACCCTTGGCGATCAAAGCCATGCAGGACCTGAAAAGCTTGAGAGGTAAGAAATTCCTGCCCTTCGTGACCATGGGATTCCCTCTTGCTTTCTTGGGCGGCTCAGGCGCGATCAAGACACTATCGCAGATCGCGGTTAATCACGGAGCTATCCCAATGAAGGGCTCGATCATCACTTATATGCTGTCCAAACCTGAAGCGATGATGGATAAGGAAGCAGAGAGGATCGGGGCACTGCTCAGATAAGTAAACTACTCAATAAATGATTACCCGGGTCGAACTTAACGTTCGACCCTTTCTTTAGATGAAATGATTGCTCCAATTATCCCGCTTGTCTCCTCCCTATAGGTCTGACGGATATCATTTCGGTATCATTCCGGTATCATTTCCTGTCATGACAGGAAATGATACCGGAATGACTACGGCAACTTACAGTCGGGCAACGCACAAGCTTAATGGAGCGAAAAGAGCTGATCAGGGCTCCTATTTCGTTGCCTGATCTTGAACGGTAAGGACATCAACCAAGCTATAACGAATGATGAGAACGACTTTCGCTTGACAAATAAACGGAATTTCAGGCATAGTGCCAGACACTTTTACAAGGTATTGAAGGAAAAATGAACTTTGAAAATGAACTCAAAATCATAAAAAAAGGGGTTGAGGAAATCATCCCTCTGGAAGAACTGGTCAAGAAGCTGGAGAAATCAGCCAAGACCGGAAAACCCCTGCGCGTCAAATACGGTATCGACCCGACCGGTTTTGATGTCCACATCGGGCATTTGGTACCCATCCGCAAGATGCGTGATTTTCAGGATCTGGGACACACAGGCGTCATTATCATCGGCGATTTTACAGCCCAAATCGGCGATCCCACCGGCAGAGACGAATCCCGTCCTCCGCTGACCAAGGAAGATATCCTCATTAATAGCGCCAAATACATGGAACAGCTCTTCACCGTGCTCGATCCTGCCAAGACGGAAGTCCGCTATCAAACCGAATGGTTCGGTCCCATGGGAATGAGCGACGTGCTGAAGCTGATGGGCAAGTTCACTCTGGCGCAGTTCCTGGCACATGACACGTTCAGAACCAGGTACGAGCAGGGTTTTCCTCTGGGAATGCATGAGATCATGTATCCCATTCTGCAGGGCTATGATTCGGTTGCGATCGAAAGCGACATCGAACTGGGCGCGACTGAGCAGAAATTCAATATTCTCACCGGACGTGACATGCAACGCTATTTTGGGCAGGATCAGCAGATCGCGGTCCTTTCCCCGATCCTCATGGGCACCGATGGTGTAAACAAAATGAGCAAGTCGCTAAACAACTATATTGCAGTATTTGATACCCCTAACGAGAAGTTCGGAAAGGTTATGTCCATTCCGGATTCGCTCATTGTAAACTATTATAACTATGCGACGACCCTGCATCCCGATGAGATCGCCAAGATCAAAACGGAGCTCGAAAGCGGGATCAATCCTATGGTACTGAAGAAGCGTCTGGGAAGAGAGATCGTCCGGCTCTATCACGGTGAAGAAGCGTCACTTGAGGCGCAGGAAGCCTTTGAAAGGCAGTTCTCCCAAAAGGAGATTCCTGAGGATATTCCGGATTTCGCTGTAAACGAACCTGCGGTTAAACTCCTGAAGATCCTCACCGAAAGCGGGCTTTGCGAAACCAATAGCGAAGCTAAAAGACTGATCATGCAGGGCGGAGTCTCCATCGACGGCAAAAAGATCACCGAGTTTGACGCGGAGATCGTGGTGGCCGATGGCATGGTCATCAAGTGCGGGAAACGTAAATTCCGCCGTATCCGCAAAGGATAGGATCAACGACTGTGATTGAAAGAATTGTCCTGAACGGTACGATAGTCCTGCTCGTATTCTACAGCATCATAATCCATGAGGTCAGCCATGCCTGGGCAGCGAACTGGCTTGGTGATGATACCGCACAGAGGCAGAGACGTCTCAGCCTGAATCCGCTCCGCCATGTCGATATTTTCGGGACGGTCATTCTGCCGCTCCTGTTGTACTTTAGCGCGGGATTCGTCTTTGGCTATGCCAAGCCCGTTCCGATCAACCCCTACAATTTCAGGGATTTTAAGCGTGATTCGGGTATAACCGCAATTGCGGGTCCGCTCTCTAACATCCTGATCGCAGTAGTATTCGCACTGATCTATCACCTGACGCAGACAAATCTGTATATGGCCGCGGTTTGTACATACGTGATCTTCCTGAATCTGCTACTGGCGCTGTTCAACCTGATCCCCATCCCACCGCTGGATGGCTCCAAGGTTTTGGGGATGTTCCTATCCGATACGGCATATTACCGCTGGACCCTGCAGGAACGAAAAGGGATGTTTATCCTGATCGCTGTACTGATCGGCTCGAATCTTGTGGGGCTCAATCCGGTCGGTCATCTCCTGATGCCCATTGTGAGATTCTGTATGAATCTCCTGGGGGTTGGGCTGTAAATTGCATCATACCTTAGAAGAAATAACATTAACAAAGATATACATGGAGAACAAGATGAAAATTGACAAGATCAACGAAGTCATCGAGTCTGAGGACATTCAGGCGATAGACCTGAAGTATTGCGGTCTTGACGGAAAATGGTATCACATCACTTTTCCAGCCCGCAGGCTTGATTATGTCCTCAAGAATGGCGTTCCTTTCGATGGGTCAAGCATTCCCGGAATGAGAGATGTGGAAAGTGGCGACATGGTGCTGATGCCTGATCTCGAGACGGCAGTCATCGATCCGTTCTATGAGACACCGACACTTAGATTTATCTGCTCGATCTGCGACGCGGACACCAGGATCGGAGTCAAGAAAGACCCCCGAAGCGTTGCCCAAAGAGCGCATGCCTATCTGAAGAGCACAGGAGTTGCCGATACTTCCTCTTGGATCCCTGAGCTGGAATTCCACCTCTTTGACGCTCTGGAGACGACTTCTGACCGCTATTCTGCCGGTTACACCATCTCCAGCACAGAGACCAAAGAAGCCCTACCAATGGACTTTGATGACACAGATGGAGTCTCGCGTCAGGACATCAAAGGATATCACATGGACACACCGTTCGACAGATTCTATGAGATACGTCAGGAAATGGTGGATATCATGGAAGATATGGGTATCAAAGTGCGCTATCACCATCACGAAGTGGGACTCTCTTCTCAGCAGGAGATCGAGACCGAACTGCTCGAATTCCCCAAGATCTGTGATGACGCAATGGTCATGAAAGATGTCATCCGCAGGACTGCTCTGGACAATGGCTTGACCGCGACATTCATGCCCAAGCCGGTTTTTGACCAGGCGGGAAATGGAATGCACTTCCACATGATGTTGCACAAGAAAGGCAAGAATATATTCTACAAGAAAGGTGGTTATGCTGATCTCTCCAATGAAGCCATCTGGTTCATCGGTGGTATCCTCAGGCACGGTAGATCGTTGGTGGCTTTCACCAATCCCAGCACGAACTCATTCAAGCGTCTTCTTCCCGGCTTTGAAGCCCCGGTTAAGCTGTTCTACGGGCTGGCAAACCGCTCAGCAGCGATCCGTATCCCCAAGTATGCCAATACGCCTGAGAGCAAACGCTTTGAGTTCCGCACCGGTGATGCGACCTGTAATCCATATCTGGCAATGAGCGCTCTCCTGATGGCCGGACTTGATGGTATCAAGAACAAGATCGATCCGAAAAAGTACAACCTCGGACCTTTCGATGACAACGTCTTTGCCTGGAGCGAAGAGAAGAAAGCGACTCTTGCCTCGATACCGGCTAACCTCCCGGAAGCTATGCAGGCTTTGCAGGAAGATCATGATTATCTTCTTGCCGGAGATGTATTCAACGAGGAACTGATCGCGACTCATATCAAAATGAAGCTTACTGAACATGAGGCTGTGAATAATCGTCCACACCCCCATGAAATGATTCTGTATTATAACCTGTAATTGATGAGGCTGCTTCGGCAGCCTTTTTTTATCCCATAGAACATGCAAGTGAGCCTCTGGGAAGGAATAATATCTGCTTTTGGGAATGAACTTTGCATAAGGATGGGACAGAGATTTATAATCTAAAGAAGGTTGAGGAAAACAAATGAAGAAATTTGCCTTAATACTAATCTGTATCTGGGTTAGCCTGATGTTTGCCTCGAACGGCAATCAACTGCCGTTGGCAAGCTCTCCTGCTTTCCAGATAATCTCACGGTCAGCGTCCTCGATGGACATCCAGTTCAAGTTGCCTGATTATGAGATTACCGAGGAAACGATTGGCAACAAAACCTATCACCACATTCTGGTAGCCGGTTCAGGTCAGCTCCTGGAGCAAGGCATGCCTGAATTCCCAGTGCTAAGCACTTCGATCGCGATACCTGCGCATGGAAGTGTCTCCATAGAAGCGTTGGACAGTCAAGTAAGCCCCCTGGGGCAGTATCTGCCTTATCCCGTTCAACAGGGAAACGATCTTGATTCTCCCAAGGGCTTTGTGATCAACGATGATTTCTATGCAAGTGGTGGGAATTACCCGGAAACGGCTTTGCATTATGGTGACCCAGTTATCCTCAGAGACCTGAGAATAGTAGCGTTGCAGGTTAGCCCCTTCTTCTACAATGCCGAGACTGGTGTGCTCTCCGCGCGTCAGACGATTAACCTGCGCGTGAATTTCACAGACGAACCTGGAATCAATGAACTTGCTTCTGAGCCTACTTCTATTTCTCCTTCTTTTGAGAAGATGTATGAGTTCTCAGTGCTGAACTTCGACGACTACAGAACCCTCGTTGCTCCCGGCACACCTCCCAGATATCTTCTTATCTATGGCAATAATGCGGATCCTGCTTTCGTCACAAGTCTGGATCAGTTTGTCCTCTGGAAAAGGCAGAAAGGCGCTGATGTTCGCGTTGTCAGTACGACTACCGCAGGAACATCTACCACTGCCATCAAGACCTATATCCAGAATCTCTACAACGACGTGACAACCCGCCCTGATTTTATCATCCTTCTGGGTGATGTCTCCGGATCTTATACTATTCCTGCGTTTACTGTATCCAGCGGTGGTGGAGATTATCCTTACACGCATCTGGCTGGTACCGATGGAGTTGGAGACGTCTATATCGGACGTATTTCTGTGGAAAACCTCTCTCAGCTTCAGGTTGTCCTGAACAAGATATATCTTTACGAGAAAGACATAGACTTGTCCACCGCCAGTTGGTTGAACAAGATGCTTCTGGTTGGTGATTCCGCTCATTCGGGTGTTTCAACATATTATATCAACAAGTATCTCAAAGAAATATCTCTGATGGTAAACCCCAACTACACTTATACCGAGCTTCTGACCAGCGGACCCTCTGTCAGTGCGATGAATACAGCTATCAACCAAGGTATTGGCATGTTCAACTACCGTGGTTATATCGGTATGAGCGGTTGGAGTCCTACCGAATCCTTGTTCAATGGATACAAACTGCCTCACGCGGTGATCATTACCTGCTCGACAGGCAATTACGCGACAGGAACGGGAACCACAGAGGCCTTCATCAGGCTCGGCTCGGTCGCTACGCCTAAGGGTTCCGTGACCGCCATCGGTATGTCCACTTCTTCGACGCATACAACCTTCAATAACTGCCTCAATGGCGGTATTGTCTCCGGTATCTTCCAATCAGGTATGCGTACCATGGGAGAAGGCCTTCTCGCCGGTAAGGTCTATATCAATCAGATCTTTGGCGTGTCATCCCCAACCAACGCAACGAACTTTGCCCACTGGTGCAACCTGATGGGCGATCCGACCATGGAAGTCTTCGCAGGCATCCCCGGTCAGTTCACTGTGAGTGTCAGCCCGTCTATCCCGGTGGGATTGAGCCTGCTTGACGTCGCAGTCAGTGATACCAACGGTGTGGTTCAGGGTGCATGTGTGACCCTTACTGCCGCGGGGCAAGTCGTTTCCCGTGGCTATACCGACATTGACGGGAATGTGATCCTGATTCTTCCCGAGACTCTCACTGCCGGAACAGGCATCATCACCGTATCCAAGCACAATTACAAACCTTCTCAGATAAACGTGGCGATCACCGACACCGGAGCACTAGTTCCCGGAACGATCACTCTCGACGATGACAACTTCGGCGCCTCAGTCGGTAATGACAATGACATCGCCAACAACGGCGAGACACTGGAACTGCAGTTTGGTCTGCAGAACACAGGATCTGCCGCGATCAACAGCATTACAGGTTACGTCAACAGCAACAGCCCCTATGTGACCTTCGCAGACTCGTTAGTCACCTATGGTAACATCCCCGCCGGTAATCTGGGATTCAACGCACAGCCGATCGTGATGACGATTGCCCAGAATGCTCCCCAGGGCAGCATGATCAGGATCCACCTTAACCTGGTCGATGGCTCAGCGGTACCTTACACTGTTTCTGAATTCATCCCCGTGGAAAGCCCTCACTTTGTGTACAGTTCCTATGCCGTCGCGGATGGAGGCAATGGCGCTCTCGATCCCAACGAGACTTCTCCTCTGAACGTCGCAATAACTAACAACGGTCCTCTTGCCATCACAGGTATGTATGGAAGGCTCTACAGCCTCAACGACCTTGTGACCATCAGCGATAACATCGGCTATTTCGGTGACGTTGCCGTTGGCGCTCCTATCGCGACCACCACGGATAACTTTACCATTCATGCCAGAGAGACGATCCTTCCCGGAATGAACATCCCCATGCGGCTAAAGCTCTATACGACCGCAGGTTTTGAACAATTCCTGGATTTCTCACTGACCATCGGCGTTGTATCCGTTCAGGATCCTCTGGGTCCGGACAGCTATGGCTACGTGATCTATGACGACCATGACTGGAGTTACGCCAACGTCCCGACCTATTCCTGGACAGGTATTGCTCCCGCGGAAGGCGGTGTGGGAACGATGTTGCCCCTTAGCGATTCCTACAGCAGCGGAGACGAAGGCGACCAGGTCGGCGCGGTAGCTATTACGACCGTGACCTTACCCTTCCCCTTCCAGTTCTATGGCAGAATGTACGAAACCGCTTCGATCAGCACGAATGGTTTCATCGCCATGGGTGCTTCATCCAACCCTGAATTCCGTAACTTCAGGCTTCCCGGCGCAATGGGACCCAGCCCGATGATCGCTCCCTTCTGGGATGATCTGGCGACTCATTCCGGTGGTAATGTTTACACCTGGTTTGACCGCAACAATCATGCCTTCATCGTCGAATGGTACAACATGAAGAACGGTCACAACGGTTCATCTGTCGAGACATTCCAGGCTATTCTCTATGATCAGTCAGTCTATCCCACCTCTTTGGGAGACGGACCGATCAAGTTCCAATACAATGTTTTCAATAACGTCAATTCTCAGACCAGCAACAACCATGGCTGCTATTCCACGATAGGTATCGAAGATCATACCGGCACGGTTGGTCTCGAGTATTCATTCAATAACACCTATCCTCTGGCTGCTTCACCTCTGGCGAGCCAACGCGCTATCCTGATCACCAATGTTCCTGTTTTCCATCAGGCTGCGCATCTCATCGTGGGTGAGACCTATATTGATGACGTGGACAGCAATGGCAACAGCGTCGTGGAGCCCGGTGAGACGATCAAACTCGGCGTGCAGCTGAATAACATCGGTAATGCACCTGCCAGCGGTATCACAACTACTTTGACCTGTGCCGACGAGTACATCACCATGCTGAATTCCACTTCAGAATACTATCCTCTCACCGAGGAAGCCATAGGAGTGAACCGTACGCCTTTCATGTTCTCGGTTTCTCCTGATTGTCCTGATGGCGAAGTGGTCAATTTCGAGCTGACCATCGTTGCCGGAGAAGAGACATGGGTTCGTCCTTTCAGTATCCGTGTGGATGCTTCTATGATCCGCCTGCACTCGATCCTGGTCAATGACGCGGACGCGACCTATAACGGCGTGATCGATATCGACGAGACCGTGAAGCTCATCGTCAACGTAAAGAACGGTACAGCCGTTGAAGCACGCGACGTGGCAGGTACTTTATCAACTACCTTTGCCGGCGTGGCCATAACCAATCCTGTCTTCTCCGTACCCGGAATCCTGCCGAACAACATCACTCAGTTCGTTTATGAGCTGGATTTCACAGGCAATACCGGAACCGGAACATACATTCCATTCACCTTCAGCACTACTTCCAGCAACGCTCTGGACTATAGCACCGAGCTGTTTGTTCCCTATAACTTACCGAATGAATTCAACAACTTCGATCAGGAGGACGCTGATTTCGATCCTGAGATCGGCTGGACCTGGGGACATCCCACGCAGGTCACTCCATTCTCCGGAGCAAACGTCTGGGCAACCGGACTTTCCGGCAACTACCCTGATCTGGTTGATTACAAGCTCTTCTCAGCAAGTTACCTGTTGACCACGAACAGCGTGCTCAGTCTAAAACACTTCTACGCGACTGAAAATGGTTATGACGGTGGAAATATCAGCATTACTACCAACGGTGGTACAAGCTGGACAACGTTGACACCCAACGGTGGTTATCCATCGAACAATATCGCAGGATTGAACGGCGAAGCCGGTTATTCCGGATCAAGCAGTGGCTGGCAGACTGCAACCTTCAACCTTAGCCAGTATGCGGGACAGACCGTTATGTTCAGGTTCAGATTCGGTTCAGATGGCGAAACCACCAATATCGGCTGGTTCATCGACAACTTCGATCTGAGCGGCGTGGACAAGAGAACAGGATTCCTGACCGGATTGGTCATTCCCACCTCCGAATTCAGCCCCAATCTCGCCACAGTTCATACTTCAAACAACTTCGCGTCCCACCCGGGTAACGATGGCACATTCAAGGTCTATCTGAAGAATGGAACCTATTATGCCAGCGCGGACATGAAGAACCATCAGTCATCCGCCTATGGACCTTTCACGATCTCACCGACGAATCAAAGCCAATATACGGAATTCACCCTGATCTATCTGCCGAAGCCTTTCAGCACTTCTTTCACGGTGAATAATGAGACCGGACTGCTCACCATTGCCTGGACCGAACCTTTCGATCCCGTGCTTCCGGTGGTCAGTTATAAGGTTTACAAGAGATTCGATACCGGTCCTTTCACTTTCGTGGAAGAAACAACTGATCTGAATTATGAAGAGACGCTGACCCTGATCGGTAACTATCAGTATTACATCCGCGTGCGCTACATAAACGTGGAAGGAAGCCCTTCGGACACCTTGTCCTTTGCTTATCCTTACACGGATAACAACGATCCTCAGGTGCCCGGATTGACGACCAACCTCAAGGCGAATTACCCCAACCCCTTCAATCCGACGACGACAATTGCCTTCGATCTGGCTGAAGGTGGAGCAGTGAACCTGAGGATCTACAACCTCAAAGGGCAATTGGTCAAAACTCTCTTCAGCGGAGACAAACAAGCCGGCAGACACAACATCGTTTGGGATGGTCGTGATCAGCACAATCGCCCCGTCGCATCCGGCGTGTATCTCTACAGACTGGATACCAAGGGCTATAGCCAAAGCCGCAAAATGCTCATGATGAAATAAGTCTGCTGAATTAGCGATTCGATATGGAAAGCTTCGGGAAACCGGAGCTTTTCTTTTTTTGATGCCTGCTTTGCTACGAGAATGGTCATGACGCGTCTCGTAGCTTTCCTCTTTGTTTTCCCCCGATCTTCAGGGTATCATTCCGGTATCATTTCCTGTAAAGACAGGATATGATACCAGAATGATACCGGACAGATCTGCTTATCATATACCTGAGATCAGCAATGAGAACCTTTCAGTAATGCCTGTATCATCTAGTTAAGATCAGGAACAGCCCATGTGCGCCCCGTGCGATTCCCGTGCAAAGCATGGGAATCGCACGGGTTCTGTCCGGGATGTATATGACCTTAACTGGGTGTAAAAGGGATTTGATAATATGTTAATGCTCAGTCGGGTTGCGTACGCCCCCGATTGCGTTGAGACCTACTTTTGAAATAGCTTTAGCAGACGATATCTCCAACGGCGAATCCCTTTTCCGGATCTACCGAAGTGATCACCAACTGGATCTCCCTGCCTGCCTGGGCACGGCTCTCAGTCTTGACCAATACACGTTTTTGCCACTCGGTCAGTTCAACGAGCACTCCCTGCCGGCTATGTTTGATGATCACACCCGAAAGCGGAACATGCAAGTGCTCCTGTTCCAGATACCTCAGCATCCAATAGCGTTCGCTGGCATGGATGATCTCCCGTTGATGCAGAAGCCTGTTCTCTATATCGGGGATGAGCCTATCCAGATCCGCTCTGCTGAATGGCGCGGTTTCATGACGAAGCAAGCTGATGAACTGGTATTGATTGATCAGATCGGTGACTCTGCGGATGGGCGATGTCGCATGTACATAGGCACTTGAGCCGATACCCGGATGAAAATCAGCCTGGGTCGATAAATACGCTTGCGTGGCAGTGTAGCCATTGGTATCGGCATTAACCGGTATCTTGTTGACATTCCTGAAGATGAGCGGTAGGTCATGCTCCAGGGCGAACTGGGCGAATAACCGATTGAAGAGCACCATGATCTCTTCGACAAGGACACGGGAAGGGGCTTGATGGTCGATCCTCCGCATGCTGAGTTTGCCGGATCGCAATTTCAGGAAATGCGTATAGCCACGGTCGAGGACTCTGGCAGCGTTTTCCCTGTCCTTTGCCAGACTGCGGCTAAACGCGGCAAACTCCCGGACCGGAGAGAGATGAACATCCCTGTCAATATCGCGGTAGGATCGATTCTGGGCAATTCGGAGCGAAGACAGTTCAAATCTGTGCCCCACGATGTGATAATCTCTATCCGTATCGACAAAGAGGCTGAGGGATGGTTTGATCTCGCCTTCGATCAGGCTGAGTTTTCCAGTCGAGAGCTGCTCCGGGAAAAGAGGTGTCACTCCTGGAGTCAGATACAGTGAGGAAACACGGTTCAAGGCTTCCCCGAAGAGGGGACTTTGGAGGGGAATTGAGCAACTCACTGCAGAGATATGTATGCCAAATTGAAAACCTGAAGCAGTGGTGACAAAGCTAACCGCGTCGTCAAAATCTTCGCTGTCCTGATCATCGATGCTGAATATCCCGGGGATATCGAGATAGGGGAGAACCGGATCAACAGTGGTTTGCGACAATGGTGGAAACTTTACAGGCAGTCCTGAATCCGCAAGGGCAGGATCTGTGTCCTGATCGATATCGTTCAACGCGAGCCTGATCTTACGTATCTTCTCTTCCAAGGGTGAATCATCTACAGTGTGAGCGATCAGTTTGATCAGATCAAGCGCTTCATTATGAAGCAGATAGGCTTGCAAGTCCCGGCTGAGAGTATATTGGTCATTGTCCTGTATCCGGCTGGGTTCAGTGCCTTTCAATATTGCTTCGATATATGGTGCTGAGTTTCTTAGGAATGCTTCACGGTGGGTTCGTTGTTCGATCTTGTGATCGTAGATGAGCCGTTCCTCAGGATCTCTGAGTCTGATCGTGTCCTTCTTCCAGGAGAATAATTCGGGATGACTCCGAAGAAAGAAGTAATGGGCAAAAAGCTGGACATCATCGGGATCCTTCAAGAGAGCCTGATATTCTTCCCACATGAGTGGTTCGCCGGTTTCAGGGAAATTCCTGATGATAACCTCAGGATCGAGCTGCAGGAGGAAGTTCTTGAACTTGGTATTGAAATCATTCAGGCGTTGAGAGGGAGAAGGATCGGATAGACCGAACACTGTGGCGGAGAGCAGACAAAAACGGGAAAAAGACAATCGCAATATCTCAGAATCAGATGACAACACCTTGGCATAAGGCTGTTCCAAACTGATGATCATGCCCGTCTGCAAGGTCTCGTTCAAGTGGAAAGCAGCGATACTGCCGACCCGTATATTGGTCATATATTCTCTTTCTTTATGATTTGATAATGGTGCCCCAGAGATGAATCGAACATCCGACCAACGGTTTAGGAAACCGTTGCTCTATCCCCTGAGCTACTGGGGCAC
>DAOPZE010000071.1:0-13395 GCA_035353255.1 Candidatus Cloacimonadota bacterium
TAGATCGGATTAGTTTTATAAACGTCTTGTTTATTTCAACACGAAACGTGATACGACTTGAAAGCAAAGGAAATGATAATGAGGGGTTCATTTAATTATCACGACTTAGAGAAATACCACAAACTAGCTCTGTCAGTCGAATATGATGAAATAATGACCCCGATATATTTCTACAGCTATCTAAACAATATAATCCTGTACTATCCAAATAATGAAAAAGCTCTTGAAGTGTATGAGCAAACAATAAAAGACAACCAGACTGTTTACAATAAATTAAGCTCAATAGATAGAGCAATGCTTCAGCAAGCAATTACTATTAGGAAGAGCATTGGTAAGCCTTTAATCGCAGATTAACGAATAGTGCCCCACCCCTTCTTCTTGCACTAAACTGTTAATCCTAAAACCCTTTCTTCCCCATCAGGGTATAGGTAGCGATCTTACCCGCTTCCACGCCGGGCTGATCCAGGGGATTGATGTGCAGGAGCTTGCCGGCAAAGACGGTTTGGATCTCATACATCATGATGAAGGAACCGAGGGATTCCTCATCCAGTCGAGGGAAGAGGATCTTGCAGCTGGGTCTGCCGGCGGAGGTCAAAGCGATCTCCGTAGCGTGCAGCTCAGCATTGAGCAACTGGCTCAGGGGTTTATTGCCCAGATATGAGACTTCCTCACGGTCAGGATGCAGATCGGGGATGATATAATCGTGGCAGAATCTCTCCACACCTAGGAAGGTAAAGACTTTATCAAAGGGACCTTCGGCGTAGAGCTGAACCTGGGAATGCTGATCCGTGGTACCGAGCGCTTTGACAGGCGTCTGCCCTACGAAGATATCCCTGCCTTTGAGATCTTTGCGCTTGCCGAGGCTTTCTGCCCAGAGTTGGCGATACCAGTCCGCCATGTCGTAAAGAGAATTGGAATAGGGCATCATCACCGAGATGTTTTTGCCCTCGCGGAGGTAGAGATAATGCAAAAGTCCGTTGAGATAGGCGGGATTGTCCTCCATATCCAGATCGTCGCAGAGTTCCCGCATCTCACCCGCGCCTTTGAGCAGCGATGCGATATCGATACCTGTAAAAGCAGATGAGACGAGTCCCACATCGGTCAGAACCGAGAACCTTCCACCGACGTTGTCAGGAACGATGAAAGATTGATAGCCTTCGTCCCTGATCACCTGGCGCAGAAAGCCCTTCTCCCTATCGGTGGTGACGATCATCCGGGTGTGGTAATCCCGGGGAAACTTCTGTTTGAGGATATCGGCGATGATCATGTATCCCGCCATGGTTTCAGCAGTGGTTCCGCTCTTGGTGATGACATTCACGAGGGTGGTTTCCAGATTTATTCCGGCGAGGATCTCGTGCAGATAGACGGGATCGACGTTGTCATAGACAAAGAGTTTCTTCTTCAGATCACGTTCTGTGCGCAAGGCGGAATATAGAGCCCGGTTGCCCAAGGCGCTTCCACCGATACCCAAAACCAGCATGGTGTCAAACCTGGGATCGAGCTGGGCAAAGTATTCCGTGATCGGGGTGATGTCCTGATCCGGAAGATCGTAAAAGCCCAGGATATTGGCTTTACGGTCGGCGATGATCTCTTCATGAGCCTGCAGGCAAGTGTAATAGTAATCCTTCACCTTGTGTGGCTCGATCGCTGTTCTGAGCTGATGAGAATAGAACATGTTGGCGGGATTATAGCGTATCATGGCAAGCTCCTTATTTGAAGTATCTGCGAAAATTCGTTCTTGATCAGATCGTCCAGTTCTGCCAGGGTCCAGACCTTGGCCGGATCACCCAGAAGCTCATGGAGCCGGGCGTCACAATTACGGATGATCGCTCTGGTTCTGGCTATCTGATGAGTATTGACGCTGAGGGCATTGATCCCCAGCCCCAGTAGCAGAGGGATGTATTGCGGAGTGGAAGCCATTTCTCCGCAGACGGAGAGCGGAATGCCATGCTCCCCCGCGGAATGGATGACCATCCTGATAAGTTTGATCACTGCCGGATGATGTTCCACATAATAAGAAGCGATGGCGGCATTGTTGCGGTCGGTGGCGAGGCAATATTGCACCAGATCATTGGTGCCGATACTGAGAAAATCGCAAACTCTGGCAAGTTCATCCGCGCAGAGTGCAGCGGAGGGAACCTCGATCATCGAGCCCAGCATGATCTCAGGATCATAGCCGATGCCCTCGGCGTCCAGTTCCTTCATCACGTCGTAAACTATGTCTCTGGCGCGCAAATAGTCATTGGCATCGATGATCATGGGAAACATCACGCGAACCTTGCCACACACTGAAGCGCGGAGAATGGCGCGTAGTTGTGTCCGAAAGATGTCCGGACGGGTCACGGAAAACCTGAAGCCACGATTGCCGAGATAGGGGTTCTCTTCCGGTTCGCTTGGCATGAGACCGGCAACTTTATCACCTCCCAGATCGAAGGTGCGGATCGTGACCGGACGGGGATTCAAACGGCTGACGATAAGCCGGTAAACATCATACTGCTCCAGTTCTGAGGGCAGATTCGGACGTTCAAGATAGAGGAACTCCGTGCGAAAGAGTCCGATACCGTCGGGATTGGCGGCGATCAGCCCCTCAAGTTCCGCGGGTATCTCAATATTGGCATAGAGCTGGATCCTTTCTCCTTCGGAGGTGACGGCAGGAAGCCGGTTCAGGGATTGCAGTGCCTCGGCTTTTAGCGCTTCTCCGGCAAGCAGCTCAGTATACCGGGTGAGGGTTTCCGCGTCCGGATCGAGGATCGCAAAGCCTTTTCCGGCATCAAGAATGAGTGTATCCCCATCCTTGACCGTCTCAACAAGTTTTGGCACCGCCGCAAGCGAGATCACTCCCAGGGCGCGAGAAAGAATCGCTGCGTGAGAATTGACGCTGCCGGTCTGGCTTATATATGCTTTTAAACCCGCTCTCGCCATCAGGGAGATCGTGCTGGGGCTAATCTCTTCCAGGATTGCGATGTCTGTGGGGAGAAATTCTCTCAGGGGACCGCGCTCGACCCCGATAAGGCTCGAGATCACTCTCTGGGCAACATCTTTGTAGTCGGCGACCCGCTGGGCAAAGTAATCATTCTTCATCTCACGGAATTGGCGGCAGACAGAATCGAAGACCTTCTGAACAGCCGCAGGAGCGGAGAGAAGCTCCGTCTCGATGGAAAACAGGAGATCCTTCTCCAGTTCAGGATCGCGCAGGATCATCAGATGAGCCTGCAGGATATCGGACTCGGCGTCGTTAATCTCAGGATTGTCCAGCTGAAGGTTGATCTCAGCTTCGATGGCATTTAGAGCAGACTGGAGCGCCTCGATCTCCCCGTTCACTTCTTTGGCAGTGATCTTACGGGAAGGGATCTGCTGGATACCCTGAGAGATGAGCCTCGCGGTACCAATAAACAGCCCGGGAAGAAGGGTCGTTCCGGTTAACCTGATCATTCTCCAAATCCGCTGTTGATAAGTTCTTCGACCTCATCGAGGAGATATTCCTCATCGACGCCGTTGGCTGCCAACTCCAGCTTGGAACCGCATTCCGCGGCAAGCATCATCACGCCCATGATGCTCTTACCATTGATCTGTAAACCGTCTTTGGTAATAAAAAATTCTGAGCGATATTTCGTCGCCGCCCTCACCAGAAGAGCAGAGGGACGGGCGTGTAAGCCAAGTTTGTTGCTAACTGTTACCGTTCTCTGAGTCATTATCCTCAGACCTCAGATCATGCTTTTTGTGCAGCGTCTTCTGACGTATCTCTTCGTGAACCTTGCGGTTAAAATCTTCGGCGGCGTCATAACCGGTACTCTTGAGGATCAGGTTCATGGCAGCCACTTCGACGATGACGGAGACGTTCTTACCAGGTGAAACAGGGAGGTAGATGATGGGGATCTTGCAGCCGAGGTGTTCCGCGTAGTTGCTGACCAAGCCGATCCTCTCGTAGTCCATATTCTCCTGCCAGGGCATCAACTCGATCTGAAGATCGATGCTCTTCTGGAGACGGACACGTTCGATCCCGAACATGCGCTCCACGTTTACGAAACCGATGCCACGGATCTCCATGAAGTGTCCAAAGTCCTTTCCGGACTTGCCAAGCAGCTTGTCCTCAACGAATCTGAGAGTGATCAAGTCATCACCCACCAGCGAGTGCCCTCGGTTGACCAGATCCAGGGCGCATTCGCTCTTCCCGATACCGCTCTTTCCGGTAAGCAGGATACCCAGCCCGAAGACGTCGATAAGGGTGGCGTGGATTGTCTTTTCCAGGGCGAAGATATCATGCAGATAGCGGGTCAGGTGCTCAAAGAGATTGATCGTGGAAAGCCTGCTGGAAAGGAGGGCAATATTGAGATCGTTGGCGAGGAACTCAACGACCGGAGGAAGGGTCAAGCCTTTAGAAATGACCACGCAAGGAATATCAGTCTTGAATACATCCCGCATTCTGGAGATCAGTTCCTCTTCCGGTAAGCTCTGCAAAAAACGAACTTCAGTCTCACCGAAGACCTGGATGCGCTCCGAGGAGAATACTTCCAGATAACCGGCAAGCGCCAGCCCCGGACGGTTGACATTGGGCGAGGTGATCTTCTTATTCAGAGTCTCCGGCTCAGTGATCAGGGAGAGGGCAAGATCTTTCTTTTTGGTCTCAAAAAACTCATAAACGCTTATTTCTTTCACTGTGGGCTGGCTCCTTATATATTGCGCGGGGAAAGAGAAGAGGGTCCTTGACGGGTTGACCGCCAAAGACCCTGACAAGTATATACTTATGGCTCGATGAGCCGATAATGATCTTCGTCTTTTTTGACCAGAACGTTGATGCCATCCGTCTCCTGATTCTTGAAGATCAGGAATTCTTCCTTGGATGATTCCATCTTCTCCAGTGCATCATGAACGGACATGACCTCGGCAACCATGCGCTTGGTCTTGACTGTCTTGCGAACCCGGGATTCACCGCCCATTTCGATCAGGGACGAGCGGGAAAAATCGTCGTACTGATCCTTGAGGGCACGCTTCTGGTGGTCGGTCACCCGATCCTTGAGTTTCTTGATCTGGTTTTCCATCTTGTCCACGGCTGTATCGATGGAAAGGTACATATCCATCTCTTCAGCTTCGCTCTGTAGGCTGTAATGCGAAGCATGGAGAGTAAGTTCACAAATGTTCCGGCTATTCTCCAGCGCGAGGGTAGCGTGAACGATGATGATATGGTCAAAGTACTTTTTGAGCTTGAGACATGAGGTCTCCACATAGTCGCGGATTGCTTTGGTAAGCTCGAAATGACGGGCAGTAATAGTTATCTGCATGTCAGGATCCTCCTTGTCTTAGATTTTATGGATGGAAAGCCCGCGGATATCCTCCAGCGATTCCATGATCGCTTCGGACAAGGTCGGGTGAGCAAAGACCATGGATTCGACATCTTCGGCTTTTACCTTCATCGAGATCATAATCCCGCCCTGCGCGATCAGTTCGGCTGCCTGGGGACCAATAATATGCATCCCCACAAGCTCGCCGGTATCGGCTCGGGCTATCGTTTTGACAAAGCCAAAGGTATTGCTCATAGCCATAGCCTTCCCGTTTGCCGTGAAGGGGAAACGACCTACGAGGATCTCGCCGTAGCTTTCTTGTGCTTCTTTTTCGGTCAGCCCCACTGAGCCTATCTCCGGATGCGTAAAGGTGCAGCGGGGGATATTGGCATAATTCAGGGGAGGTTGCTGAACGTTGTGACCGGTGATCATGCCGTGAATCTGCTCCGCGACCATCAGCCCCTGCTTGCTGGCGGTATGTGCCAGTTGCAGTTTGGCAGTGACGTCGCCAATGGCGTAAACACGCTCCAAATTCGTTAGCATGAGTTCGTTTATGACGATCGCGCCTCTTTCTCTGACCAGTTCCATGCCTTGCCAGTCGATGTCGCAGACAGGAATCCTGCCGACGCTGATCAGAGCCTTTTCCACGACCAGAGTGGTCTCATTGGAGAGAGCCAGTTCCAGTCCATCCTTAGTTTTCGTAGTAGTTTGTACGCCGACGCCCGTCTGTATCTTGATCCCGGCTTTCTTCAGAGCCATGGTCAGACGCTTGGAGATTTCTTCATCCTCAAGCGAGATCAGGCGGGGAAGAAACTCGATGATGTGCACTTCGACGCCGAAGGTCGCCATGATCGAGGCAAACTCGCATCCAATGACTCCACCGCCGACTACTGCCAGGCTTTTGGGGAGTTGTTGCAGACGGAGCATGCCGGTCGAGGAGAGGATATCTACTTCATCGATTCTGATCCCGGGCAGGCTCTTGGCCGAAGAACCGGTAGCCAAAACGAGATACTCCGCCGAGAACTGCTCTCCGGAAGCGGTACTCAGGATATACCTGTCGTTATCTTTGGAAATAACAGTGACCGTGTCGTTTACCACGGGAATCTTACGTTTACGAAAGAGATATTCGATCCCGCTGACCAGTTGCTCGACGATCTTGTTCTTTCGTTCAAAGACCTTCTCATAATCCAGAGAAAGCTCAGCGCCGGGAAGACCGTAGGTCTCCGAATCCTTGAGTTCGCTGTAAAGTTCAGCGGTCTTGACCAGGGTTTTGGTGGGGATACAACCCCAGTTCAGGCACACGCCACCGATGCGTTCCTTCTCGAAAACTACAGTGTTTATTCCAAATTGTGAGAGGCGGATGGCAGTCTCATAACCGCCGGGACCTCCACCGATCACAGCTACTTGATATTCTTGCACTATTGTTGTCTCCTATACCTTTCTCAGTCTGCTGTTCAAGATCCCCAGCTCATCCCTGTATTTGGCGATGATCCTGCGGGAGATATTCAGCCCTTCACCCTTGAGAACTTCGACCAGATCCTGGTCACTGAGGGGGTTGGACTTGTCCTCCGCTTCGATCATGCGGATGATGTTGGATTTGACCTTTTGTCTGGAGATGGTATCATAATTGTCATCTCTGCCGGCAGTGGAAGAGAAAAAGTCCTTGAAAGCAAAGATCCCGTAGGGAGTTTCAGCGTATTTATGCTTCACGACACGAGAAATGGTGGATTCGGAAACACCCATGTCCTGAGCGATCACAGAATATGTCAGAGGCTGCATCAGCCCTGAACCATTATAAAAGAAATCATACTGATGCTTGATGATCGAGAGTGACACGCGTTCCAGGGTGCGCATCCGCATGAAGATAGATTTGATCAGGAACTTGGCTGAATTGATCCTGTCCCGGACATATGCCATAGTTTCCTTGTCAAAGTATCCGCGGGAGATCATCTTGCGATAGCGTGGACTGATGATGATATTGGGCGTGATATGATCGTTGATGATAACGACGTATTCGCCCTCGACCATCTTGAGGGTCACGTCCGGGAAGACATATGAGGCATTTGAGGTAAGAATCCTCAGTCCCGGCTTGGGATCGAGCCTTGCGATCTGCTCTCTGGCGTGCATGATAGTGTCTTCGGAGACGCCAAAATAGGAGGCTATCTTCTGATAGCGGCGATGGATAAGATTCTCGAACTGCTCGTTGATCAACCCCACGACGATGCGATTCTCGAGCTGCTCTTCCGAGAGCTGAGCCATCAGGCATTCTGCCAGATTACGGGCGGTAAGCCCCTTGGGGTTCAGGCTGAGAACCATCTGATGCAGTTCCACACTGCGGGTCGGACCGATCCTGTGCTGGCGTCCCGCCTTTACGATCGGGAAGGAGGCGGGAAGGAAGCCATAGATGTCGCAGTTATCCACGAGTTCATTGATAAACTCAACTTCATTCTCAGGTAGGTTCAGCGGATAGAGTTGTTCGAGGAATTTATCCCTGCCGTCTTCTTCATAGCGGATAAGCGTCTCGCCATGTTCCGCTTCGCTTTCGCCATGCCAGCTGTCGTAGCTTTGATGAAAGTCGTTCCACTGGTCGAGGATCTCGGTGAGTTCCTTAGCTTCATTGAGAGTTTGACAATTCTCATCACAGCTTTCGGATTCCTCGATAGATACGGTCGATTCAGGGTGCGGAGCCTCAAAACCCGCTTCATCTATGTCTTCTTCATCCTTATCTTCACGAAGCTCCAGCAAGGGATTATGTTCCAATTCCTGCTTAATATAGGATTCCAGCTCAAGCACGGGCAATGCCAGCATCTTCAGAGATTGCAGCATCTTAGGCTTGAGCGCCAGTTCCTGCTTCTGGCGAAGGGACAGGTACTGATCGAGCGGACTCATACTCTACTCAAACACGGGATTGGTCAGGAATCTATCTCCCAAATAGACCTGTTTTGCTTTTTCATCATTTATCAGCTCCAGTGATGTTCCGGATACTATAATTTTTCCTTCGTAGATAATATAAGCCCTGTTCACTATTTTCAAAGTCTCAATTACGTTGTGATCGGTGATCATAATGCCGATATTCTTCTCCCGAAGCCTGCCAATAATGTCCTGAATATCAGCAACCGCGATGGGATCGACTCCGGCGAAGGGCTCATCCATGAAGATGAAAGATGGATTTGTGACCAGGGAACGGGTGATCTCCAGCTTACGGCGTTCACCGCCTGATAGAGTGTACGCCTTCTGTTTGGCGACGTGGGTTAGATTGAGCTCCTCCAGGGAAGAAGCCAGGCGGATCATCTGCTCTTTACGGGTCAGCTTAAGCGTCTGAAGAATCGCGAGTACGTTCTGCTCCACGGTCAGCTTGGCGAAGATTGAGGGAGCCTGAGCCAGATAGCCCATACCCAGCCTTGCGCGACGGTACATCGGGAGTCTGCTGATCTCCTTGCTGTCATAGAAAACCTTGCCCCGGTTCGGTTTTGCCAAACCGATGATCATATAGAAGGTCGTGGTCTTCCCTGCTCCGTTTGGACCGAGGATACCGACGACTTCACCCTGATTGATCTCCATGCAAAGTTCATTGACCACGGTACGTTTACCGTAGCGTTTGACCAAATCCTGTGTGCGTATTTTATGCAGTTCCATATCCGTTTAACCTTTAAAGACACTGCTTATTTTGTCAAGACTTTGTATGAAACTTATAAACACCCTTGATGTTTTTCTTCATATTCAGATAATCCAGCTTGTTATCCGGGTTAAACTTAGCCTCCAGAGATTCGCCCAAAGCCTGGTTCAAAAAGTAGTCCCTCTTTTCTTGCTTTTCCTGCTCGTAGTAGTAAGATACCGATTTCTCGGCTTGGAATTCTTTCAGTTTTTCTCCATCGAAAGCGATACTGACATTGTCTGCCCTGACCCAGTTGGTTTTCTCTTTCGCCGGGTCTTCCGCGAACCAGACCATGCAGCTATCCACCAATTCCGCCCGTTTCAGCTCTCTTTTGTTGAAGTACAGATAGAATTCCCGGGCTTCTGCTCTGGCATAGTCAGAGACAAAGATCGGTTCCCCGGTGAAAACAGCTCTCTCCTCATTGACGAAGTACAGGAGAAAATCACTCGTCGCCGTATAATCCCGTGCCTTGACCGAGACATTGAAAGTCGCGACTATCTTGCGTTCCTCATCGAAGAACTCAATCTTGTCCGACTCAATATAGAGAGTATCGGCTGTTCCGGAACGAACCTTGGGTTTCTCGATCATATAAGCGTACCCCAGAAGTCTGTCCCAGAAAGCGTATCCACACGATACATGCGCGTTTTCCATAAGGTCGAAGGCTTCTACGTCCTTCCATACCGTCAGCTTCTCGCTAACTTTATCATAATTCGCGAACTGGCTTCGAAACCATCTTTCCGAGCCATCCGGCTTCTTCTCAGTGATATAGACGTTCCCACCCAGATTCATCTGCTGAGGGATACGATAATAGGCGAGACTGTCGGCACTGAGGTTGAGAGTGTCATTGGATACTTTAACGTTGCCCGTCAACCTTGCGATCTTCTGCTTATCCAGTATCAGAGCCCTGTCGCAACTGAATTCCGTCCTGCCATAAAAGAAATTGACCTTGCCTGCCAGCTCCAGTACCTGTTCCTTTTCTGCCTTGTTCAGAAAGAGTTTATCCGAGTGAACCAAGCGGAATTTCTCCGGTGGATTTTGCCCCCGGAGCAACAACGCCAGCAGGAAGAACAGGCTACCAATCCAGATCTTTTTCTTCAAAGATCCCTTCTGCCTCGACAGCGTCCATTTCCGCGAAGCTGATCATGCTGTTGGTTCTAAGTTTGGTTCCCCTGAGCACGCTTCCGTCCCTTGTTAATACCACTCGTTCGGGTGCAGTGATCTCGTCCACGTTCCTGTCCCAGAGGATTTTTCGGGTGCTGATGCTGCCATTATCTGATTTCATCAGGACATTCCCGCTGGTAAATATCGTATTACGCGCGTCATCAACGATGGTCGTATCCGCCTTTATAGTCGATTTGATCCGACCCAGATTGTCGAAACTGGTGATCTTGACATTCCAGCCATAGAGCATCTTGCGGTCGTAAAACCTCTCTATCCTTTGAGCTTCAAGAACATATTCGATCTTGTTGCCATCGAGCTGAGTGATCGTCACGCCATAGCTGGTCTCATCCGGAAGGTTTCGATCCATCGCCGGAGATTTATTATCCAGAACCAGCTTGTCTTTGCATCCTCCCAGGCTCAAAAGCACGAGCCCAAACAGGATCAGCTCAGGATATCTCTGCCAGATACGCCGAAACAGCTTGATCATATCGTCCTTGTTTGTGGAGAATGTGGTCGATCACTTCTCTGACCGCTCCTCTTCCGCCTGAAGCTGAGCAGACCATATCTGCCTGACGCCGTATATCTTCCGCGGCATCAGCGGGAGCACAGGAAAGGGCAACTTTTCGCATCACCGGGATATCATTCCAGTCATCACCGATATAGACGCAGTTTTTCCATTCGAGCCTCAGTTCTCTGAGCAGTTCCTCCGCTTTACGCAGCTTATTGAAAACTCCTTGGAAGAGATGATCTATCTTAAGGTCAGCGCATCTTCTTGCCAGAACGGCAGAAACACGTCCCGTGATCACTGCGGTGATCATATCGGTGTGCTTCATGATATGAAAGCCCAGCCCGTCATGCGCGTCAAACTGCTTAAGCTCGAGGTCTTCCCCCGCGTAAATGATCTTTCCGTCCGTAAGAACGCCGTCACAATCCAGGATCAGCAACTTGATCGCGCTCCACTGCACCGGCGTTTTATAGGTTTTAGTGATATTACTCATAGCTCATCCTAAGAGAGTTTTTGACCCTAACGCACTTCTCGATCAGGGCTTCCACCTTATCCAGAGAGAGCATGCTGGCAGCGTCCGACAACGCTTCCATGGGGTTTGGATGCGTTTCCAGGAACAATCCGCGAACCATACCGGTAGCCATCGCCGCAGTCGCCATCATCTCCGCGTATTCGGGATTCCCTCCCGAACTCCGGTTCACTGAGGGTCGCTGCAGACTATGCGTGACGTCATAGATCACCGGAAAGTGCGTCTCATTCATGATCGCAAAACTGCGAAAATCCACGATGAGGTTGTGATAACCAAAACTTGTCCCGCGCTCCGTGAGCAACACCTGATAGTTATTGGTTGCCGTGACCTTCTCGGTGGCGGTGATCATATCTTCCGGAGCCATGAACTGCCCTTTCTTGATATTTACGATCCTGCCGGAATTCGCCGCGGCATGGATAAGCTCCGTCTGACGGCTGAGAAATGCCGGGATCTGGAGAATGTCGCAGACCTCTGCCACCGGTTTGACGTCCACGATCTCATGCACGTCCGTGAGTAGCGGCAACCCAAACTCGGCTTTGATCGCAGCGAGCTTCGCCAGTCCCTTCTCTCTTCCGGGACCAGCGTATGAGGTTTCCGCAGTTCGGTTCGCCTTCTTGAACGAAGCCTTGAAGATCGTTATCAGATCGTATCTCCGGCTGATCTCACAGAGCTGTTCCGCCACACGCTTCATAATCTCGTCATCCTCGATCACGCAGGGTCCCGCGATCAGGAAGAAAGGATCGGTATGCAGGAGGCTTTCGTAGAATCTCATACCAGTTTTTTGATTTTCTCCCAGCTAAATTCGATATCGTCTCTGCCAAAGTGACCATAAGCCGCCGTAGGCAGGTAGATCGGTTTTCTTAGTTCAAGATAATCTATGATTCCCTTAACTGTCAAGTCAAAACTACTCTTCACGATCTTCTCGATCTCTGCGTCCGGGATCTTTGAGCTGGAGAAGGTGTCAATCATCAAAGATACGGGATATTTTTCCCCAATGATGAAGCCGAACTGGATCAGGCATTCGCTGGCTAATCCACTGCCGACCACGCTCTTAGCGATGTGGCGCGCCATATATGCCGCGCTGCGATCGACTTTGGTAGCGTCCTTGCCGGAAAATGCTCCGCCGCCATGTTGAGCCCAGCCGCCATAGGTGTCGACGATGATCTTGCGTCCGGTCAGACCGGTATCAGCAGCAGGACCACCCGCGACCCATTTACTGGCAGGATTGATCTTGATCTGGCATTCAGAAGTATTGAATTCATGGATACTCTCGCTCTCTATCTGGGCGACAACCGGCTTGACGACAAGCTCTTCGATACTGTGTTTCATATCTTCGAACTTCGCGTCATTCATGCCTACATGATTGGTGGAGATGATCAATGATTTAAGCGCAACGGGCAGACGATTGGTAAATTGGAAACTGACCTGGCTCTTGGAATCCGGCAGAATGTTAGGGATCATACCGTTCTTACGCAGACGGGTGAGTTCCTGCAACAGCTTGTGCGCCATCACGATCGGAATTGGCATGAGTTGCTTGGTCTGATTGCAGGCATAGCCAAACATCAAGCCCTGATCTCCGGCGTTCACCTGCTTGGAATTATTGGCGAGTTCCTTGGTCTGTTTGTGCAGATGGTTCTCGATCATACAGCCATCGTCAAAGCCCGTATTCAGGTTGGTGTAACCGATCTTCCTGATCACTTCCCTGACGATAGGTTCGATCTGAGGATGTGCTTTTGAAGTAGTTTCCCCGGCGATAACCACCCGGTCGGTGGTGGCGAGGGTTTCGCAGGCAACTCTGGAATCCGGGTCTTTTGCCAGATACGCGTCTAATACTGCATCCGAGATCTGGTCACAGACCTTGTCCGGATGTCCTTCCGATACTGATTCAGAACTGAAGACATAACTGGTCTTCGTCCGTTTCATGTCAGCGTGTAAAGCTGTCATTGCTGTCTCCTTGTATATTTCAATTATCTTAATTTGTGTTTTGTGATCCCGTTGATTCACAGGATCATAGCCTTGGGCTTATCGATATTTTTGCCGAATTGCGGATACAAAAAAAGCCGGCGCTAAAGCCGGCAATCTCGCTGTAGGTTCAAAATACCGCACTTTAGCACATTTTTTACGCGAAGCAAAGGGCAAATTACCGCGATCTATAACTCACTGCGGGGGGCGAGACAACTTCCTTGCCAACGTCCCGGGCAGATTATGCACATGGTACATCTTCGGGGATTCGAACCCCGGACCCACTGATTAAGAGTCAGTTGCT
>DAOPZE010000072.1:0-13252 GCA_035353255.1 Candidatus Cloacimonadota bacterium
GAGAGCACGTTCTTGATCTTCTCCACGGGGATGTCCAGAACTTCGGAGATCTCTTCCGGATAGGGATCGCGACCCAGCTTCTGCATAAGGCGGCGGCTGGTGCGGTTGATCTTGTTTATGGATTCGATCATGTGCACCGGGATGCGGATGGTGCGAGCCTGATCGGCGATGGCGCGGGTGATCGCCTGGCGGATCCACCAGGTGGCATAGGTGCTGAATTTATAACCTTTGCGATAGTCATATTTTTCGACGGCGCGCATGAGGCCGGTGTTACCTTCCTGGATGAGATCGAGGAATTCCAGGCCACGGTTGTTGTAACGCTTGGCGATGGAGATCACGAGACGCACGTTTGCTTCGATCATCTCGTTCTGCGCCTTGTCCTTGTTGCGTTCGGCACGGTCGATCTCGCGCAGGAGGAAGACCAGTTCGCTGCCGGTCATCTTGGTTTCGAGCTCGACGCGTCTGATCTTGCGGCGGGCGTTCTTGATCTTGCGCAGGGTCTCCACAAAGATATTGGGGTCGATATTAGTTTCGGCTTTGACTTCGGCAAAGTCCTCGTCGCTCTTGCGGGCGCGTCTGCCATAGGTGCAGATCTCGTCGATGGTATAGCGTTTGATCCGGGTAAGCTCGGTGATGCTGTTGTATGATTCTTCGATGCGCTCGACCAGGCTGCGGATGCGGTAAACCATGCGCTTGATGAGCTTGTCGTTGTAATTCAGGATAAAGAAAGTGTCGATGATCTGCTGACGGAGGTCGTCGATCTCTTCCTGGCGGTTGGCAGTGCCGGTATCGTCAAAATCGCAATTGTCCAGGATCGTACCGACTTTATCGAGCGTGGCTTCGTTGGACTTGAGGATCTCTTTGAATTTGTCGATGATCTTGACGTCCTGATTCTTGTCGATCCAGGTGCCGATATCGACCTTGAAGATCTGATCAAGGCGGACCCTGCGTTCACGGTAGCGATGCAGGAAGTTGTACATTTCCCGCAGGGTGCTGCCGGATTTGAATACGTTCTGATTGATCATCTTCTGGTAGGTCTCGATCTTCTTGGCGACGCGTACCTCACCCTCGCGATCGAGGAGCGGGACGCGCCCCATCTCGCGGAGATACATCCTCACGGGATCGTCGTAATAGCGTTTGGTTTTGAATTTCTTGGGCGCTGCGGGTTTCTTCAGCGCCGCTCCGCCCTTGGTGACCCGCTTTTCGGTCTCATCGATGATCTCTATGCCGTCCTGGCCGAGGTCAAAGATGATGTCATCGACTTTATCGAGGAAAAGGGGGTTACTGGGCAAGATCTCATTGATCTGCTTGAAGGTGATATACCCGGTCTCTTTACCGAGTTCTACCAGCTTCTTCAAACATTCATTGTATGTAATCATCCGTGCTCCTTCAAATGCAGCCCATCAAAGACGGACCCGTTTCACGACCCTGCTGGTCATACTGCGATACATTTGAGAAAGGCTTTCTTTCTGCTTGAGGAGTTCCAAATTCTGCGGCTCCTTCGCGATCATCCTGTCCAATTCATCCATCTGATGCTGGATCTTACGGATTCTAACCTGTTTTAAGGCTTGTTTAAAGCTCATGCTTTGCAAGTCCTCAAACAGAAGTTCTGCCAGACATTCTTTTATCTCTATGTTTTCTATGTTATCCAATATCATGGAAGGTTCGTCAATGTCCTCCACCCGGATATTTTCCAGCATATATCTATACACCGCGCGATACAGCCTATTGAGAAAATAATCCTCAGTGATCTCACTGGCAAGTAAATTAAATGATTCTGCGTCTTTTAGAGACAGGACCAGAAGCGAGCGTTCCTCTTGATAATCCTGAGTTTTAACGCTCGGAGGAGCCGCTTCGTTGTCAGCCGGACGTGCACCGGTCGTCCGCCGGAGCTTGCTGTTCAGGGCAGCTTCGGTGATCCCGAAAGCTTCGGAGACGTCTTTGACGAGCAGCTCTCTGGCTACTGCGTCCTTGACGCTGCGGACGGAATCCATCAATTGCTCGATCCTCTCCGCGACAGGGGTTTCCAGGTCTTTTGTCCCTGCCAGATAGCTGATCAGCGGCTCGGAATTGTCGATCAGCTCCCGCAACGCGTCAGTGCCTTCCTCGAGGATGTAGGTATCCGGATCCTGCCCTTTGGGCAAAGCGGTGATCGTGACCTCCAGCCCTTTAGAAAGGCAGAGCAGACCGGAGCGGACGGCTGCCTTGATCCCGGCAGTATCCCCGTCGTAAAGCATGTTGACATGCTTGGTGTAGCGCATCAGGAGATAGAGCTGTTCCTCCGTGAAGGCGGTTCCCAGCGACGCGACGCTATTGAGAAAACCGCTCTCATAGAGCCTGAGAAAATCGAAATTGCCTTCACAGACGATGGCTGATTTGGCTTTACCGATCTCGTATTTGGTCTTGAACAAGCCGTAAAGTTCGTTTCCTTTGGTGTAAAGCTCAGTGCCGGGGGAGTTTATATACTTTCCTCCCGGCGCGTTGGCATCCATGACCCTGCCGCTGAAGGCGACGATCTCTCCCAGGCTGTTGTGAATGGGGAACATCAGTCTCTCGCGAAACTGGTCGACGAGGTTACCCTGATAGTTGCCGAAGAGGCCGGATTCCTTGAGCATGGCGACACCATAACCCTCTTTCATGAGGTGGTTGAGCAGCCCCTTTTCGCTGTTCAGGGCATAACCGAGCTGTAAGTTCTTCGCAGTTTCTGTGCTGAGTTTGCGCGAGGCAAGATAATCAAGAACGTTCTTCCCGTGGGTAAAGAGGTTATTGGCATAGAACTCCCCCGCGGATTTGTAGGCGCTGAGAAGCTGCTCACGTTTGGTGCTGACGGTCTTGGTTCGTTCGTATTCGGGTATGGCGATCCCGACTCGCTGAGCGAGCTTCTTGACAGCCTCCATGAAGCTCAGATGCTCAAATTCCTGCACAAAACCGAAGACATTTCCGGCTTTGCCGCAAGCGAAACACTTGAAGATCTGCTTGGACTGGCTGACGTTCAAAGAGGGATTGGAGTCCTTGTGAAAGGGACAGAGACCACGATGATTCATCCCGGCGTGCTTGAGCGGAAGGTAATCGCCGATCACCTCCACAATGTCGTTGGCACGTCTGATCTGATCAATCAGGCTCTGATCCATTCCTATCCTTTATATCTTCACGATCGTCACGCCGCTGCCACCCTCGTTCATGGGTGGAGTGTCGATCGCGATCACTTGTCTTTTGGTCATCAGATAGCCCCGAACCTTGTTCCTTAGGGCTCCTGTCCCCTTGCCGTGTACGATGCGCAGGCTGTGCAATCCGCTGAGGATCGCGTCATCGATAAATTCGTCGATAAGAGGCTGAGCCTCATCGAAAGTCAAGCCAAGAAGCTTGAGCTCATACTTCCCGCTGTTGGGAGCGACGCCTCTGCCCCCGCTTGGCGGGAGAGCTTTCTCCACTTTGGCGGAGCTTTCATACAGGGCATTCAGCGGACTTTTGAAGCTGATCCCGTTCATATCCACCAGGGCTTCACTACCCCGGATATCGAGGATGACGGCGTCCGCTTCAAAATTCGGCAGCCAGACCTTGTCGCCGACCTTGGGCTCGAAAACCTGATTCCGATTCCCGGTCGCGGCTTGAGAAAGGCTTGAGGTCAGTTCCCTGTTACGTTCACTCAGAGTATGCAATTTTCTTTCCGAAAGTACCTTACGTTCGTCTTTATCCAGCTTTTTCAGTTCGTCGAGTTCACGCTGATAGATCTTCTGCTGAGCGATCAGTTCCTTCTGAAGTTCCTTGAGGAATGTCTGTTTCCTGGCTTTGAGCTCTTCCTCGAGGCTGGATTCCCGGGTTTCCAGCTCCTGCAGCCTGGCATCCAGATTGCGGTTCTTGAGCTGATACTGATAGTGCTCCCTGGCGAGGGACTTCTTCTCATTCTCCAGTTTACGCAGGAGTTCACCCAGTTCAAGGTTCTGGCTTCCGCTCAGTTCCCTGGCGCGCAGGATAAGTTCCGGACTCATCCCCAAAGATGCCGCCACTTCGATGGCAAAGCTGTCCCCGGGGAAGCCGATCTCAAATCTGTAAGTGGGGTGCAAGCTCTTGAGATCGAACTGCATGGAGGCGTTGACGCAGCCCTCGGCCCTCTCGGCATAGACTTTCAACGCAGTATAATGGGTGGTGACGATTCCCCGGCATTGTCTCTCGATGAGACCTTCCATGACCGCCTGCGCAATGGCGGAGCCTTGCTGGGGATCGGTTGCGGCACCGATCTCGTCGATGAGCACCAGTGAATTTGGATCACTCTGGCTCAGCATCCTGCTGATCTTATCCAGGTGCGAGGAAAAGGTGGATAGCGCGCTTTCGATCGATTGATCGTCGCCGATATCTGCAAATACAGAACTGAAGCACCCTACCCGGCTGTCTTCATCCGCTGGAATCGGCAAGCCTGAGAGTGCCATCAGGGTAAGGAGTCCGACCGCCTTCATCAGCACGGTTTTACCGCCTGTATTGGGTCCGGAAAGGACAAGAAAACGATAGCCCGTGCCAAGTTCCAAATCGAAGGGGATCACTTCCCGAGGATTCCCCAATCGTAAGATAAGGAGCGGATGTCTGGCAGAGATAAACTTCAAAACCGGTTGATCGCTGAGCTTGGGGATCCTGGCACCCAGAACCCGGCACAGCCTGGCGCAGGCATAGCGGAAATCGAGCTCCGCAAGAGTCTCCATGTTCCTGATCACCTCCGGTTTGACCGAGCGGTAGTCATCCGTGTAGCTGCGGAAGATACGGAAGATCTCTTGTTTCTCGTCTTGTTTGAGGATCTGTAGATCGTTATTCAGAGGAACTACTGCTTCAGGTTCGATAAAGAGAGTCGAGCCGCTTCCGGATTGGCTTTGGACGATCCCTTTGACGATCGGTGCGCCACTTTCCTTGATCGGCAGGACATAGCGATCATCTCTTTGAGTAATGAACTTATCCTGGATATAATTGGCAAAGCGGGGATCGCTCAGCATGCCGTTCATGGTCTTCTGAATACGTGAACGCAAGCCGTGAATACTGCGGCGAATACGAAGGAGTTCCGGGGAGGCAGTATCCATAACTTCACCTTCCGGATCAAAGATCTGCTCGAAGCGTTTTGCCAGTTCGGGGAAAGGTCTCAGCCTGCGTAGCAACTTCCAGAATTCGCTCTGTTCCGGGAAACTGCCGGTCAGCTCTGCCAACCTGTTTGCTAGCTTGGTGTTGCGATAGAGGAAGAAGAACTCCTCGAAACCATAGACGCCGGTGACGTTGTCGCCGAAGAGCATGCCTACGTCGGCAAGTTCTTCGAACGAGCAATCATAGCCATCATCCAGTGCGTTCTGGATCTGGTAAACTAAGGTCTGCGAACGGATGATCTCCCTTTGATCGGTTTGGGGATGCAATTCCCTCGCCCGTTGTCTGCCAAGAACGCTCTGAGCACGCAGGACTATCTGCTCAACGATCTTCTCATATTCAAGATCGCTGTAACGGAGGGGATCATTCATCTATTTGTCGTCAGCTTTATCGAGGGTTTCTTCGATCGTTTTCAGTCTTTGGTCGAGTTTCAGGGCTGAGAAGACCTCATCTTTTGCCTGGTCTATTTCATAGAAGACCCTGTGCTTCTGCGGATTCTTCAATGATTTAGCGATCCCGGGGAAGAAACCGATCAGCACCGCGACTATCATTACGATAAACAGCGCGTTTATCAGACCAAAGAGCGCTCCGAAAAACCGGTTCATCGTGCTCAGGTTTATCAGGCGCAGAGTCCTGTTCAAGAGCCAGATCACCAGCCTGACTATCACGGCGATGAGGATGACGATGAGCAGAGTTGAGACAATGCTTGCAAGAGTGGGATCGAACTTGTATTTTGCCACGAGAGAATTACGGATCAGGGGAAAGTATTGCCCGACCAGAAAGAAGGTCGCGACATAGCCTAAAAGCTGAACAGCCATCCCGGCAAATCCCCGCCGGAATCCATAAACCAGAAACGCCAGAAGCAGGATCACGATCAACCAGTCGATGATACCCATTTTTTTGATCTCCTTTATTAACCTCTCGTCCTTGTCCGGAGCGGACTTTAACAGTATCTGCTCCTTAAAAAAGCATACAGGGACGAATCCCTGTAGCTTTAGATAATCGATAAGTAAACTTGTGGCAAGCGCTTATTCAGCCTCCTTGCGTGAGGAACGTTTACTTCATGTAACGCTGCATTCTGCGCTGGGCTTTGATCATTTTACGACGGGCAGCGTTATTCTCGCGCTTCTTTTGCACGCTGGGCTTCTCATAGGCCTGATGCTTCTTTATCTCTGAAAGAATAGCGGCTTTTTCGCATTTCTTCTTGAACCGTTTCAGCAAAAAGTCAAAGGATTCATTGTCTTTAGCTATGACTGTCGGCAAACAAATCACCACCTTTTTTTATAGATTTAGATAGGTCATGTTTTTTATAGGGGTTTGTATGTCAAGCGTTTTCTCTTTGGATACCTGTAGCAGGACTACGGCAAGGCTTCTATATCACTCCCAGATGTTGAAGCAGGATCTTCAGCCCCATCCCGATGAGGATGATCCCACCCAGGACTTCCATCTTTGAGCCGAGGCGGTCTCCCATGCGGTTACCGATAAAGACTCCCGCCAGGCATAACAGAAAGGTCACACAGCCGATGATCAATGCCGGAGTCACGATCGCGATCTTGAGGCAAGCGAAGGTGATCCCCACTGCCAGGGCATCTATACTGGTGGCGATCGCCAAACCCAGGAGAACTATCAGATTCAGGGGATCGCATTTCTTCTCGACCTCCTGGATCCAGATAGCTTCATAGATCATCTTGGCACCGATGAATCCCAGCAGGGCAAAAGCGATCCAATGATCAAAAGCCTGCACATATTGTTTTAGACCGATCCCTGCCAACCAACCCAAAAGGGGCATCAAAGCCTGGAATCCCCCGAAGAAGAGCGCGATCCTGACTGCGTTTCTCAGCTTGAGACATTCGATCGTGATCCCGTTCGTGATCGAAACCGCGAAGGCATCCATTGCCAGCCCGATCGAGATCAGAATGATAGGATAATATTGAGTCCAGAACGACATTGTAAACCTTTTCTTTATTGATATGGGAGAATTGAATCCAAGGTGATGTCTTTTCGTCAAGGTGTTTCTTAAGTTGCAGAGCCATCCCGACTTTATGGCGGCAGGATGTCACCGACACTGCCTAACCCCTCGTCACTTTTCAGAGCTTTATGTGTCCCCATGCCTCTGGATTCAAAACAGGGGTGGGAGCACTGTGCTCACCACCCCTTATTTATGTGTCTGGACCTGTGAAATTGATCGGTTTTCAGAACACAGTTTTTTCTTTTCGGGATAGATGGAGTTTCACTATCCTTGATCTGAGAGGAGCTTTCACGCCAAGAGGCTTTAGCCTCAGGTCATTGGGATCGATCTGCTTCTCTGAGAAGGTTTCGGGGTTATAAGACCCTAACTCCGCCAGCAGATTTTCCACAGTAGTATTCCAGTGATTGATCTCAGCTGTGGCAGGAGAGATCAAGCCAAGAGTATAGAAAACTCTCATCAATTCGTTGATGATCATGCTCTTGGAGGGGTTGTGGAACTTATTGATCTGTCCCATGTTACCCAGGGTGTGACCTTCGATCTCCAGATATGAAGGTGAGGGTAGTAGCAGATCGACGGGCGCGTCCTCGTCCGCGAATGGCGTCAGAGCGACCTTGTAACCGCTTTCCATTGCTTCGGGATACTCACCCCAGGAGATGCTGAGATCAGCTGCTTCAGCTTGCTCGAATTTCGGTTGCACTGCCAGCATACCCAACCAGTTCGGGCTGTCCGAACTGGTGAAGACATTGGCGCAGGTAGGATCCTGACTTGCCCCTAGTTTCCATATCTTATAGATATCCGCCTCAGAACTGAGGTTCAGATCATAGATATAGAGCTGATCAGGGTTCGCGCTTACCTCACCTGTACTTGAATAAATGTGATCGGCAAAGCGATTGAAATTCGCCTCTTCAGGGTTGACCAGGATAAGCTTCGCGCCTTGCCGTTGTCTCAGCCTCAGCAGAGTCCTGAGAGTGTGGCTGATCTTTCCGAAGACCACATATTCTTTATGTTTGTCCAGCAGTTCCAGCGCATTGTCCAGAGGTTTCATAGGCAGGTATTTGTTTATGAACAGGTCACTGCCTGTGGGAGCATAGAGTTCAGCGCCGCATGAACTTGCCGCAGCCCTGGCGATCAGCATCTCCTCAAGAGTTATATCCGGAGATATGCTGAAGCGCTTGATCGTGCTTTCAGCCAGCTTTTTCTTCAGGATCTCAGTCGCTTCCGTCCAGCTGATCTCTCGCCAGAATCCGGCAATTTTCTGCAAGGGACGATAGAACCTATCGGGAGCGGTAAAGGCTTGCCAGCCGAAGCGTCCCTTGAAACAGAGGTTTCTGCCGTTGAATCCACGAGCTTCTTCCTTCTCCGGTGCCGTGATCAGAGCGATCACGCCGGTCTCCGTCTGAGTCTCGATCACGCAGCCGGTTCCGCAGATCCCGCAGTTTTGCAGGCACTTTTCCCGCGGCAACGGATTGAGCTTGTAGTTTTGGTTACGTTCTATCAAAGCTCCAACAGGGCACACAGCGATGCACTTGCCGCAGCATTCGCAGTCCGTGGCGGTGAGAGACTCGCCAAATTCAGGCGCGACGACAGTGGGGAAACCACGGTAGATATAGCCCAGCACTGCCGCGCCCTGGATCTCCGCGCATGTTCTGATACATCTTCCGCAGTTTATACACTTGTTGGCATCGCGAATGATGAAAGGATGGGTGTAATCGATGGGATGCTTGCCGATCGAACCGATAAAGCGGGCGGGATCGACTTCATGTGTGCTGCAGTATTCTCTGAGTTGACAGGTCTCGTTCACCTGGCAACCGCATTCCAGGCAGCGTGAAGCTTCGGTATTAGCCTCTTTCTCGGAGAATCCCTTCTCGACCTCGGTAAAGCTACGTTTGGCTTCCGCGACCGGTATTTCGGGCATGATCACCCGTTGGATCCTGGCAAAATCCGCGTATTCTTCCGGGGAGATGTCACCGATCGCCTTGCCCTTCTTGGAGTCAAACTTAGGGTGGAAGGGGCGCATTTCCTTGCCACAAAGATACTTCTCGATGGCGTTAGCGGCAGTACGTCCATCAGCGATGGCTTCGATCGCCGTTGCAGCGCCACGACGGAAATCTCCACCCGCGAAGACGTTTGCCAGTCCGGTGTGCATCGTAGCTTCGTCCACGACCGCGGTTGACCAACGGCTGAGCGGCAGCTGGGATTCACCGATATAGTTGTCATTCTCCGCGAAGATCTCGATCTCGGGAACCTGAGAGATCGCGGCTATGATCGTGTCAAACTGCTCCTCAAAGTATTCGCCTGTGGGTTCGGGACGCCTTCTGCCACTGCTATCAGGCTCACCGAGCTTCATCTTCTCGATGCGAACCGTGTGCAGTTTTCCGTTCTCGCCCAGATATTCTACCGGATTGGCAAGGTAATGGAAGACCACGCCTTCGTGTCCGGCTGCTTCGATCTCAAATGGTTCCGCGGGCATTTCTTCTTTGGTGCGGCGATAGATCAGGCTGACTTCGCAACCCAGGCGAATTGACGTTCTGGCGCAGTCAATGGCGGTATTTCCGCCCCCCACGATAGCCACACGCTTACCCAGTTTAGGAGCTTGACCCAGGGCGTGAGCCTTGAGAAAATCCACACCCAGGTAGCATCCTTCGAGGTCGCTGCCTTTGACCGGCATGGGTACTGCTTTCTGAGCTCCAATGGCCAGATAGACAGCATCGTAATCAGCAGCGAGACTTTTGAGCGTGAAATCCCTGCCCAGTTCTTTTTGGTAGTGGATCTTCATGCCATTGACGCACATCAGCTCGATCTCTTTGTCGAGGATCTCCTTGGGCAACCGGTATTCCGGGATGCCATAGCGCAGCCAACCACCTGCCGCGGGGGCAGATTCCAGCACGTCCACTTCATAACCTCTGGTACTGAGATAATAGCCACATGTAAGTCCGGAAGGTCCTGCGCCGATGATGGCGACGCGCTTGCCTTTGAGTTCCTCACGGGGTGGCAGATAGCTCCAAAAGTCGTTGAGATCCTCATCCGCGGCATAACGTTTGAGCTGGCGGATGGCGATCGGATCTTCCACGATCTGACGCCGGCATTCCTTCTCGCAAAATGCTGGGCAGACACGGCCGATGGAGAGCGGCATAGGCAGGGTGTCCTTGATCACTTTCACGGCTTCATGATATTGACCATTGGCGATCAGGGAGACATAGGACTGGATATCGACGTGATCGGGACAGGCTACCTTGCAGGGAGCTTCGCAATCGGCGTAGTGATTGGAGATGAGGAGTTCCAGTGCCATCTTCCTTGCGGCGCTGATCTCCGGGCTATCCGTAGTGATCTCCATGCCGTTGCTGACGATCGTTCCGCAGGAGGTGACGAAGCCTCTGCGTCCGGCGACTTCGACAGCGCAGACCCAGCAGGATCCGTAGGGATTCAGCTCTTCGTCGTGACAGAGAGTGGGGATCTCATATCCTTCGCGGCGGGCAAGTTCCAGAATGGTTATTCCGGCTTCAGTTTCTACTTTTTTTCCGTTGAGAATTACTTCTATCATCTTCCCCTCCTATTTCTTGACGATCGCGTTGAATTTACAGGTGCTATAGCAGGCGCCACACTTGATGCACTGCTCCTGATCTATCTCGTGAACCTTCTTGACTTCGCCTTTGATGCAGTGCACAGGGCACTTGCGGGCACAAGCGGTACAGCCGATGCATTTATCCGGAAGGATCTCGTATTTAAGTAGCGAGGTGCAGACCCCGGAAGGACAACGCTTTTCCACGATGTGGGCAAGATACTCGTCCTTGAAATAGCGCAGCGTGGTCAGCACGGGGTTGGGAGCGGTCTGACCCAGTCCACAGAGCGAGCCTTTGATGATGTTCACAGCCAGTGCTTCCAGCTTTTCGATATCCTCCAGAACACCTTTGCCCTCGGTGATCCGGGTCAGGATCTCCAGCATACGCCGGGTTCCGATCCGACAGAAGGTGCACTTGCCGCAGGATTCATTCTGGGTAAAATTGAGAAAGAACCTTGCCACGTCCACCATACAGTTGCTGGCGTCCATGACCACCATTCCGCCTGAACCCATGATAGCTCCGGTCTTGGTGATGGAATCATAATCCACGATGGTATCCAGCAGGTCTGCCGGGATACATCCACCCGAGGGACCCCCGAGCTGCACGGCCTTAAAGGGCTGCTCCGTCTTCATGCCGCCACCAACTTTGTAGATGATGTCACGGATGGAGATACCCATGGGCACTTCAATGAGTCCACCGCCCTTGATCTTGCCCGCCAGGGCAAAGACCTTGGTTCCTGGCGATTTCTCTGTGCCGTATTTTCGGAAGGCATCGGCGCCGTTGACGATGATCCAGGTGATATTCGCCCAGGTCTCGACGTTGTTGATATTGGTGGGTTTGCCCCACAAACCTGATTCTGCCGGGAAGGGAGGACGTATGGTCGGCATTCCGCGCTTGCCCTCGATGGATTGCATCAGGGCGGTCTCTTCACCGCAGACGAAGGCTCCGGCGCCTTCCTTGATATGTAGCTCAAAATTGTATCCTGTGCCGAGGATATTCTTGCCCAGCAGATTCTTGGCTTCGGCATCCGCGATGGCTTTTTCCAGATGTTTTATCGCCAGGGGATATTCGGCACGGCAGTAGATATAGCCTTCATCCGCGCCCATGGCATAGGCTCCGATGATCATTCCTTCGATCACAGAGTGCGGATCGCCTTCGAGGACACTGCGGTCCATGAACGCTCCCGGATCGCCTTCATCAGCGTTACAGACCACATATTTCTTTGGTCCGGGCGCTTTCATGGCAAAGCTCCACTTCATCCCTGTGGAGAACCCAGCACCGCCTCTACCCCGGAGTCCGGAGGCTTTCACAGTTTCCACGATCTCTTCAGGTTTCAGAGAGAGTGCTTGTTTTAGCGCTTTATACCCGCCTGTTTCAAGATACTCGTCCAGAGATTCAGGATCGATCTTGCCGCAATTCCTCAGTACGATGCGCACTTGCGCGCCTAAAAGTTCATTGTGGATCGCCGTGCCTCTTTCGGCAAGGATCACACGCTGAGATAGCTCTTTCCCCTCGAGGTATTCTTCCAGGGCTGTGGTGATCGTCTCGGCGGAAGCTTGCCCTACAGTGATCGAACCGCCCTTTCCGCCAGTGAATTCCACTAACGGTTCTTCAAAGCACATCCCGATACAGGCGGTCTTTTGCAGACTCACCGGCATTTTTTTTTCAGCAAGGTATTCGCTTAGTTTGCGATAAACGTCTGTCGCTCCGGCAGCTCTGCCGCAGCTTGCCATTCCTACTTTTACTGATATCTGTTCCATATTTCCCCCCACTTAAAAAGCGAACCGTTCCAGAATGCCGGGTATGGCTTCGGGAGTCAGTTTTCCAAAGGTCTGATCATCGATCATGATCACCGGAGCTAGGCTGCAACAGCCCAGACAGGCAACTTCCATCAGGGTGAACCGCATATCTTTCGTCGTGACCTCGCCGGCTTCCAGCTCCAGATCGTCTCTGAGGGCGACTGCGATCGCATTTGCCCCGGAAACGTGGCAAGCAGTGCCTTTGCATACACGAATAACGTGCTTGCCTTGAGGTTCCAGATGGAACATCGAATAGAAGGTGGCGACTCCAAAGATCTCCGCGGCGGGCATCCCGATCTCCTGCGCCAGATAGCGCATTGTGTCCCGGGAGAGATAGCCTTCCAGCGCCTGAACCTTTTGCATGAGAGGAATGAGAATGCCTTTTTTGCCTTTGTAGGCGGCTATGACCGCGTCAAGCTGGGCTTTTTCGACTGGCATATGAGCTCCTTTAATATGGGAGATTTTTATCTTGAATTTTACACACACATCATGAGGTCATATCACCTCGCAAACACCAATATGAAGGCGATTCATCTTGTCAAATAAATTCTCTACCTGTTGGCATCTGATTATTTTACACAGAGAAGCAGAGACACAGAGACACAGAGGTCTGATTCTAAGGTGCGTCGCAGTTGAATAATAACAGCCTATCTAAGTCTGCCAGATTGATACGGGTACTAATGATTAGTGGATTACGACCACCCGTGCTGTCTTGCTTTGTGTACCCGCTTTTATCCTGAGGAGATATATCCCGGCTGGCAGTTTCTCACCTTGTCTGTCTACTGCCATCCAGTTAAAACTATCTT
>DAOPZE010000073.1:0-13205 GCA_035353255.1 Candidatus Cloacimonadota bacterium
GCCCCTAACTTACATATTGCTCTATCACCACTAAATGCGGGAGAGACACTTGTGAGTGACAATTATTATGTTTATGTGAGTAATGTACGTGTCAATGCTGATACAAGTAAGCTGATGCATGTTCTCCTTGTTCGAAGAATCATGTACCATGGTGCTAATCCCCTTCTCCTACTAAATAACTATAAGTGGTGTGCATTGGACATCAATTTCTCGGAACAAGATGCCTCCCAATACTTCGTGATTAACTCAAATCCGTTTGGAGATGAAGTTTCCGGAGTAAGCTATTTCCCCTATGAAAACTCCAACTCATTAGGAATAAGTACAGATCGCGGATACTTATACTTTGATGTCGGAAGCAATGGTGTTTTTTTAAGGCTTGAGGAAGATACCATTGATCCAAAAGTGCGGATGTTAAGGGAAACAATTGAGCAATATTATATTCAGGATGATCCTGTTGTAAGTAGAACCGAGTATTCATATGGTTGGGAGATTTACACTGATCTTAGAGATAAAAATATACTTTCTCCCGTAGTTCAAACTGCTAAATGGGCAAATAACACCCCTTTATCCCAAAATATAGTTACTTGGAAAGATTGGGGAAATGGTAAGTGGGATTTGTACAAAACATATAGTTGGGATGGAACTGGAACTGGGATTTTCACTTCAAGTTGGTGGAACAATATCAGTGAGCCTACATATGCAGACGGGTGGCGTAAAGAACGTGAGATTATTGCCCGTGACGCATACGGTAATATCCTTGAAGAGGTAGGCAAAGACGGGATTCATACTACCAACCAATACACATACTGGCATCCTATAGAGAATAGTAGTATAGTGAATTATGCCCCCGAAGGCCAGATCGTGAACTCAACTCATAATGAGGCATATCTCTGTGGTTTCGAAGGAGATTACACAGAATGGGGATATTTAGATTCTGCCACAAACCAAAGGATTACTTCTCAGGAGTCATTCACTGGAAATAAATCTTGTGAGATCGATGCTTTTGCACACTGGAACCCTAATGATCCAAACAACGAGTCAGGGTCATCATACATGGCTTATCACAATCTGTTTAGCCCTAACATAGATCAGAATGGGGTATATCTGTTATCGGCGTGGGTTAAGGCTTATGAGATTCCAAGTTATTCAGAAGGAGATTATATAGGAGTACGATTAAAAGCAAAAGTCGGAAATACATGGCATTATTCATTGATAGATAAACTAACTACGCAGGACTTGGGTAAATGGACAAAGCTCGAGTGTACATTAGATTTGTCGGAAATAGAAGGTAACGTAGACGAACTGCAAGCAATGCTGGTCAATTTCACCGCAGACTATTCAGTAAACAATACCGATCCATATCCGTCGGTTCCAGCCTATCCCGCATACTTTGACGAAGTCAGATTTTTACCGATGGATTCAGTCTGTAAAACATCCGTTACTGATCCTGTTTATCTTCAGAACACATCAGAGTGCGATGATAATGGTAACTTAGCCAGAATGACTTACGATAAATTCAGAAGACCAGAGCTTGTTTATCGTGATGATGACCAAGATTGCACGGAAATCAAGGGGTTTGCTTATTTCCAGTCTGTATCATCAACACCAAGCGGAACCTATAATGATGAAAAACCGAATCAACAAACCCAGTTCTATTCGCGGACTGGCCTTGTAGACAATTTCGACTATAATGAAACTGAGTTTGCCTTGTCTTGGGGTAATAGTTCAGGATCATGGAGCAATAATGATGGTGTTCTATCAATCCCACAAAGCAGTGGTGTGAGGTATATCGCAAAATCTCTTCCACAAGAAGGCATTATCGGATATCAATGGAACATCTTGGATTTTTCCGGTAATGAAACAGGCTTTTCGCTTTATTCTCTGGCTGCAAATCCATCATCTCCATCTAATGGGTATAAGCTCAAAATCACATCCAACAATGTCAGTTTGATTTACAACAACCCCCAAGGGGGGCAGGTATTAGCTACACAAGATATTAGTTTGGAAACGATCATTGGACAATGGTCAGTTCTATATGATAAACAGACGCTATCTGCTTACCATAACGGTTTAAAGATGCTTAGCTTCAACTTGCCAACAAATCAGCAGCTTTCATCAGGTGAGTACTGCTCATTTTATACTAATAATGCCAGCGTCTTGATTGATAACTTTGTAGTATATAAATCACCTACGATCTCAGCCAGCTTTGCAGATGGCACTAATAGAATAATCCAAAACCAGAAGTATGAAAACAATGCTCTACAGGTCTCAGCACAATTTTATGATGATATTGGGCGTCCCATTGTACAAACAAAAGCAGTAAAAACAGCCAATGAGTTGATCTCTTATCAAGACGATTTTGCAGATTATAGCCCTACTGCAGGATTGACCGGAGACATCATCGCAGAGTTCCCATTAGATAACAATTACCCCTATACCCGTACTAAATATGAATCAGCACCTACCACCCGCAAAAAGGAAATCGGGCTGCCTGGGCAACAGTACGCAATACAGGGGAATACTCCTCATACCGCAAATATTCAATATGGTAAAGATCCAAGCCAATACTTATCAGACATTGGTATGACAGGGTTCCAATATTATACCTTCCCCCACTTTACAGGAACGCTAGAGACTGATCCTCAAGGTATAATAACTTTCAGAGTTTACGATGTTCTCGGAAGAGAAGTAATGGTTGTCACGGATGCGGTTGACACTGGAAAGAAGCTTACTACGGAAAACATATACAATGAAAAAGGACTCATAACCCATAAAAGGTTACCCAACTACTATAGCCCACCGCTTAACTCATCTCCCTCAAACTGGGTAGTATCCTTCAACTATGATCATTACGGAAATCTCTTATCAAAGACATCTCCTGACTACGGAACGGTTGAATACCGGTATGATATTGCAGACAGGCTAACTTCCAAGAAGGATGCCGTTAATGCGCAATCAAATAAGATAGTATATTATCAATACGATATCCTTAACAGACTCGTTGAAACTGGCACTATACTAGGAGTATTAGTAAACGGTCAATTAGTATATAATGATAACCAGAAACTATGGCTTCAAAGAAATACCTACGATAGGTTCGGGACAAATAGTGGATTGCACAATGCGTTGTTTGAAACGCAGACGAGGAATTCAACAAATCTAGCGACTGTGATTGAAAGATATAAGTATGATCGTTATGGTAACATCACAGAGAAAGCTGTATCAAGCTCGTCCTTCGATCCTAACACTTACTATGCAACAAAATACACTTACGATCCAGCCGGAAACGTAACACGGATTGAATATCCCCAATGTGATTATCCAAACCAGTTGATCATAACGAACTATTTACCCCACGATTACTTTGCGCTAACAAGTATAAGTAACGGCACAGAGGATAAGCCTGCGGAAATCACAATACAATCTGGTCAGGACATCACTTTCAAGGCTCAGGAGTCAATTACTCTATTACCCGGGTTCACTGTTAAAGAAGGTGCCATTTTCAAATCGGAGATAGGGGTAGTATCTACCCGCCCGATTGAATATGTTACATATAGCTACGATAACGATAAACGAATCAAAACAATTGGAACGGTCAATAACCCTAACCGGTATGCCGAATACACGTACGGGGACAATGACGAGTTAAACCAAGAGAGAATCAACAACCGCAATAATACCTACTTTGATATCAACTACTCCTACAACTCACCCTTATGGCCGCTGTCCATAGCATGTGATCTCTATCTGGAAGAGCTTGACTATACCGGCAATTACAATGGAAATGTATCCAGTATCTTCCATACCGTCTTCGACTATCCTCAAAACAGCTACTTGTACAATTTCCAATGGGATACTGCCGGACGTTTGATAAGTGCTAACAATCCTGCCGATCCCACTGGAACTAATTACAACTACACTGCCATTGAATATGATGCCAATGGTAATATCATGGCTTCAGAAAGATCATCCGCATCTCAGTTTAGGAGCTATAACTACAGCTATCTGCCAGAAACAAACAAGGTAAACCAGGTGAGCTATGTGTATGGAAGCAACAGAGAGAGTGCCAATCAGATAACTAACCATAGCAATTACGTTTATGACGCTAATGGCAGTGTCCTGTCATCTTCCAAACTCAATAAGACTCTCCTCATGGACTACGATATCAGATCAAATCTTGTCTCGTCCATAGCAGTAAACAATCAATACATCATAGATTATGATTACGATGCCTCAGGGGAGAGAGTCTATAGCGGGATGGGAAGCTCATCAAAGATCTATATCAATTCGATTACGAGCAACCCCCTTACAATCATTGACTCCAACGACAATGTGACTCACTATATCTATGGACCCAAAGGGATCGTAGCCAAGCGAAATGAAAGCTTGACGTATTACATGCTCAAGGATCATCTGGGATCAACGAGAGTGGTGATGAATGAGAATAATCAAGCCATCAGCTCTTATGATTACGATGCCTGGGGGAACCCGATGAACAGTACAGTTTCGGAAGAAAGCGCCTACCGTTACACAGGTCGTGAATACGATGAAGAGACTGGTCTGCATAACTTCCGTGCCCGATTGTACGATAGCGTCTTGATGCGTTTCTATCAGGTAGATCCTGCAGAGCAGTTCGCTACTCCTTATGTGTATTGCGGGAATAATCCGATAGGTCTTGTTGATCCTGATGGCAAAGACGCTAATTTTGATGGTTATGATGACAACGATAAATTATACGGTTATTTATCTAATTCATTCCTTCAATCTCCTTTTACGGTAAATGATGATGGTTTTGTTATTCATCTAATTGGGCCTGCGAAAGGCACAGTAACTTTAGAAGAATCCTCTTTCTGGAATGTTGTTGATGATCATTCCTTACTTGTCACTCTGACCTTCGATCCTGATGGAATAGGGAAGGATGGGAACCCCATATTTGGCGGTGTTTATGAAGGAAACCGTAATTCCTCACATTGGTGGAACTTTAGTAAGTATGATTTTAAAGCTAAAATGACTGTGAACCTATTATCTATGCAAAATTACGAAGAAGTTGGAGGTTGTGACGTAGGGAGTAGTTTTATTCATGAATTTAGAGAAGGATATTATGGGATTAAACTCTTTCCTAACCAGGGTTACTCTGAGTACAATCAAAATACTGCACATAATATGACTACTCTTTTTGAGAACAACAAGATTTACCCTAAAGCAGGTGGTACACGTTTAATCACTGAATCTGTATTCACCCCGCCTTGGTATAGGCGGACATGCGAAGAAACTTGTTATTGGGAACTTAACGGTAAAAAAATCTATTGGACTATAAAGCATACAACAATTGGAAAATAAATGAAATCAAAAGCGTATCATATCATCGTAAGTCTTAAATACTGTTCGTTGCTTCTATTTCTAACAAGTATCCTATTTGTATCATGCTCATCTAATCATTATATTGGCAGATACACAATGGAAGAGTCTATATTGACAAAATGTACACTAAAAGAATACTATCCAAGCTATAATATAAATCATTGGATTGTTTTGCAAGATAGTATCGGACGATATTTGTATATTTCACAACCTGGGAGATACACAAATAAACTATTTGTTTCGAGAGGTGGTGATCATCCGTACGATGTAAATGAACCCATAAGAGGGAAGAAGCAATTATTTATTGGGGATACAATTCATGTTGCTTTATACAAATACAAAAACTATCCTCGTAATTTCCATTTAGCTGAACGCTCTGGTAGATCCATCCACTTAGGGGATGGTCATATAGTGAAAAATGAGAATGGTTGGGTGGATAATATCTACTATTGTCCGGATATCGAACTGATCAATGAGCTTATTTATATAAAGGATCGTTAAATAGTACTGATGCTAAGCCATATAAAGGTCTCATGCTAAGGTACAATTTTGAGGTCTATGGAGACAAGTTATGGATAGAAAAATAATAACTGTGGTAATACTCATTTCTGCACTGATTACTTCATGCTCATTGATAAGAATACATCGAGAGAGATCGGTAAATAGTTATAAGATACTTTCATTCAACCCATTTGTTCTTCAGGATTACAATGTCGTTGTGGCTGAGAATATCTTGGGTGAAATAGAACTTATTTTGGTAAAGCAAGATCCTCCTCAAAAGTACAACAAAGATGACTTAGTTCTTATGAAGATTGGTAAGATGTATAATCTAGATCTATTTTCAATTCCTGATTCGGTTAGATTCGATGGAATTCCTGTACCACCAGGATCACATTTAGATGGGGACTATATGGATTTGGGAAGGTTCAAGTATAACGGAGAAACAATAACTTACTACGATGTTCAGACCAAGCGCTTGCTTTTACCACATTACTTCACTTCTGATATGTGTGCGAATACCAGAACTATTATACTGATAAGAAGGAAGCCACATTAATACTAGAATTCATGTAGTCCAAAAGGTGAATCAGTTACTGACCTCGGAGATATCCACCGGGGTCAGTGATATTCATTTTGAGCCATTTGAAGATGTTTTCCGGGTAAGGTACCGGATTGACGGAGTATTGAAGAACGTTGAGCATCTGCCGTGCACAAAGAAGGTAAACCAGGTGAGCTACGTGTATGGAAGCAATAGAGAGAGTGCCAATCAGATAACTGCTCACAGCAATTACGTTTATGATGCTAATGGCAGTGTCTTGTCATCTGCCAAGCTCAATAAAAATCTCCTCATGGATTACGATATCAGATCAAATCTTGTCTCGTCCATAGCAGTAAACAATCAATACATCATAGATTATGATTACGATGCCTCAGGGGAGAGAGTCTATAGCGGGATGGGAAGCTCATCAAAGATCTATATCAATTCGATTACGAGCAACCCCCTTACAATAATCGACTCCAATGACAATGTGACTCATTACATATATGGCCCCAAAGGGATCGTAGCCAAGCGAAATGAAAGCTTGACATATTTCCTGCTCAAGGATCATTTGGAATCGACGAGAGTAATAATGAATGAGAATAATCAAGCCATCAGTTCGTATGACTACGATGCATGGGGGAACCCGATGAACAGCACGGTTTCGGAAGAAAGCGCATACCGCTTTACGGGTCGTGAATACGACGAAGAGACAGGTTTGCATAACTTCCGTGCCCGTTTGTACGACAGCACTCTCATGCGTTTCTATCAGGTTGATCCCGCTGAGCAGTTTGCCTCACCTTATGTGTATTGCGGGAATAATCCGATTTCAGTTTATGATCCAAATGGAAAAGAAGCATTGAAAGCTAGAAATTATGCTCGACCAAATTTATTCGACCTAAAATATGCCCCAGGTTTTGATTATAATAATACCCCCACAAGATGGATAAATCCTGATGTTCTTGTCTGCAATGAGTTCTGTTATCAAGCTATGTTTGCTGGTGAGGGGATAAGTGACTTCCCCCTTACTATGGCCGAACAGAAGGAATGGTTTAAAGGCAGGAACGCATATTACACTGATATAAACGATGCTAAGAGTCACATTGGATTAGGTGATATCTTATACTTTGGCCCCGAAGTTTTTGGTCAAAGGCATGAGGTAATGGTTTGGGATATCAAAAGAGATAAATCAGGAAATCCACTGATTCAAATTATGGGGGCAAGAAACTCCAAATTAACTTCGGGGATAGTTGATATCAGATACCTATCAATCGAAGAATATGCTAGATGGTACAAAGGTTTCGCAGGGTTGGGATCGCTACCCCCTAAAGAGCCCCCCAAAGAAACTTCAGTTGAGTTACCTCAATTTGATATTCCCTCACGATATGATGCTTATCGTCCCGAATTCGAGAGATATGAACCTGGCTGGTTTGGAGTGCCTGGTAGGACTGGTTGGTGTCCAATCGCTTGGTAATAAGGAGATTAATTATGGAAATACAAAAAATAATGATGATAGTGTTACTCTTGGCAACACTAATGTCTTGCTCGTCAATTAACGGTAAGCCAATACCTGTTCCCAGTGAAGAAAACTTCTGGAATCTGGATGAGAATCAATACCTTCCCTTTGTTGATAGTTTGATATGTGAACCGATAGCGGCTTTAATAAAGAGTGACCTACAAAACAAGTTCGCAAAACTGGATCCTGCTTTTAGTGGTTTTAACCTGCCTAATACTTTTATACTCGACGATGATTCCATTAGTATTGGAATCCAGTATATGATTAGAAAAGGTAATATGTGTTCCAAACTTCTTCGCACAGATTTATCAATGAATCTAATCAATCTAAGCTCCGAGAGTTTTTATGGACTGGAAAATCCTAAGTACTTCAAAGGGTCTGTATGTCTTCATACTTTCGATATTGATGACAATAAAGATTATACAGAGGATTATACGAATGATGCATATTGGAATGTTCTCTATAATGATGATACCTTGGTCTATAACACAAAACTATTGAATGATGATTTGTTAAAACTCAGAAACAGGTTATTATTGAGCAATAACATCCAGAATGCCACAGATATAACACCCAACAACTGCTTTTTTGGTAAGGATAAATACTACGCATACAACCCTGAAACTCATGTTTTATTTGAATATAACCTTATATCGGATGAAGTGGTGACTTATAACTTCCTCACAGGAAATCCCATATATGAGAGAGATGTGTTGGGAAAGCGAGGCATATTTGACTTTCAAGGTGTCTGTCAGGATTATGCTGTGTTCACGCAGTATGACAACTGGATAACAGTTATGGTCGACCTGAAGACAAACTCACCATACATCTTTAAAAGTACAAGGATATCAGACAAATGTGGAATCAGAGGCGTTATGGGGCAAGGCTATGGCTCTTCTGGTGTTGATGTTTATGTTTCGGAAAATCATATTTATTACTTGTTTGGGCTAGATCAGAAAGGACCTGGACTTGACACTTATATTGTTAAATTGTTTTGAGATGTATCACTAAGCATAATCATGGTTTGTTATTCACAAGGAACATCTGTTCCACTATGAGGATTAGGTGATGACCCGCATCCACGTAGTCCAGAAAGTAAACCAGTTACTGACCTCGGCGATATCCACCGGGGTCAGTGATATTCATTTTGAGCCGTATGAGGATGTTTTCCGGGTAAGGTTCCGCATTGACGGAGTTCTGAAGGAAATTGAGCATCTTCCCTATGCACAGAAGGAAGAGATCATCTCACGCATCAAGATTATGTCGGACCTTGATATTGCTGAAAAGCGTAGACCTCAGGATGGCAAGCTTGTATTCGGTGTTCCCAGCAAGAATATCGATGTCAGAGTATCAGTGCTACCAACTCAGTTTGGGGAAAAAGTTGTACTGCGCCTTCTTGACAGAGAACAGGTTAAGCTTGATATTAGCTCCCTTGGTATGGATGATCATGAGATAGAGTTGTTTCGCAGATGCATACACTTGCCTTACGGAATGATACTGGTAACAGGGCCTACCGGGAGCGGTAAAACAACTTCTTTGTACTCGGCATTGAGCGAAATCAATTCTGAGGAAGTCAATATTACTACCATAGAAGATCCTATCGAATACAATCTACCGGGAATCAATCAAACCCAAGTTCATGACAAGATCAACTATACTTTCGCCAGTATTCTGAGAACTATACTGCGGCAAGATCCTGATATCATCATGATTGGTGAGATACGGGACACAGAAACGGCTGATGTGTCTATCAGGGCAGCCCTTACCGGGCATCTGGTGCTCTCTACCCTGCATACCAATGATGCTATTTCCACAATCGTAAGATTACTCCATTTGGGTATTGAACCGTTTTTAATCGCTTCGTCACTACGCTTGATAATAGCTCAAAGGTTAATTAGGGTTAACTGCTCCCATTGTAATGAAGCTTACACCCCAAATGAAAGAGTGCTTCATGAGCTTGGATTGTTGGATAGTAAGAGTGAGTACTACAGAGGAAGAGGTTGTGAGGAATGTAATCATACCGGGTATAAGGGACGAACCGGAGTTTTCGAGATACTGCCAATATCTGAAGAATTGAGTAATATGATTATTGAACGTAGAAACAATTCTGAGATTAGGAGTTTCGCCGTACAAAACAGTATGAGATTTTTGCTTGAGAAAGCGGTTACTAAAGTAAAACAAGGAATAACGACTCCAGAGGAAGTACTGAGAAAAATCAAATTCCAACTGGAAGGGAAATGAATGAAAAAGGGACTATCTGTAATTATCCTGATCTGGTGTACGATATTAAGCGCTAAAGTTTTTACCGACCCCAAGGACTTCACCGATTCACTAATAAAGTCAACTCCCCCGGTTATAAATAGCGATATTAGCGATGATACCGGAGTGAGTAGGCCATCAGGGGCTCAAGCCAAAGATAACAACGCCAATGGAATGGCGAACATCCGTCAGGCGCTTTCACAGAACTATTTTGCCAATATCGAGCGGATTAACGTTAAAGATATGGAATTGCGGGACATCCTCAGAGGCTTATCTTATCAATACAACCTCAACCTCGCTGTCGATAACTCAATTTCGCAACTGGTAACCATATCGTTAAGCAATATCTCTGTTATCGATTTGATTGAGTTTGTGTGCAGCGAATACGCTCTACAAGCGAAGTTAATTGGGTCGGTGATGAAGATATCGCCCGTGCCGATAGTAGATCAAACTCCTAAGTTGAATGATGATATGTATATTAATGTACAAGGAGATACACTTAGTGTTGATATCCGTAATCGGGACGTGGTTGATGTCGTAAAGAAACTCACTACTCTTAGCGGTAAAAACATTGTAATCCAAAGCGGTGTAATGGGTACGATCACATCTTTCTTTAAGGATATTCCTTTTGAGTCCGGTTTGAATATCATGATGGAAAACAACGGATTTAAGGTAAGAAAGAAAGACAATGTCTACTATGTAGACTTAGGCCTGCAACCTGCTCAATCATCCGGGAAAGATACTTCTCGCAAGGCTTTATGGGTATCTTATGATAAAGGAAAGATTACTCTGGAAATCGAAAATGCTGATTTGGCACAGGTACTAAAAGAGCTATCCCGCCAAGTTGATACTAACATAATCACCTATAGTGAACCTACCGGAAAGGTGTCGGCGAAATGCTCAGAGCTTAGCTTAGATGAAGCTCTAAGTTATCTATTGAAAGGCACTGATTATACCTACAAACATGAGAACAACATTTACATCATCGGTGACAAGAAAAACAACAGCCTTGTGACTTCTAAACTGATAAAACTTAAGCATATCAAATCTGAAGGTATCTTGGATTTGTTTCCTGAATCATTGAAGAAGAACTCTACGATCCAGATAATCAAAGAGCAGAACGCGCTGATGGTTTTGGGAACAAACGATATGATAAGCGAGTTACAAAACTACCTTGGTCAAATCGATTATCCTACACCGCAGATACTAATAGAAGCTCTAGTGGTGGATTACAATACCAGCAACATACGTGATATCGGCGTTATGTTTGGAAGCACTAACAGCATTCCTGATTCTTTAGGCTGGTCAAATACCGGTCAACTTGACTTAGGAATAAACAACAACGGTTTGTTCACCACCCAACTAAATGGAGCTTACCTAAACGACCCGCTCGATGATATTGGAAACTGGTTGGGAGTAGGGAACCTGGGGGTACTACCCTCTGACTTCTACGTAAAAATACAAGCACTGGAAAACCAAGGAAAAGCTAATATCCGTTCCCGACCGCAGATAGCTACATTAAATGGGCATCCGGCAAGCATCAGTATCGGCACAACCCAGTATTATATACTCAAGACTGTGACTCCCGTTAACTCTACCAGTAGTATCGTGACTCAAGAGTCGGAAAGATTCGAACAAGTTGAAGCTAACGTTAAACTTTCAATAGTGCCGTGGGTTAGTGCTTCTGGTGATGTGACAGTAGAAATCACTCCAGAGTTCAAAACTCCGGTTGGAACTTTAAGCTCTAATGTTCCACCGACTATTAACACACGAGTGCTTGATTCCACTGTCAGGTTAAAGGATGGCGAAACTATAATACTAGGTGGCTTGATTTCTGAGAATGAGACAAGCAAAGTAAGCAAAATCCCATTCTTGGGCAATCTTCCATATATTGGAAAGCTGTTTAGAACAAGTTCGAAGAGTAAGATAAAAACCGAACTTATGATTTATATTACACCTCACGTATTCTATGGTGATGAGAATGAAGTTGAGAAGTGGAATTCGTTCAGAAATGACGAACTAGATAGTACCGGCAAGAAATAACACAATGGGCTTTATTAAGAAAGGCATCTACTGTGTCCAGATAACTGATACTAATATACGCATATTATGTGTTTTAAAATTTATCAATCGCCTTAAGATTCATGTTTCTGAAGAAGATTTTGATCTCGATACAGGAAACGAGGGAATCCGTAGAGCACTATCTTTACATAGTGATTTGAAGAAGTATCCTGTTGCGCTATTATTGCCATTACATTACTTCTCGTTTTTCAGTTTTATTGTTCCTGGCGATGTTGAAGAGAAAGAACTGCACGAATGGGCTGAGTCGTTTATTCATACAAACATAGCTGAGTATGATTTGTACGAATACCGCCACTTTTTTTTCTTGAATGACTCAAACTATTACTGCATAATCATATCCATCCCCAAAACTACCCTAGCACAATTTCCACGGTTATTAGAGCAGCTATCGCTAAATACCGTTTATATAGGTTCCGGGATTGAGTCTGCAGGTTTTGGATTAGCAGATGACGATCTATTTAATCAGAGAATCTATCTGGATGGGATTACAACTGATAAGTCACCAATAAGGATTGCTTATGAATCCGGACTCATGTGCGATATCTCGGATACATCAGTAACCACATTAGATAAAGTAATAATTAGCACCGATGATTTGGAACAGGTAGATCAAGTATTTATCAATGGAAACAATATATCTTCTGACATAGTAATACCATATGGAACAGGGCTAAATCAACTACTTAGCTTGGGTAATAACGGTAATTTTTTGGACAGCGCTCAGATTCAAAAAGTACATCAAAAGCAAGCCAAGAGACAGTGTCAAAAAACGTTTATCATCATAGCATTCTTGTTTCTCCTTCTATATGTTTTAACTCGGATTGGAGTTAGTCTAATTGGGGAAGAGTCCATGATAAATGCTAAAGATAACAAGCAGAAGAGAATTGATCAAATTACTGCAGACATATCCGTTCTAAGAAGCCAACAGACTCAAGTTGACTCCATTAG
>DAOPZE010000074.1:0-13017 GCA_035353255.1 Candidatus Cloacimonadota bacterium
AATATTCGCGTGTTTTTTGTGAGTTTATTTGTGTAATATCTATGTGAACTTCGCGTCTTAATTGCTTGATTTTCCGCTCATCATTTGAAGCGTAAGCTATTCTGAGTTTGGAGTTCAAGCCGGCTAAACAGGTTATTCGAGAAGGATATGGCTCAGTGCCGGCTTGGACTTCAAGACGTTCAGCAGCAATATAATAGCGTTTGCTAGGGTCACATGAAGTCCAAATCGCCTCTCAGGACGGGAGATCATCACGAGTTTTGCTACGGCGCTTTGAACTCCATGTTAAAATTGGATTACAACGCTTTGAACTCCATGTTCAGATCAGGATGTATTGCTGCGATAACCACATAAGGAATTGAAAATTAGCTTCATATAAAAACGATCCCGGCATAAGCCGGGATCGTTTAAACTAAAACTGGTCGGGATGACAGGATTTGAACCTGCGACCACTTGAACCCCATTCAAGTACGCTAGCCGGACTGCGCTACATCCCGATCCGGTTGAGGACATAAAAATCGGGGCTGTTATTTTGACAAGCAATATTTTGTAATTGACACCGATGGTGAGTTTACAGACTATCACCGCAAAACTATCCGGATAAAGAAATGAGTTTAATACAGGTATCGAACGTGTCCAGAGAATTCTCCGCAACTTACATTCTGAGAGATGTTTCCTGCAGTCTGGAACACAATAGCAGAATCGGGCTGATCGGCTCCAACGGATGTGGAAAATCCACTTTGATCAAGATAATGCTTGGTCTGCTGGAACCCTCCGAAGGGAGAGTCACGCGCGCCAAAAAGTGCGTCCCTTCCTACCTGCCTCAGTCGCTGCTGCTGGATCAGGATATCGTGATGATAGACTTTATCCGTGCCTCAAGACCGGATTTCCTGGCTCTGAATCAGGATTTGGAGAGCCTTTCCGCCAGTTTGCGTCAAAGCCATGACGCGGCGACGGAAGAACTTCTGAACAAGCGCATTGAGGCGTATCATGATTCCGGAGCTTACGATTTTGACAATCAGATCAAGTACGTCCTGACTTCGCTCAGTTTTCCTGAAGAAAGCTGGCATAAACCGCTCAACCTCTTCAGCGGCGGTGAGCAGACGCGCGTCTATCTGGCAGCGATGTTGCTCTCGCCACATGATATCCTCATTCTGGACGAGCCGACGAATCATCTGGATATCGCTATGATCGCCTGGCTGGAGAAATATCTGAGCACTTTGGACAAGCCTTTCCTGGTCGTCTCGCATGACCGGCAGTTCCTTGATAATACGGTAAATACGATCTGGAAGATCAGCAATGGACATTTGAGCGTCACCAAAGGTAACTACAGCTCATTCAAGGAAGCTGATGAGATCGCCAGAGCAGCCGCAGAAAAAGCTGCTAAGGCTCAGGAGAAGTGGATTGCCGAAACTGAGGACTTCATCGCCAGGAATATGGCGGGACAGAAGACCAAGCAGGCAAAATCCCGTCTTAAGGCTCTGGAAAAGATCGAACGCATCGAACAGCCTTCTGCTGCGCGCCATCTCAAGCTAAACATCGAGACCGTATCACGCAGTGGAAATGACGTTTTTGTGGCGCAGGGACTCGCTTTTGGCTTTTCACAGTTCGCGGTGCTGGCGAAAGAAGCCGATCTTCACGCTCATTATCGGGATCGGATCTGTATCATTGGACCCAATGGATGCGGGAAGACGACTCTGCTCAAGCTGATCATGGGCAGGGATTATTCGCTCAAAGGCAGGTTCAAGACCGGCGCCAGCCTCTCCATAGGATATTATGACCAACATCAGATCGATCTGGATGAGAAGCTCACGGTCAAGGATACGATCTGGAAGATGGTTCCGCTCGAGCCGGTAGGATATGTTCTTGGCTGGCTGGCAAGGTTCGGATTCCGGGGTGATGACGTCGATAAATCCGTCAGTATCCTCTCCGGAGGCGAGAAATCCCGCCTCTGTCTCAGCGTATTGGTGCACAAGAAGCCGAATCTGCTGATCCTGGATGAGCCTACCAACCATCTGGACATCGAGATGACCGATAGCCTGCTCAGCGCGCTCAAGGACTATCATGGCACGATCATCTTCGTCTCGCATGACCGCTATTTTATCGACGCTCTGGCAAACAAATACTGGGTTTTTAACAAACGGCTCTCACCTGATGAAAGCGAGATATTCACGACTATAACTGAAACCAGGGATAACCTCGCGGACGCTCTGGAGCTTGCTTTCAGCGAACCGGAGACGGTCAGGGAGAAGACGCAGCAGACGTCCAAAAAGAAGAAGATCAATCCCTACTACCTGGAGCAGATCCAGCGTCAGATCGAAGCCGATCTTGCGCTCAAGACGGAGCTGAACGAGAAACTGAATCAGATCCATCTGAAACTGGCAGATTCTGCAACATATACCGATCTGAGCCTAGTTTCCACTCTCAAAGCTCAAATGCTTGAGGCGGAGCAGGGGATCGCGGAAGCCACTCAGCGCATTCACGAGCTCGAAGACCAGTATTTGGAGCTTGCCTGTGAATAAGCTGAAACGTATCGGCTTCACGACCTCATTCCCCGTGGAAGTGATCTATGCCGCGGGACACATACCCATCGATCTGAATAATATCTTCGTGACAGGAAATGCGGAACAGCACGTCTATCAGGCTGAATTAAAGGGATTTCCGCGCACGATCTGCAGTTGGATCAAAGGCAATTACACCGCTGCCATTGAAGCTGACGTCGATGAGGTCATAGGAGTCGTCCAAGGTGATTGCGCCAATGGTCAGTCTCTTTTAGAACTCCTTGCCGATGAGGGTCTCAAGGTTTACAATTTCTCCTTCCCTGATACCCGGAACTTTCATGATCTGGACAGGGAGATATCCCGTCTGGAAGAGCATTTTGGCGTAAGCAGGCAGCAGACTCTTGCCGCAAAAGAACGACTTGATCAGATCCGCAGAAAGCTCGTCACTTTGGATGAACTCACCTGGAAGACGGGTCAGGTCAGCGGGAAAGAGAACCATTTCTGGCTGGTCAACGCGTCAGACTTTATGGGTGATCCGGATCGGTTTGAGGCAGAGCTTGATGCTTTTATCGGACATGCACGCGCTCGTAAGCCGTTCCTGGCGAAGCTGCGTCTCGCTTATCTGGGTGTTCCGCCGATCTATACCAACCTTTATAATGTACTTGCCGGGCTTGGCTGTCAGGTCGTCTATAACGAGGTTCAGAGGCAGTTTGCCATGCCTGCTTGCCTTCCCGATATCGTGGAGCAGTACCTGGTCTATACCTATCCTTACAGTGTGCGGGAACGTCTTGAAGACATCAGGGCTGAATTATCCCGCAGGAAGATAGACGCCGTGCTCAGCTACACTCAGTCTTTCTGCCACATGCAGATCGATAATATCCTACTGAAGAAGTATCTGGATCTGCCTTTCCTGACCTTGGAAGGCGACCGTCCGGAAGAGATCGACTCACGCACTTTACTGCGTTTGGAAAGCTTTATTGAGGTACATGGATGAAGAAACAACGCGTCGCGCTCGGAATGAGCGGAGGAATAGATTCGACGATGTCCGCTCTGCTCCTAATGGAGCAGGGCTATGAGGTCATAGGGCTGACCATGGCGATCTGGGATGACAGCCTTAGCTTCGAATCGATCAAGAGCGGCTGCTTCGGTCCCGGCGAAGCTGAAGACATTGAATCAGCAAAAGCCAGCGCAGCCAAGCTCGGCATCGAGCACCATGTGATCCGTCTCAAAGACGAGTTCCGGGATAATGTCCTCTCCTATTTCTGTTCGACTTATCTTGACGGCAGGACGCCAAACCCATGTGTATTCTGCAATCAGAGGATGAAGTTCGGGCTCTTACCCCGTACAGCCAAAGAGCAGGGGCTTTCCTTCGACTATTTCGCGACGGGGCATTATGTCTCCAAGGGTTTTGATCCTGATACAGCCAGATGGCAACTCAGCAAAGCAACAGACCCGACCAAAGACCAGTCCTACTTCCTTGTCTTCCTGACCCAGGAACAACTCAGGGACACTCTCTTCCCGCTGGGCAACATCCGCAAGGAAGAGCTAAAAGCACTTGCCCGCAGGTTGGGCTGGGATTCCCTTGTAGAAAAGAAAGAGAGCCAGGACTTCCTAGAAACGGATGACTATTCTGTCTTGTTCCCCTCTGAAACCTTCTCTCCCGGAGACATCCTCAGTGTCGATGGCATGAAGCTTGGCACGCATAACGGATTAATCCACTATACAATAGGTCAACGTCGCAACCTGGGACTAAGCGGCATGAGCGAGCCATATTACGTGGTCGAGATCGACGCGAAGGCGAACCGGATCATCGTCGGACCTCAGAACTATCTCTACAAAAAGGAACTTATTGCGGAGGGTATGAACTGGATCTCTGTTCCAGGTCTTGGCAAAGCAGCTAAACTCAGCGCCAAGATACGGCTTGGCCACGACGCGGCGGATTGCATGGTCTATCCTGAGTCCGAGACCTCAATAAGGCTGGTCTTTGATGAACCTCAGCTATCCATAACCCCGGGGCAGGTCGTTGCAATATATGATTCTGAGCTGCTTCTGGGGGGAGGAATAATCCAATGATCTATTATATCATCAAGGTTCTGACTTCCGCGTTATTGATCGTGTTGATCAGTGAGTTCTCCAAGCGCAGTAGCTTTCTTGGCTCTGTGCTCGCCTCCGTGCCTCTGGTATCCTTCATCGCCATCTTTTGGATCTACTTTGAGACCAAGGACGTGAAACGTATTGGCGCTCTTTCGACTGACATTTTCTGGCTGGTCATCCCCTCGCTGCTCTTCTTCGTGATCTTTCCGGCTTTGCTGAAGCGCTCAGTGAATTTTTACCTGGCTTTCGGCATCTCCACGCTGGTCATGATCGGAGGCTATTTCCTGTTGACCTTTCTGCTTAAACTGAAGTGAAGCTAAAGAAACTCAGTAATTTCCTTGCCCTCAAGCCAGCCATGCTCGGTGCTCTGAGCATGGTCATTCTGGTGGGCATGGGTGAAAAGATGGCTGAACGCTTTCTGCCGATCTATCTGATCGCCTTGGGCGGAACTCCGATCCTCATCGGTTTACTGAATGGGCTGGATAACCTGCTCAGCGCACTCTACAGCTTCCCCGGAGGCTGGCTTGCCGATCGTCTTGGTTATCGTAAAGCTCTGACCATCTTCAATCTCATGGCGATGTTCGGCTATCTCATCGTGGTGATCTTCCCTTCCTGGCAGGCAGTGCTGATCGGAGCGGTTTTCTTTATCTCGTGGACGGCAATATCTCTGCCTGCCACGATGACCCTGGTTTCCGCGGTCGTTCCGCCCAATAAACGCGCCATGGGCATCTCCATGAATTCCATTGTGAAGCGCATACCTATGTCCCTTGGTCCCATTCTTGGCGGGGCTTTAATCCTCCGCTACGGCAGGATACAGGGAGTTCGTTATGCCTTCGGAGTTGCTCTGATCCTCGCTTTCGTCGCACTCATTATCCAGCAGAAGTACATCACAGAAAAGCCGGTGGAACGAAAAGCCAAGTCCGGAGCCAAGCCCTGGAAGTTCTCGACGAATCTCTCTCACCTCCTGGTCTCCGATATCCTCGTCCGGTTCTGTGAACAGATTCCCTATGCGTTCGTGGTCGTCTGGGTCGTGGAGAATAATCACATCAACGAGCTGCAATTCGGCGTCCTGACCATGATCGAGATGGTGACGGCGATGCTCATGTATATCCCGGTCGCCTATCTGGCGGATAAAAGCACGAGGAAACCCTTCATCGCGATCACCTTTGCCAATTTTACCCTGTTCCCTCTGGTACTGCTGTTCAGCCGGTCGTTCCCGGCAATGGTCGTCGCCTTTATCATCAGGGGATTCAAGGAATTCGGCGAGCCTACCCGTAAGGCACTGATCATGGATCTTGCGCCTGAGGATGCCAAAGCTACAACGTTTGGCACATACTATCTGATCCGTGATGTGATCGTCTCCGTGGCTGCATTTGGGGGAGCTTTCCTCTGGCAAAGAAGCCCGGGATTGAACTTTATCACCGCCTCATGTTTTGGAGTTCTCGGAACTCTCTATTTTATCTACTTCGTGCGCGAAAGACCCATCAGTCAAGCCTGAGTAACCTCGTCTATACTCTAAATATCATGAAGTACTACTTCGTTCCACCAGACAGAACGATCTGAACAATCCTGCCTCTCCCCTATTGCATGACGCTACGCCTGTCGTATGCCTCCCGTACGCTGTCCGTACGATTACCGTACGAGTATTCGGAATGCGAATGGTCGTTATGCAGTATTCATTCATCATCCATATCTTAGGGCAAGGAGCGGCAAGAAAGCTGTTTCCGGATCAGGGATAAAAATTCGAGTGCTTTGTTCCAGAGTCTCTGAATATAAGATCGTGGGAAAAAAAGAGAGCCCTTTATCAGGGCTCTCTCGTTATATTGTTTGGTTTTGAACTACTTGATCAGTATTGCGCGGGCGGTGTACTGTCCGTCACCGGAGATCATCCGGAAGATGTACACGCCGGAATTGCATTCGACACCCTGGGCATTTCTGCCGTCCCAAGCCAGAGAATACTCACCGGAAGCTCTGACACCTTCGTCAAAGCTACGGACCTGCTGTCCCCTGGAGTTGAAGATGGTGATCATAACAGATTGTTCATTGCTCACGGAGTATCTCAGCGTTGTCGAAGGGTTGAAGGGATTCGGATATACTGAATGGATACGCGTGACTACGGGTATGCCGGGAATTTCCCCGCTTCCGGGATCGGTGAGACTGACCATGACCGGCCCAAAGGTATCGTCCGTGCCGTCAAAATCTACACTCTGTAACCAATAATACCAGACACCGGGGACAACTTCGTCATCCTCAAATGTATAGTTGGTCTGGATCGAGGTATTTGTAGCTTCGATCATCGGACTGATGCGCAGGGCGTTGCTGAGATCATTCGTCTCATTGCGATAGACATAATAGCCGGCAAGATTGGTCTCAGACTGGCTGATCCATTGCAGGACTACAAAGTTGTTCGCGGTGATCGTCGAAGTAAAGGAACTCAATTCGACGGGAAGCGTAAGGTCACTGGCGGTGAAGAAAGCTCCGTTACCCAAAGTACCGTTCTGAGCAGTACCTGCCTGATCGTAGGCAGTAAGCCCGGACACTTCGTCATAAGGCCAGTATCCGACGAGACCGGCAGAGCTTGGTGAAACAGGAACCAGATAATTGGAGGCGATCTCCATGGGAGTTCTGATCGTGTTCCATACTCTAACTTCGTCGATCAAACCTGCAAAAGGAAGGTTGCTTGTGGGTCTGGAGGGACGGATGGCACCAACTGTGAAAGTGGCAGGCCATGTTGTGGTCGTCCCGCTTGAATATGTTCCGATCGGGGAACCGTTTACATATACGACTGTTTGTCCGCCTTTGACAGCTGAGACTGCTATATGGTACCAGGTGTTAACCGTGAGACCGGCGCTAATTGTGAGATGAGTGGTATTTGTGGTCCAGGTGCGAACCAGGAGCTGAGTCCCAAGCAGAGTTACCCATAAAGGATAAGATCCACTGACATCTGATGATGAGAAGATCGTTCTTCCAAAAGTAGGGATATCTGGGGGTCCGGTGAGATTGGTGGGATAGATCCACCCCTCGACCGTGTATTGATTCGAAATACCTAAGGAACTGGTATATTGGACGTAAGAGTCAACTCCGTCAAATTGAACGGCGTTACCGGCAGCATAGACCATTGTCGCAAGAACTAAGAACATTACTGCCATAAGCAATCTTGTTTTCATATTTCCTCCTTTTCTTATTTCGACCTATGAAAACTCTATTTAATCTTACAAGTTTCTTGAAATCCGTGTACACCGATATGATAACCTGTTCGCCGATACTGTCAAGACATATTTTCGAGGTAAAGTAATTTGCAGGATTCTTATGCCTCTATCTTAATGATATATCGACTGTTACTAGTCTGAACACATTCATTTGGCTAATCTGATTTGCGGCAAATCGGCACAGAAAAATAAATCGCCGGCAGGGGGACGCCGGCGATTCGCAAGCGCATCGGGGAGATGCGCCTGATCCTGTACTTAATGGTAGCTTATGGTTGGTTAGTCTAAAGCTTTCAGAAATGAAGGTACGTCGGTCTTGAAGGCGTTTATCCTATTAGTATCCTCATTCCTGGGTTTATCTTCGTTATTCTGTCTGTTCGAGCCTGAGATCGCGGTGAGACGCCCCAGAATATCCTCGATGTCCTCATCAGATTTGTCTGGTACGGGTTTTGAATTCACTGTACCCGCCGGCTGAACGCTCTGCTGGGGACGAAAGTCGATCACGCGGTCGTTCTCAGTATTTCTCAGACCTGTCGCAATGAGGGTCACGGAAACCTTATCCACCATGTTGTCATCGATGATCCAGCCGGAAATGATATTTGCGGCTGAGCCGGTCTCATTGCTGATAACCTGGGATATTTCGGCATACTCGCTCATCTTGAGATCAAAGCCGGAAGTGACGTTGATCAGCATCGACTGGCAACCCGCAAGATTGACATCGGCAAGCAGAGGATTGTTGATCGCTGCTTTAGCCGCATTAACTGCCTTATTCTCGCCTTCGGCGATACCGGTTCCCATCAGAGCATAACCCATATTCTGTGTGATCGCCTTGACGTCGGCGAAGTCCACGTTGATATAACCGGTAAGATTTATAATATCAGAAACCGCTTTAGCAGCTTCAAAGAGGATGTTGTCCGCATGCTGGAAAGCTTCGATCAAAGACAGATCCGGATAGATGTCATTGAGTTTCTCGTTCGGAATGACGATCAGAGTATCCACGTATTCTTTAAGGTTTCTAATTCCTTCGGCAGCGTTGTCCTGACGTTTTTGCCCCTCAAATGAGAAAGGAGTCGTGACGATACCCAAGGTTAGAATTCCCATTTCACGGGCTATTTTGGCTAAGACAGGAGCTCCGCCTGTGCCAGTTCCGCCCCCCATTCCGGCAGCTATGAAAACCATGTCCGCGTCCTGAAGGTTGCTCTTGATCTCGTCCTTGGATTCTTCTGCTGCGCGGCTCCCCATTTCAGGGTTGGCTCCTGTGCCCAGTCCACGGGTGATCTTCTTGCCTAACTGAAGAGTCATCTTGGCTTGTGACTTCTGGATATCGCTTGAATCGGTATTGGCAGCGATGAATTCCACTCCGAAAAGATTGTTGTTGATCATGGTATTGATCGCGTTTCCACCGGCTCCGCCGATTCCTACGATCTTGATGTTGGTGCCTATCTTGGCAGGTTTTTCGTCAAATTCGATCATGGTTCCCCCATTTAGGTAAAGTCTTTTAGTAGTTTTTTCAGCTTGTCCAGGATCTTGACAGACTGAATATTAGGCAGATTGAAAGAGCCGGTCTTGGGTTCTTTCTCCAAATTAGAAGCGTAATATAGCAAGCCTACGACTGTTGCGTAAGCGGGATCATCAAGTTGGTTGACCAGGCCGAAGAGTCTGCTCGTATCCGGCGAGGCGATCTTGACATGGAGATTGAATGATTTCTCGACGATCTCACCAATGTTACGCAGATTTGCCGTACCACCGGTAAGAACTATCCCTGCCGTGACAAGCTCGGGCGTGTAATAATCCATGGCTTTGTTGTAGCAAAGGGAAAGCATCTCTTCCACACGATGCTGGATCACGTGACTGACAAGAGCGACTGACTTTCTCGTAGAAGCTCTGCCGCTGATGCCTTCGATCTCTATATCCTGGGATGGATCGACGCTGGTGGCGCAGGCAGAACCATAGTCCTGCTTGATCTGCTCTGCGCTCGAGAGGGTTGTCTTGAGGCCTATGGCGAGGTCTTCGGTTATATTCATACCTGCCATGGGAACCACGAGTATCCTTTCCAGGACACTGCGGTTGAACAGGGCGATATCACAGGTACCTCCGCCTATATCCATGAGAATGCAGCCCAGACGTTTCTCGTCATCGGACAAGACGGAATTGGCAATGGCTATGTGATTCAGAACGAAGTTCTCAGGGTCAATATGGTATCCCGAAAGTTCGATGCACTTACTCAGATTGCGAAGCGGTGTGACTTCCGCGAATACAGAACAAACACGCGCCAGAAGGACGAAACCATTCATGTTCAGAGGATTGAATATATCTTCATGCCCGTCGATGGCGTAGCTCTGCGGGATGCTGTGCAGGATCTTACAGCGGTCCAGACCCTTCTGGATCTTGACTATGTTCTTAGATTCCTCTATGACCTGCTCGAGATGCTCGCTGGTGATCTCTCCCGGTTCGTTCGAACTGATTGAGGGGATAGAGATCCTCCCATCGGCGATAGCGGTGCGAACGTGGTCGCCGCTGATATTTGTATAGATATTCTGCGCCTTGATATCCGCGACCGTTTCAGCATCAGTTATCGCTTTTCGGATGCATTCGCTGACCTTTTCAATATCACGAACGATGCCCCTTTCAATACCCTGAGAGGGAACAACGCTGATGCCTTTCACCTCGAGACGGTTATCTTTGTGCTGCTGGGCGATGATCACCCGGATGTTTTGGGAGCCAATGTCCAGAGCGGTGATAATATTCGATCTCATTGTGTATCTGCCTTTACCACGACTTGCTTGTTGTATCGCAAGTCGAGAAGTTTGTGGTTACCGATATTACCGTTTTCCAGGACAAATATATAGCGTCTCAGTTGAGCTGAAAGATCCTCGTCTCCGGGGATTATACGCATTCCAGTATTGGCGTCTATCATGTAAATTGTGTTATCGACCACGTAGTATTCTGAAACACGGGGCAGGAAGTCTGAAGCTTCGTGACTCAGCCTTTTGTGAAAAGCAAGAACTTTGGTGAGTTCCTTACTTTTTAGTTTTATCCCGGGTTTGAGTTGTTTTGAACTGAAGAAAGTGCTCATCACGGGCAGATCTTCTGAATAAACTTTACCATAGCCTGTCAGCACGATAGCGTCCTCATCGACCGGAAAGAGGTCCCCTTCCATCGATTTGACGTATATAGCGCCCATTCTTTCGACAATGGCTATGCTCAGGGTGTGCATGAGCTTTTTCTTCACAATCACGCCTTTGACGCGGGAAAGACTCAGCACGTCTTTCTTGAGTTGCCTGGATGAAACGGCGATCAAATTCTGACCGAGGTACTTCTGGGTGATATGCTGGATCATGCTGTCGCTGACCGCGTGATTGCCGGAAACTTCAATATTCCTGACATCGAAGATGCTTAGAGATCGCAGGAGATAATAAACTCCACCGCCGATAAAGGTAAGCAAGACAAGAGCTAAGATAAAATAGGCATAATATCTGCTATGTCCTCTACGCTTACGATCTAACGAACTCATTCCTTTACCTTTTGTCATTTATATTAGTTATGAATCTACCATTAGTTTTTGCTAAAACTGCTTCATCACCATAAGGCACTAATATTTTTGGAGTTATGTATCTTGTCAACTCTTTTCTCTCAGTCTAGCCAATATTTCTTCGCCATACTGCCAGATGTTACCCGCGCCCATAGTGATCAGAATGTCTCCTTTCTCAATTCTGGAAAGGGTTTCAGGCACAATGTCTGAATTGTTTTCGAGGCAGATCAAATTGTGATGACCGGAGTTAATAGCCGCGTCTGCGATCATTGCTGAACTGACTCCGGGGATGGCTGTTTCTCTTGCAGGATAGATTGGAGCAAGAATGAGGAAGTCGCAGGAGAAGAAAGCTTTGGCGAATTCCGCGAAGAGGTCACGAGTTCTGGAATACAGGTGTGGCTGGAACAGAACAACTATACGCCGCTGAGTACTATCTTTGAATCCTTCCAGGGTCGCGATGATCTCAGTAGGGTGGTGCGCGTAGTCATCATAGACGGTGATACCCTTAGCTTCGCCTTTCAGTTCAAATCGACGATATACTCCGCTGTATTCAGCAAGCCCGTCACGGATAGCTTTGAAGGGAATGTCGAGCTCCAAGCCAATTCCAACAGCCTGTAACGCATTCAAGATATTGTGTTTACCTGTCACTTTCATGGATATACGTCCCAGTTTGTAGCCCTTGTAGGCAACATCGAACGAGGCGGCAAAATCTTTCATCTCAAGATTGAATGCCTGGATATCTGCCTGCCTGGAGAATCCATAAGTGAGGATTTTCTTGTTGATGTTGGGAAGTATGCTTTGCACTCCAGGATCCTCCAGACAAGCTATGACTGAACCAAAGAAAGGAACCTTGTTGGCATATTCGACGAACGCGCCTTTGATATCGTCCAGATTCCGATAACAATCCAGATGATCGGTATCAATATTCGTGATCCCCGCTATACAGGGCGTGAGAGAGAGGAAAGAATGATCATATTCATCTGCTTCTACGACGATGTATTTACCTGAGCCCATAACGTTGTTCGAACCAAAGTTCCGAACCTTACCGCCCACGAAGATCGTTGGATCGAGTCCCGCAGCCTCCAGAACCATCCCCGCCATAGAGGTGGTAGTGGTCTTGCCATGCGTGCCGGAGATCCCAATACTAAAGCTCATCCGGGTAATCTCAGCCAGCATCTCGGCTCTGCGGATCACAGGTATTTTAAGATGTTTGGCTGCCTGGATCTCAGGATTCTCATCCTTAACCGCGGATGATTTGACGACCACATCCACATCTTTGACGTAGTTCGGATCATGACCTTCAATGATCGGAATCCCGATCGACTCAAGGTGATTGGTCACCTCGGACTTTTTCATATCCGATCCACTGATCTCGAGCCCCTGATTATGCAAAAATTCGGCGATACCGGACATGCCTATGCCGCCGATTCCGATAAAATGTATCTTTTTAGTTCGTCCCAGCATTTTGATCACTCCTTTCCGGAAATGTCTTTGATGATGTAGTTTGTGATATTGGCCGCCACGTTTTCGAGCGGGATGCTTTCCAGTTTTTCCTTATAGACCGAATAGGAGGATCTCATCGAAGTGATGCATTCGAGCAAGCTCTCCCCCGTCAGTTTGGACTGTTCCAGGAGTTTGGCTACTCCCTTGCGCTCCTGCTCCAGGGCGTTGTAATACTGATGATTCT
>DAOPZE010000075.1:0-12895 GCA_035353255.1 Candidatus Cloacimonadota bacterium
TCCGACTTCCACGCCAATGAGCAGTTGCATCCCTTTGAGCCCCTGCCTGAGTGTTTCCATCTCTTGGAAGTACTTGCGGAAAGAGGGCATTCCGAATGCTCCAAGTTCCTGAGGCAGGAGGTCCATGTGCTCAGTTACGGCGATCAGATCATAGTCCAGTTCCTGCGCTTTTGTGATCAGTTCATCAGAGCGCATTTCTGAATCGTAGCTATACCGGGTATGGAGGTGGAAATCCGCCTTGATCATTGTCCCGCCTGTATCGCGGCTCCGAGAGCACCGGTGAGTTCAGGCTCTGCGGGTCTTTGGATAGGCAAACCCAGTTCCAGCTCCAGGCAAGAGGAAATATCGCCTGAGTAGGCGACTCCCCCGGTAAAGACAAGATCCGGATAGACCGGCATGGTAGCGATTTGGGAACAGAGTTTATGGGCAATTGACCGGTTAACGGCTCTGCTGATGTCTGCCGAACTGTGGCTTGCAGCCATGAGACTGATGATCTCCGACTCGGCAAAGACTACACAGGTGCTATTCAACCGGAGATCGAGAGTGGACGAACCGGCGATCTGAGAGAGCTCCTCCAGACTGCATCCCAGGCGTATGGCGGTCATTTCCAGGAACCTTCCGGTGCCGGCAGCGCATTTATCGTTCATGACGAAGTCTCTGACCTTGCCTTCTTCCGTGAGCGCGATAACCTTGGAATCCTGTCCACCTATATCGATGATGGTCATGCAGTTGGGGAACAAGTAGCGGACTCCTGTGGCATGACAACTTATCTCAGACATGACTTTGGTTGATCCTTTGAGGAGATGCCTGCCATAACCTGTCCCACATGACGCGGAGATGTCGTTAGCGCTAAGACTGGTCCGGGCAAACGCGAGTTGTTTCAGCGCTTCAACTGATCTCATAGGCGAAATGTCAGTCGCCAGATAGTCACCAAAGATGACCTCGCTTGTTGTCGTGTCAAAGATCACCAGCTTGGTGTTGCGGGAGCCGATATCAATTCCTAAAGTGATCATAGTGTATAGTATAACCTTATATAAGAGTATGAGTAAAGATGGTTTCCGGATTCAGGTAATCGTGGCAGAGGCTATTGACCTGATCCAGGTTGATGCCGCGAAGCCGGGGTTCCCGTTCAATGAAATGTTCCGGTGGATAACCCAGGGCTACGAGATTGGCGAGAGTCGATGCCAGCCAGGATACGCTTTCCAGATCGAAGCGATTCATGCTGATCAGATAGTTCTTAGCCAGTTCCAACTCAGAATTGGTCACTCCCTTTTCATAAACATCTCTGAGAATGTCCAGCATCGCCGATCTAGCCTTGCGATACGAATCTATTCCGCAATATGAAAAAGCGCACCACATGCCCTGAGTCGAAATGGAACTGAAATCGAAACCTGTTTGGTAGGCGTAGCCGTATTTCTCCCGAAGAGTATTGAAGAAGCGGGAACCCATATCTCCACCCAGGATCTGAGCCAGAACATGGAAAGCCGTTGTGGCAAGAACGTTATCAGAAGGTACCCCAAACCCGCCGGCATGGATCACAGCCTGATCGCCATGTTCATTATCAAGACGGGTCCGGACTTTCGAGGATCGGAAATATGGCGTGGCTGAAAGCTTTTTGCCGGGGCCAGGCAGAGACACACCAAATCTTTCAGCGACGATATCAAAGACTTCTTCCGGTTCATAATCTCCGACTACCGCAAGGCAATAGCGCGATAGATCTAGGCTGTTCTGATGCCAGGCAAGAATGTCCTTGCGGGTGACGGCAGATATCTGCGATATCGTTCCGGAACTGCGCTGGAGGTTGCTTTCCCTGCCAACGATCATATTTTGCCAGCGATTGTATCCCAAGGCAGCAGGGAAATCGTTATCTCGCCGGATGGCATCGATGCTGCTTTCCTTGATGGTCTTGATAAATCTGATCGGGAAGGTGGGGTAGAGGAGCAACTCGCTCAGAAGTTTTACAACATGACCTAGACCGTTGGTGAAGCACTTACCCTTGTAAGATGTTGTATCTGTGTGATGCACTACCCTGATATTGAAGCCATGCATTCTGGAATAGCGCATAACATCTTCATAAGGAAAGTTCTTAGATCCATATAGCAGCGCCGTGCTTGTCAAATAGTTATGACCACGATGCTCCTCATCTTCCATAAGCTGAGAAATATCAGTGGTGAGAGAGAAACCGGTCACAGGACTTCGATGTGAACGTTTATGCATGATACGAAAGCCGTTATCCAGCTCGTAAAGTGTGTAAGGAAGTTCAGAATAAACCGGTTGTATAGCTGAATTATATCCGGTTCTAGCTGGGATTGTCGCAAGATGAGATTTTGCTGAAAGATTCGCAACTGCTACTTTCTGAGTATTCGGTAAGGCAGCCACATCAAAGGCTGAAGCAGGTAGTTGCTTCAATCCCGGGAGTTTTCGATTATTCTGCAGGAATATAGCCAGATTATCAGGAAGCCAGTGTTTCGCCAGTATGGCAGGGATCGACTCAGAACTGATCAAACTGATACGTTGGTCATACTCGTAGAGACTACGGTAGCTTCCAAGGAGTTCTTCCGTCGCGAGAGCCGAAGCGAGATTCTCCATCGTTTCAAAACTATAATACCATCCGTGGAAGATGTCTCTGCGTATCAGGTCAAACTCTGCCGGATCAGCATCGAAAATCAGTGTTCTATGATACTCTTCGACGATCACATCCAGTATTCGATTCCAATCCACCTTGGGGAAGGGGGTGATCATCACTAATGAGGCTCCTGATAGAACACCACTGAGAGAGATGACCCGAACAGATGAACAGAGATGCTCCTCTTCAACCAGCTTTTTGTACAGGAGCGAAGATTTACCTATTGCAAAGTATCTCATGGCGAAGAGATAATGCTCGCTATCAAAATTCCTTTCAGTCAATTCTGGAACAACGAAGGCGATCATTTCAGAATCAGGCGATGCTTTGCGTATATCAAAACGATACCTGGTTTGTTCAGGATCAAGGAACTGGTCAAGGTTTGGATCATTCTTGATCGATGCCGTTTCCCAGTCTCCAAATTCTAATATAACCGCAGAATGCAGATCTTTTAGGTCATATTGCCCGCACACGACTAGGAATGAATTCACGGGAGTATATGTTTTACGATAGTAGGCACGTAGTTTCCCGGCAGTAGCGGATCTGATGGATTGAGGATAGCCAAGTATTGGGTGTCTCATCGGGTTTTGCACGAAATAGCTACTTTGGATATACTCAATGAAATCGGTTTCAGGCTCATTTTCATACTGGCGGATCTCATCCAGAATAATGTCTTTTTCGACTCTAATATCCTCCGGAGAGAATTTCGCGTGCCGGATCAGCTCGCTTAGGATACGAACTCCATCAGCAACCTTCTCGGAAGGCAACATCAAGTAATAGCAGGTCGAATCGAAATCAGTATAGGCATTGATCGTTCCACCCAGGGATTGGACATAGTCGCTAAGATCGTTTTTGGGGAAAGATCTGGTTGCCTTGAAGCTGGTATGTTCGATAAAATGAGCGTAGCCACTGTGGTGGATGTCTTCATGAGTGCTTCCGGATCGCACATGCGCCTGCAGGCATACGACGGGGTTCTCTCCCTGAGCGTAGTAGATGTACTTAAACCCGTTTCCCAGTACGCAAGATTCAGCTTGCGGAAAGTTATAATGACTCATGGAGTATGGCTATTCTGGTTTGACGCGACTTATCATCGCGTAAGCATTATGATTGTGTATCGATTCGAAGTTCTCTGATTCGACGAAGAACTCCTGTATACGCAGATCCTTGTCCAGCTGGATCGTTATCTCCCTGACAATGTCTTCCACGAACTTGGGGTTATTATAAGCCTTCTCGGTGACGTACTTCTCATCTACGCGCTTTAATAATGGGTAAATCTCACAACTGGCAGTCCTTTCAGCGATATCGACCAGTTCTTCCAGCCAGACGAATTCACTGTATCGTACACTTATGGTGATCTCTGAACGCTGATTATGCGCTCCCCGTTCGCTGATCTCCTTCGAACACGGGCAAAGCGTTGTGACCGGTACTTTGACTCCGATCCAGAGGTTGAGTATATCCTTGTAGGAAGCATTAAAAAAGCAGTCATAGCTCAATAGGGAAGATATCTTTGAAACAGGTGCCTTCTTGCTGATAAAATAGGGGAAGGAAAGATCGACATAAGAAGCTGAAGCTTTGAGATTATCCTTTAGCTCGATCAGGAAGCTTTCCAGTTGTTGGATGATGCTATCCTGGTGGTACCTGTTCAAAATTTCGATAAATCGCGACATGTGGGTGCCACGTTTATGATGAGGCAATTCCACATAGATGTTAAGATCCGCAACAGTCGTTTGCTGTCCATTGCGGCGGTCTTCCACAACGATCGGATATTGTATTCCTTTTACTCCGACTTTGTCAATGCTGATCTTTCGGGTATCGGGAGATGACTGGAGATCGGCAATGGTCATAGTTTTTCGCTCAGTTCCAGATCTTTCATACCCAGGGTCTTCAACGATACGGGACTGCCATCCTGGTCGTAATAGATAACGGCGTTGAAATCTTTGATCGCCTTTGTCTTCTGGATCACGGTGTTGGGGTCCATCAGAAACAGAGCCGTCGAATATCCATCCGCCCATGCGGCAGAGGGATTCACAACCGTGACCGAATACATGTTCGAAACAGGATATCCGGTTTTCGCATCAAGGATGTGATGATAGCGGATGCCATCGATCTCAAAGAATTGCTGATAATCGCCTGAAGTTCCAACAGACGTATTGTTGATCTTGAACGAGGCAATGGAATCATCAGCCTTACGGGGATGTTGAATATAGACTATTTGTGGAATCGAGTTCCCATAAAACGTCATACTGCTTCGGCAATTGATGTATCCCTTGTTCAACCCCAAAGAAAGCATATAGTCTCTTGCCTTATCAAGAATAAAGCCTTTGGCGATCGCACCAAAACTGAGCTTCATCCCTGTTGGTTTATACAATCTATGACTGTCAAAACGTAGTTTCTTGAATCCGACCTTTTTCATTTCGTCCTTGATCAGATTGCTGTCAGGTACAGCGGGAGTTTCTGAGCTGAAGCCCCATAGATCAAAGACGGGTTTGATGGTCACGTCAAAGCTTCCATCGGTCAAAGTATATAGACTATCAGCTATGATCAGCATCTGATAAATATCCGGATCCATGGGGAAGGACGTTCTGCTGCTTTCATTGATCTTGCTGACCAGGCTATTGGAATCATACTCGTCCAGTTTTGCTTCAAGTTTTTCAATATAGGCAAAGACAGAGTCGATCTGCCGGTTGATCATTTTACTCTGTGAGGTTGCAGAAACTTCCACGATCGTGTCCAGAAGATACTTACTTTTAGTTTCCGTAAATGACCTGTTGAAATATCGGTACGCTCCTACACCCACTACCAATATCAGGATAACCAGGGAGATTATTTCTTTTCTACTCATTATAAATAACCTCAGCGCCGATACTCCAGTAGTTCGAAATCGACCAGTTTCCAAGTATAATCACTAATAACAAACCAGGATAATGGTAGTGTTATAACGAGACCTACCAACGCCAGTACAGCAGCAAGGCCATTTATTAGAACCAAGATCAGAGCAAGGAGCCATATATTCCAACGTACATCGTGAAAATGGGAATATGACATTGATATTGCTTTGATCGGACTGGCATTCTTGATTCCCATTAATGCCGCAGCGGGCATCGTTATAGCTGCCCAGTAGTTTATCAGCACGATCCAAACGAGCCGTAGTATAGGATCACTGCCGAACTTCGGCAAGCCAAAGCAGATAACATGGATCAACACCAGAAAACTTGTCGTGAGTAAACTGAAGACGAAATAACCGGGATATGATCTCAGTGCTCTGAGATAGTCAACATGAGAAAACTTGGCAATTGATCTATCCTGGATACATACAAAGCTAACCAGGATAAACGGCATGAATATGGAATAGCTAAGCGCTTTTATCAATGAACTAAGAATAACCTGGATACCTGTATCTGAGGGTAGTTGGATATAGCTTCTAAACAACCAGGTTAACAAGATCATCGGAACGATACCAAGAAACAACGCTAAGGCGCCTGAGGGGACTGATTCAGACTTCCGGGTTTTGAACGATTGCCAGGTTGATTTCAGGCTGGCTAACGCGGAAAGATCACGACCTGGAACAGTCGTTTGTTTTCCGCATTCTACGCACCATATATCATGGTCGGCTAATCTAGCATTACAAAACTTACAGCGCATTACAACTCCTTGTCGTGAGGCTTTTGATCATCGAATTATATGATAACTGAACTAACATTTTGACCATCCGCAGGAAGGGCACTTCAGACATCCTTCCAGATGTTCGATCGAGGATGAACAATCAGGACACAAGGTGATGGTTTTCATTGCAGGTGATGATTGAAGCTCTTCAATAGATTCGATCTGGAAAGAAATGCTCTTGGGCTCCCCCTCAGTGTTCTGCTGAAGATATTGTTCCAGGGCTTGTCCGACAGCATCACCGCAGGAGGTGATCATTTTTCCCTTGTACCACATAGGAGACTGACACCGGATACCTTTCAATTGTCTGATAATGGACTCGACTTTGATGCTCGATCGCATGGCGAGAGAAGACAACCTGGCGATTGCTTCGAGTTGCGCTGAAGCGCACCCGCCGACTTTACCCATCTGGACGAATACTTCACACGCCCCGAATTCATCCCGATTCACAGTGACATACATGTGACCACATCCAGTTTCTAGCCGTTGAGTGATACCATGGGTGACCTCAGGTCTGTGACGTGGAGCTACCTTATGTTCAGATCGTGAAGATTGGGTTCCTGAACCTGTGGAAAGAACTTGATTCTCCCTGCTACCATCTCGATAAACGGTCACGCCTTTACACCCGAGTTGGTAAGCTAGTTCATAGGCGGTTCTGATGTCCTGAACGCTGGCATTATTGGCAAAGTTGATCGTTTTACTCACTGCGTTATCAGTATATGCCTGAAAAGCCGCTTGCATCCTGAGATGCCATTCCGGCGTTATATCATGAGCCGTTTGGAAGACGTCCTTCAGGTGCTGCGGAATGGAACTCATTGATGCGATCGTGCCATGCTGCGAGATCTCATCTAAAAACTCTTCAGAGAATAATCCTTCATCTTCAAGAGCTTGTCTGAACCACTTGTTCACATAGTGAAGTTTGGCACCATCCAGAACTGTTTTCACATAAACAAGGGAAAACTGTGGCTCGATTCCGCTGGAAGTATCGGCGATCATACTAATCGTTCCGGTGGGGGCTATAGTCGTAAGTGTTGCGTTTCTCATCCCCTTGGTTTTGATCTCAGACCTGAGACTGCCCCAGTCCTTTACCAGCGAGATTCTGTCGAAACTACCAGTATCATAGATACTGCCAGTGAAATTCGGGAAACTTCCCTTCTGTACGGCAAGTTCCGTCGATCTTTGTTTAGCTTCAAAATCAATGAACTCCATGATCTGACCTGCCAGATCAACTGCCTGATCGGAGCTGTAAGGTATCTTCAATTGATAGAGCATATCTGCCCAACCCATAACACCTAATCCGATCTTACGGTTGGATTTGACCATTTTCTCGATCTGGGGAAGCGGAAAATCGGAACGATCTACTACATCATCAAGAAAATCAACGCTATCCCGGACTACCTGACGAAGAAGTTCCCAATCCGGTTCATTACCCTTGATCATCAAAGAAAGATTCAATGATCCAAGATTACACGCTTCGTTAGGTAAGAGTGGCTGTTCTCCACAGGGATTTGTGGATTCGATCTTACCGATCTGAGGGGTTGGGTTATCCTTGTTTATCCTGTCCAGAAAGACGATTCCAGGTTCACCGTTTCTATGCGCCATCTCGACGATCAGGCTGAAGACATCGCTTGCTTTTTGCTTGTCTTTTATCTCTCCAGTCGCCGGTGATATAAGTTCATAATCCTCGTCAGCATAAACAGCTTGCATAAAACTCTCTGTGAGGCCAACGCTAATATTGAAGTTTGTCAGCTCGTTCGGATTCTCCTTACAGGTGATAAAATCGAGAATCTGAGGATGATCGACATTAAGGATCGCCATATTGGCACCGCGTCTTGTGCCTCCCTGTTTGACTGCATCTGTAGCTGCGTTGAATACCTTAAGGAAGGATAAGGGACCACTGGAAACGCCATTGGTCGATCGGACCCTGGCATTTGCCTCTCTCAGTCGGCTAAAGGAGAATCCTGTGCCACCGCCACTTTTATGGATAAGAGCAGCATTCTTGACGGTCTCGAAGATGCTATCCATCGAATCTTCGATGGGAAGAACGAAACAGGCGGAGAGCTGCTGGAGATCACTGCCTGCGTTCATTAGTGTTGGCGAATTAGGTAAGAACAATCCTGAATCGAGTAGTTTCAAATATCTTTCGAGTTTCTCCGGATCGTTATCGCTGATGTTTTTTGCAACACGCTCAATCAGTTGATCCCAATCCTCGTTTATCCTACCATCGTTGTCTTTCCGAAAATAGCGTTTTTCCAGCACAGTCTTGGCGTTATCAGTTAAAATCAATGTTCCTCCGTTTATGGTAAGGCAAGAATATCACGAACCTGAGCGGGAGTTGCAATCGGACGTCCGATCTCTCCAGCGATTCTTGCGATCCTGGCAACTAGTTGAGCATTAGAATCTGCTACGATTCCCTTATGATAATAGATATTGTCTTCGAAGCCGACTCTGATATGACCGTCATTTACCAAGGCGGTCAAGGAAGACGGTATATGCCAACGGCCGATACCAGCAACTGCCCAGGTTGCCGTCGGGATCATAGATCTCAGGTGATCGGCCATATACAAGAGATTCCTGGGTGAGCCATTCATCCCACCCGGGACTCCCAGGACGAACTGCATATGCAGGGGAGAGTGAGTTATAATACCTTTCTTAACAAGCCCTGCAACAACATCGACCATACCTGATTCATAGACTTCGACTTCTGGTACGACGTGGTATTCTTTGAAGGATTCAGCAAGACGGATGATATCCTTGGGGTGGTTAATGAAGATCTCGTTGCCAAAATTCAAAGTACCGGCGTTCAAAGTTCCCATTTCCGGCTTTAAACTAAGGGGAGCAAGCCTCTTCTCAAAATCTTCACCAACCGCGCCACCGGTACTGATCTGAATTATCATCTCAGGGACTACTTTTCTAATTGCTTCAATAGATGCTTGAAATCTTTCAAGACTCTGCGTGGGTGAGCCATCATCATTACGAACGTGCAAGTGAATCACCCGGGCACCAGCGTGAAAGCAATCCAAAGCAGCCTGGGCTTGCTCTGCCGGAGTTATTGGCAGATTAGGCTGGTCCTTTCTAGTTGTCTCAGCGCCTGTGATCGCTGCAGTAATAATCAAAGGATTCATGTTTAAAACCTCATTTATATTTATACTATATCATTAATCTGCGAACCAGCTTTCAAACAACCTGACCCGTTTGAGCTGGGTTATTTCAGTCTGAAGGATTCTGCTCGATATACGGGCAAACTTGTCCTCATTATCGCTGACAAAGAAGCTCTCTGTTCCAGCTCTACCATCGCTGTCTTCCGGAAGTAATCGCTTCAGATACAAGGCAATAGACTCGGCACTGTCAACCAAGGTAACTTCGTTTCCAACGACTTCCTGAATGACCCTGTTCAACAACGGATAGTGCGTGCAGCCAAGGATCAGCGTATCGATTTCTGTATCCTCGAAATATGAGAGATAATGACTGACTATGTCTCTGGCGACAGATTCATCCTGCCAGCCTTCCTCCACGATAGGAACAAGAAGAGGGCATGCTTTTGAGAATACGATAGCATCAGGGACCAGTTTCTGAACCGCAATCGTATAGGCATTACTACGGATAGTAGCTTCTGTACCAATCACCCCAATACGTTTGTTGGCTGTTTGCACCGCTGCTCTCTCCGCTCCCGGCTCGATCACGCCAATTATAGGAATACCCGTAAGTTCTCGCAGATAGTCCAGCGCGTAAGCCGAGGAAGTATTACAAGCCACAACGAGGGTTTTAATCCCTTGTTGAAGCAAGAATCTTGCATTCTGCTTTGAGTATTCTACTATCGTATTGGGGGATTTAGGACCGTAAGGGACGCGGGCAGTGTCTCCGAAATAAATCAGATCTTCTTCAGGGAAGTACTGCCTGATCGTTTTATATACAGTCAATCCACCTACACCGGAATCAAATATCCCGATAGGCTTTTTCATCTATTCCTCTTTTTGCTGTCTCTGGTTTTGTATTTATCCACTTTTGTCCGAGTAGCTTTCACGTCAAATCTTTTTGTCATCCCTGAACCGTTTTTCTTTGCAGAAGAGGCTTTGCGGATCTCAGGCTTATTTGCTGGTGTAAACTCCGATTCATGGAGATGATTGTACTCATCATGACTAAATTCAAAATACACATCATCACTAACCTGCATAACAGTAACCATTACTTTATCCATTAGTTGGTAATAATATCCAGTTCTTTTGTTTACATACCTTTGCTCTTGATCCATGTGGATATATCCCGAGCCCTTGAAAGATGTTTTGAGTAGAATGCCGGTTATAGGAATCTCATTCAATTGCACGATAAGACCAGCAGAGTTCGTTCCAATTACTACTCCTGTATAGTCTTGTCCAACTTTGTCTTTCATATAGGAGAGCTTGTAGATACGGTTGATCTCCCGTTCTGATTCGTCAGCGAGTAGTTCTCTCTCAGTCGAGTTTTGGGCGATATCGACAAGCAGACTACTGCCGATCTGGTCATTACTGCTTTTTATCACGTGGATCTTGCAAAGATGGTGTATGGTCAGATCACACATACGCCGGATAGGGCTGGTAAAATGAGTGTAATCCTCCATTGACAATCCGAAGTGGCGTATGTGATCAGTCGAGTATTTAGCTTTTTTCAAGCTTCTCAATACCATTCTATCAAACACCCTGTGATAGGGCAACCCGGGAAATCCTTCAAGCAGGGCTTGCATGGATTTGTTCATATTCTCCAGCAACTTGAACTTAATTCCATAGTAGGATAACAGGTTAGTCAGTTTCTCAACCTTCGTCCAGTCCGGATCTTCGTGTATTCTATAAATCGTAGTGGGGGAGAGACGCGAGAGAATCCTGGCGGTAAATTCGTTTGCCACTAGCATAAAGTTCTCGATAAGCAGATGCGATTCTGTCTCATTTGCCAGAGTAAAGTCACGGATAAATCCCTCATCATCATAATGATATTCTACTTCTGGCAGATCAAAGAAGAGGTATCCGGCTGCCTTTCTTTTACTTGATAAGACACGGGACAGGGCTCGGGATTCATCCAGGGCAGTTCTTAAAACCACATCCTCAGGAACATTACTACCGTCTATATATTGATCAACCTCATCATAAGTCAGCCGGTAATCGGATCGGATCACACTTTCATACATTTTTTGACCAGTGATCTTTCCCTTAGGATCGATGGTCGTCCTGACAGTCAAGGTCAATTTTTCTTCCGCGGGCCTCAGACTACAGATCCTGTTCGAAAGCCTTTCGGGAAGCATCGGAATTACCTTCTTCGGGAAATAAAAGCTGTTGCCGCGCGCACTGGCTTCCTGAAAGAGCATGCTGCCGATCTTGACATAATGAGCAACGTCCGCGATGTGCACATAAAGAACCCAGGAATCACTTAGCTTTTCGATCGAAATAGCATCATCAAAGTCCTTAGCAGAAGCAGGATCAATGGTAAACGTGAACAATGACCGGTGATCGGTTCTCTTGGAATACTCACTCTGATCGATGGATTCACTCATGGAATCGGCTTCCTGTAAAACCTCATCCGAGAATACCAACGGCAAATTGTATTGCCTGAGGACGGCAACAAGTTCCACATCTGGATCTCCTGATTTACCCAGGATCTCTATGACCTTTGCCCCGGGTAGCTTGCCGGATTGTGGATTACCCCAGTTGGTGACCTCGACAACCACCTTTTCACCGTCTTTTGCTTCAGTTTTCTCGGTTAGTTCAAACCAGTTGTGTATCTTATTATTGGTCGAGATAAAGATCTGCTTCGCACCGAGCTTTTTGATGTCTCCAGCCATGTTCTGGTTAGCGCGTTGGATTATATTGCGAACGATGCCATAACTTTTTCCCTTTCTTCCGGTCTTTGGTTCGATCGCTACCTTATCGGAATGATAGGCATTCAGAGTATCCTCGACACTGACGAAATAGTCTCCTTTTGCTGTCCGGACAAAGGCGTAGGTTAGATCCTTTGATAATGGAGTTGCGTCGAATATCCCTTCGATCAGTTCGCTGGAACTGCTGCTTCTAACATTATCATTCAATACAGGCTTGGAGGTTAGTTTGAATTTCTTACCGGATTTTATCAGTTTACCGGCTGAAATCATTGCAGATATCGTTTCTTTAACACTCTGCTTTTCTTTGCGTGGTACAGCCGCTGAAATGATCATTTCATTGAACGATAGGGGAGAGTTGCTATTTTCTTGAAACAAACGTACAATCAGTTGTTCAGCCTTGTTGATCTTATCAGCCATGTCAGTACTGCTTCCCCACTTTTCTCGTCAGGAGTTCGATTAGTTCCGGTACTTCTTCCTGTGATTTACTAAACCGTAAGGATTGACCTCTGAATGAATCGAGCCGCCTGGGCAGCTTAAATGTACTGAGCATGATCCCTCTTTTGTCCTTGTAGAAGCAACCAAAGTCTGCGTATTTTCTGGTGATCCTCATAAAGGCATACTTGATGACTATCTCTTGCTCGAACATAGAATATTCTGTGGTGATAAAATAGGGAGTCAAATTGATGATCACCAGAAGCATCCCAATTACATAGTAAAACGATGTGTGCCATTGAATAATAGTAATCTTGTAGAGTAGGACAGACAGG
>DAOPZE010000076.1:0-12493 GCA_035353255.1 Candidatus Cloacimonadota bacterium
GATGATTCTCAGCGGCAGTCGGCAAGGGAATCAGGATCGCGGGAAGCTTCGCGCCTTGCAATTCGGCAATCGTCATCGCTCCGGCACGTGTCACCGCCAGCCAGGCATAGTTCATGATCGCGGGGAGTTCATCTGAGAAACCAAAGATATAGACTCCCTTCTGACCCTTGTATTTGTTCAGATAGTATTCAGAATGAGTCTTTCCTGTTTGCCAGATCAGTTCGAAACCCTGTTCCAACATCCCGTTGATGGCGGAATCCACAGCCTCGTTCAAAGCTTTTGAACCCTGTGAACCTCCTGTGACGAAGATCGCCTGCTTTGATTCGCTCAGACCATACTTCTTAGCGTCCCAAACGCTGTCCGTACGGAAATCGCTTCGGAGCGGGATCCATGTGTTTATCGTACGGGCGGCGTTCAGGTGGCGTTCGGTATCCCTAAAGGCGACGAAGATGCCTTTCATGTACCTGGCCAGGAGACGGGTCGTCAGTCCGGGATAGCTGTTCCCGTCCCAGAAATAGAGAGGTCGCTTCAGCAAGATCGCCGCGAGAGCTATCGGGCCGGAGACGAAGCCACCGGTGCAGATAACCGCGTCCGGCTTGATCCTACGAAGGAAACTCATACAGCTGAAGAAGCTTTTGGAGAATAATACGGGGAAATTCAGATGCTTGAGCGTGAGTTTGCGGTAGAGTTTCTGGACGTTGATCGCCAGGAAGGGATAGCCTTCTTTTGGGATCAGGCGGGATTCCATGCTGTCCCTATTCCCGATAAAGGAGACTTCGTGACCACCCTTGCGGAGTTCCTCCGCGATCGCCACCAGGGGATAGATATGCCCGCCGGTTCCACCGCCGCCAAGCACGAATCTCATACATATCTCCGTTTGGCGCTGATATTGAGAATAACGCCAACTCCTGCGGAATCCATGAGGAGAGCGCTGCCACCGTAACTGACGAAGGGAAGAGTATTACCCGTCGGCGGAAGGATAGATATTGACACTCCGATATTGACCAGAGCATTGAAGAAGATATTCATCGCGACGCCGGCGCAGAGTAGCCTAAGGTAAAGATTCTCCTGCTTGTTGGCGATCTGGAAACTTCGGAAGAACAACAGACAATGTAAAAGTAAAACGACCAGAGCTCCGAAGAAGCCGAATTCCTCGCCGATGATTGTAAAAATATAGTCAGTTCTGGCTTCAGGTAAATAGTAGTGCTTTGCCCGCCCCCTGGAAATGCCTGTCCCGAATAGATTTCCTCGTGATAATGCTGTCAGGCTTTCCTTGACCTGATATTCATCCGCTGGATCGACCTTGGTGCTGTCAGAACGGAAGAGCAGGCTGTATTTCTTATAAATCTGAATACGTGTGGAACGATATTCTGCACCCTGAGTCAGGATGATCACAGCTCCTAATATACCCACAAGCACTATCATGATGACGAGCCGCTTCTTTAAGCCTGCGTAGGTCAACATACCCAGAAGAGTCAAACCGGAAATGATCAATGTGCTGAGGTGTCTTTCCAGGATGATCAAGCCGAACACTGCTCCGGTAACGACGATCAGGGGTAGATACTCCGTAAAGAGGAGCTTATTATCTGCATTCAGGAGTATATCATATTTCTTCTCTAAATAATAGGCATAGAGAAACACCAGAGCCAGCCTGGCAAAGAAACTGGGCTGGAAACTAAAAGGTCCGAGTTCCAGAGAACGGGTCGCTCCCTTGACAGTGTTGCCTTTGATTAGAACAATAAACAAGAAAAAGATCGCAACCCAGACAAAGAAGAAGTTTACTGTTTTCAGTCTATCCAGATTGGGGAAATAGAGGATAAAAATGGCTGCGACAAGTGCGATGCCCAGGAAGAGCAGATGCTTGTAGAAGTAGATCATGGATCCCTGAACCGAAGCGATGTCCAGCATAGTCAACAATCCGATAAAGGCAAGACCAAGATAGGCGAAAAGCACTATCTTGTCAAAGCTGATAACGTAGTTTTGCGATCTACTCTTTTTCATTTTCCTTAGCTATCTGCTGCACGATCTGGCGGAATGTATCGCCACGATGCTCAAAGTTCTTGAATTTGTCATAACTGGCGCAAGCAGGAGAAAGAAGCACAGTGTCTCCCACCAGTGACTCGGCAAAAGCTGTTCTGATACAGGTTTCAAAATCGTTGATGCAAACCAGGGGTATCTTCCCCATCCAGGCTTGCCGCATCTTGACTTCCGTATCGCCAGTGATATAGATCTTTTTGGCTTTCTCTTTGAGGATTGGGGTCAGAACTGAGAAATCTTCTCCTTTATCCGAACCGCCCATAATGATGCGTATCGGATTCTCAAAGGAGAGAAGAGCGCTTCTCACAGAATCAGAGTTTGTCGCCTTGGAATCGTTGTAGAAGAAGACTCCATTGACCGAAGCGACCAACTCCAGCCGATGAGAAAGAGGCTTGAAGGTTTTCAGAGCTCCGATCGCCTTCTGTACGTCTCCTCCGACCGCCTGGATAGCAAGCAGGGACGCCATGACATTGGCATGATTGTGAGGTCCTCGCAGGCTCAGGTCATACATCGACACGCGATATTTATCATCCAGACAAATGAAGACACCATCCATCCAGCCGTTCGAGCCGGGATATTTCACGATTGTCGAGAAATGCAGGACTGTCGAGCTGACTTCCTTCTCGAGGTGCCGGATCAGTTCGGAGTCGAGATTCATTACCGCATAGTCTTTTTCAGTCTGATTCATGGTAATGCGCATCTTGGATACCGCATAGTGAGCGAAAGACTCATATCGGTTGAGATGATCCGGAGTAATATTCAGGATCACTGCCACATCCGGACGAAAGCTATCTATCAGGTCGAGCTGAAAACTGCTGATCTCTAGAACGATATAATCAAAACCCGGTTTATGGATCGGGTAGCTGCAAAACGCGTCCCCAATGTTCCCGGCAAGTATGCTCTTGTAACCAATGTGTGACAGAAGATGGTGGATAAGACTGGCGGTCGTGCTCTTCCCGTTCGACCCTGTGACTGCGATGATCTTGCTGTCAGATGCTTTGATCTGAAATCCGAACTCTATCTCGCTGATCATGGGGATTCCGTGCTCTTTGCCCTTTTCAATTATCGGCACATCGAGAGGTATACCCGGACTTACGATCCACTCATCGCACTCGAAGAGCCGGTCGGTGTGCCCACCGAACTCACAATCAAAGTCACGTTCGAGGGCAGCAGGATCATTCATCTTATCCCGCGGTTGAGAATCGCTTAAAAAGGCGGAACCGCCTAGTTCTTTTATCTTGTACGCGGCGGATATTCCGCTTCTGGCTAAGCCCAGAATACCGTACTTCTTGTTCGTATCAAACATAATCTATCCTTAATTATTATCTCAATTTCAGGGTGCTGAGCCCGACGGCCACCAGGATCAGCGCGACGATCCAGAAGCGGATCACGATCTTTGTCTCATGATGCCCCTTCATCTCAAAATGATGGTGCAGAGGCGCGCAAAGGATCAACCGCCTGCCAACGCCATACTTACGCTTGGTCCATTTGAACCAGGTTCTTTGCATCATGACCGACAGTGTTTCGGTGATAAAGATACCGCCAATGATCAGGAAAAATATCTGTTCCTTGAGCAATACCGAGATCATTGCAAGTATCCCACCCAGGGCGAGTGAACCTGTATCACCCATAAACACTTCTGCCGGATAGCTGTTAAACCAGAGGAAACCGATCAGGGTACCCATCAGGGCAGCAACAAAGACTGTCAGTTCTCCTGCGTTGGGCAGAAACTCCAGATTCAGATAGTCCGCGGCGATAAAATTACCTTTAAGGTATGCCATGATCCCCAATCCAAGTGAGGCGATCGCCAAGGTTCCGGCGGCTAGACCATCAAGTCCGTCGGTCAGGTTCACTGCGTTTGATATACCTGTAACGTAGAGCACGACGAAGGGAATGAAGAAAACCCCCAGCTGGAGGTAAAAGTTTTTAAGGAAGGGTATTTGTAAAGCGGAAACTCCGGCTCTGTCGCTACCACCGTAATAGATGACCAGCGTGAGAAACAATGCGATGCTGATCTGACCCCAGAGTTTGTATTTGGGCAACAGACCTTTCTTGGCTTTGACGAAATTCTTGAGGTAATCGTCCAGAAAACCGAAGATCCCCAGCCAGACCGTTGTAATGTACATCATCAGGATGGCGCTGTTCGTCAAGATATTCCAGAGCAACGAGGAAACCAGCAGAGCGATCAGGATGATCAATCCGCCCATCGTAGGCGTTCCGCTCTTGATCCTATGACGTTCCGGGGTATCTTCATCGATAGTCTCGACGGCTGATTTCTTTTTCAGCAGCCTGATGAACATGGGGCCGAATATCAACGTAAACAGCAAAGAAGTAATAAAGGCTCCAATCGACCTGAAGGTGACGTATCGCAGAACGTTGAAGACGATGCTGTACTTTGCCAGTGGATAGAGGATATGATAAAACATGCTATTTCTCTCCCTTCAGTGCTGGGATCACCTGTTCCAGATGGATACCGTGAGAGGCTTTGAGCAGGATCACGGCATTTTGAGGTAGAAGGTTTATCTCATCGCGCGCCAGGAGATCATCCACGGTGTGATAATGATTACTGGTAGTAAGATAGTAGGGCCGATACCACTGAGAAAGATCTCCCACTGTGATCAGACCGTCAATTTCATGATCTGAGAGGATCGCTCCGATCATCTTGTGATATTCGGGAGCGTCTCCGCCTAATTCGAGCATATCTCCCAGGATAGCTATATGCGGGCTTTCCGGCTCGATTCCGATCCAATACTCAATGCTCTTCTGCATGGAGACAGGATTGGCATTGTAACAATCGAGGATAAGGGTTCTGCCATTCACGCGCTGTAGATTGAGTCTGTTCCCCATGACTGGAAGTGAAGCAAGCCCACCTCTGATCGTTTCAGGGGATAAACCAAGCTCGACAGCCAGGGCAACCGCAAACGAGCTATTCGTAATATAGTGCGGTATGTCCGTGGGGATTGTGTAAGCTTCAGAGTTTATCCTGAAACTTGAGCTTCCCTCCGAAACTGAGATATCCGTGATCCGGTAGTCAGCCTCCGGAGCAAAACCGACTGATCGTCCTCTTTGGCTGTATTTTTCGAAGCGTGGATCATCCACGGGATAGAGAAGATGTTCCAGTTCCCTGTCGAACAGAGTAGATTTCTCCAGGAAGACGCCGTCCTCAGAACCAAGATACTCAAGATGCGAGGGACCGATATTGATGATCATCGCGCTTTGAGGCGAGCAGATCTCCGCAAGTCTGGCGATCTCGCCAAAGTGATTCGTCCCGATCTCAAACACTGCGTATTTATCCCGCGATTCCAGGCGGAATATGGTTTGGCACAGCCCGATAATGTTGTTCTCATTATGCGCGGTCTTGAGAACCTTGCCGTCTCCTTCAAGGATCTGGGCAGTGATCTCTTTGGTGCTGGTCTTTCCGGTACTGCCTGTCAAAGCTATACGATAAACACCAAACATCAGCAGGTATTTACGGCATAGATCTGCGATACAAGCTGTACCGTCCGCTACTTTCAGGTAATGGGGGGCATTGATCTCTTTGCTGCCAATAGCGATCAGATCAGGATAGATCAGCACATCTTCCAGAAAGTCATTCCCGTCGAATCTCTCTCCTTTGAGGGCGATGAACACGGAATTGGGAACGATCTTGCGGGAGTCCGTCACTATATGGCTATAATTCGTGGATGTATGATAACCAGTCTCGGAAGACTTGTTCGGAGCATTGAATTGGTAACGCAGTTGCAACTCATCGACGGGCAGGATCAGTTCATTCTCATCTTTGGTCATACCGGGCAACAACTTCAGAACTTCTTCCGCGGTTTGGTAGTCATCAAAGTGATGGCGCACGCCCTCGATCTCCTGATAATTTTCATGACCCTTACCACAGATGACCACGAGGTCGCCCTCACAGGCAAGGCGCAGAGCAGATCTGATCGCCGTATATCTGTCACGAATGATCCACCAGGGACTCCATATATCCGATCCGTAGAGAACTTCCTGGATGATCGTATCCGGGTTCTCGGTTCTGGGATTATCATCGGTTATGATGACTGCGTCACTGTTTTGCACTGCGGCACTCAGCATCAGGGGGCGCTTACCCTTATCCCTGTCACCACCGGCACCGATCACGCAGATGATGCGCTTGTGGGGCAACTGCTTGCAAGACCTGAGGATGCTCACGATCGCATCAGGTGTATGAGCGTAATCGATGAATACCCCGATCCCAAGATCGTTGGGAACATTCTCGAACCTGCCCTTGACCGGTTCGATCTTGGAGATAGCCCATTCCAGATCCTTCTTAGCTATCCCTGTTTGGGCAAGAGCCGTCACCGCCAAAGCCAGATTCTGGATATTGAACGTCCCGATAAGCCGAGATTCTATCCTATATTCAGCATCCAGATACCGTAGCGTGAAACTGGTTCGCTGCGCTTCAGCGTTCATCTCACTCAGGATATAATCACCCGTGGATCTCCCTACGCCGATGACAACATTCCCTGATTGTGAATACATGTTATAGTAATCACAGCCCGCCAGGTCGTCGGTATTGAGCACGAGTGTGACGCCATTTTCCCGGTTTTGGTCCAACCAGCCGAATTTAGTCCCGGCGTAGTCTTCCATATCTTTATGAAAGTCAAGATGATCCCGGCTGAGATTGGAGTACATGCAGATCCTGAACTTAAGCCCGAAAACCCTATCCAGGGCAATAGCATGGGAAGAAACTTCCATTACGACATATTCCGCGCCACTTTGAGCCATACGGGATAGTATCCCGTTCAGCTCCATAATGTCCGGAGTGGTATTGTGGGTCTCGAACAGGGTATCATCCAGGTAGTAGCCCAGAGTGCCGATCCATCCTGCCTTGATCCCCAACTTCCGCAGAGTATTATAGATGATCAGAGAGGTAGTGGTCTTACCGTTGGTTCCGGTGATCCCGATCAAACTGAATTTAGAGCTTGGATCGCCATAATAGAGCTTCGCCAGTAGCGCTGCCGCTTTGCGGCTATCGGTGACCTTTATCCCCGGCAGACCAGGAGCGATATCATCCTGATGCACGATGAGGGCTGCTCCCCGTTGTACCGCATCCTGCGCGAAAGCGTGTCCGTCGAAACTTAAGCCCTTGATACAGACGAACGCATCGCCCGGGCTCAACTTTCTGTTATCGGTTTCCGGCTTGCCGGATATATCCTCAGGCAGAATTCCCGCGGTCTCGATCAGGAGATCATATTCCTTCAGGATGCTGAGGATCTCCCCGATCTTCATATAGAAGCCTCAAGGACACAGCTGGAATTGGTCATTATCCGCGAACCCGGCTGTACCGACTGCGACCGGACAATACCCGAACCCTTGATCTTGAGCGTTATCTTCTGTTTCGCGGAAACCTGCATTGCCCTGCGGATGGTCATCCCGACCAGATCTGGCATAGTTCCCTTGCTAACCACTTCATGGTGTTGATGCGAACTTTTACCGATCTTGACAGTGATCGGATGGCTTCTATCCACCGATACTCCGGGCTTAGGGAATTGATCGACCACGACCGAAGCCGAATCAGGCCCTTCTATCTTATAAATAAAGCCATGCGCGTTGAGGATCTGTTCTGCCTGGAAGAGGTGCTTGCCAGTCAGAGTTGGCATCGTTAGAGAATATTGTCTGAGTCTCTCATTAAATGGCAGGATCGAGCATCCCGGCATAAACAGGATATCTTCGATAATCTGCTTTGTGGTAGGCGCCGCGCTGGTACTTCCATAATGATAACCGGGAGCGGGTTCATCGTAGAAGGTGACGATCACCATTTGAGGCGCTTCGATCGGGAACATACCCATAAACACTGCGGTATATTTTCCCCCGACGTATCCCTTTGTACCGATGGTGTTCTTCTCGGCTGTTCCCGTCTTACCGCCGATGTTGATGTAGTCCATTTTAACGTTGCGGGCAGTTCCATGATCGACGACGCCCTTAATATAAACTTTGATCGTGTCCGTGATTGCCTTGCTGCCGATCTCTCTCAGTACTTTCGGCTCAAACTGCTCGATCACCTGACCCTCATCATCGAGGATCGAATCAACCAGGTACGGTTTCATGTATTTACCGCCATTGGCAATGGCGCAATAGGCAGAAGCAAGCTGTATCGCCGTAACTGAGATACCCTGCCCGAAGGAGATCGACTGGATCGTATAGGAATCCCAATTGTCGAGTTTGGAGAAAAGCCCGCTTGATTCACCAAAGAGATTCAGCCCGGTCTTCTGTCCAAATCCATAAGAAATGAACTGCTCATAAAGCTTTGTGGGGCCAAGGCGTGTCGCGATCGTGGCAATACCGGTATTACTGGATTTAGCCAGGATGTCTCTTGGCGCAAGGGGTTTCAATCCGCCGATATGAGTATCGGCAATGATCCTGCCGTTGGGCATCCGTTGCGTTCCGCACATGATCGTCTCATTGAACCCGATAACTTTGTTTTCCAGAGCAGGAAGAAGAGTTAGAGGTTTCATTGTGGAGCCCGGCTCGAACATAAAGCTCGCGGGGATATTAGTCTTGTTACGAATTATATTAGGATCAGATTCTTTATCTTCTTTGGAGATACCTGCCATTGCAAGTATCCTGCCTGTATGCGGATCCATGACAACGCAGCCGGCATTGGAGGCAGAGTATTTCTCGACTCCCTCGGTCAGGGCTGTTTCCACGATCTCCTGTATATTGGAATCGATGGTTAACTTGAGGTTGTTTCCCTGTTGGGGCTTCTTCTGGTGCAAATTTGGGTAAGGCACTCTTTCCGAGTTAGCGTCGAGAACGACCTCGCGCCAACCGTAGGAACCTGCGAGTATATTATCGTATGTCGCTTCAATTCCGCATACCCCGGCGAGTTGATAGAGCGAACGGCTCGAGGTCTCTTCATCGTAGCCGTTGGATTTCTCCGTCACCGCGCCAAGAACCCTGCCCGCAAGTTTATCCTTGGAATATATACGCTTCATGGAGCTGAAGTTGTGGATCAAGCCGGGTAGCTGTTTGGTCTCAAATTCCTTTATAATTGAATCCAGATCAGATTCACGGATCTTGTTCGAGATCTGGATCGAGGTCAGCCGCTTACCCTTGGTCAGCCTGCTCATCACCTGTTCTTTGGTGATGGAAGAGTTCTTGCTGATGGCATTGGCGATCATATCATAAGCTTTATCCAGGGTCACATGTGTGCGCCCAGCCCAGCGTCCGACTGCCTCACGATCTATATCGATCTGATAATAACTGACCGAACTTACCAAGAGCTCACCCTTGCAGTCATATATCGCTCCACGCTTCGGGATGAGTATATCCTTCTGGGGAGTATAGCGCTGCGTCCGGTACTTGTCGAGTTTGAACGGATCAAGCACCTGGATACTAAAAAGATAGACAGCCCACACTACGCAAGCGAAGCCTATCAGGCCAACCATGAGGAAATATCTGGAGCGCATCTCGTCAGTCCAAAATTACTTCGATGGTTTTTGCTTCTGCCTTGGAGGCGATCAGATCAATTATACAATATGATCCTTTCTCGGATTTTGGGGAGGGTTCGTGCACATAGATGACACTACCCGCGGGCTTATCGGCAACAAAATTACTCATCTCGACCCGGACAAGTGAGGCAATGTGTCTGCCGGACTTCATGTCGTCCAGCTCGACCAACTGCTCGGTGTTTATGTTCTTTTCCGCGGCAAAGCTCTTTTCCATCATGGAATACTGCTTCGTATAGCGGACGATCTTGTTGCCGTTGTTAAAATGTAAAAATACAGCTATAACGCAAACTATGATCGCGATAACCATCTTACTTCTCATTGTCATCCCCCTAACTTTTCCGCCGCCCTCAGCTTGGCGCTGCGGGAACGGATATTCTGAGCAAGTTCCGCGTCATCAGCTGTAAGCGGACGCGAAGTCAAAACTTTTATTCTTTTTGTCTGGCCACAGACACAGTTCAGGATCTGTGGCGGACATTTGCAGCCCGTAGCCGCGTCTCGAAAAACGTTCTTTACGATCCTGTCTTCCAGGGAGTGGTAGCTCATCACCACGATCCTTCCACCGGGAGCCAGGAGATTGATGGCGTCTTTGAGGCTGGGAGCGAGAACATTCAGCTCCCGGTTGACGTAGATCCTCAGCGCCTGAAATACTCTGACCTTGGTCTTGAGAGATTCTTTACTGCCACTTCCGACAACGGATTCGATCAGCGCGGAAAGCTGACGCGTCGTGGTAATAGGAGTTGTCTCACGGACTTTCTCGATCGCTCTGGCGATGCGTCCCGCGCTCAGCTCTTCCGAATATTCGTGAATGATCCTGCCCAATTCTTTCGCGGGAAGCTCATTCACAGCATTGGCCGCGGTATACTCCTGCTCGCCGTCCATGCGCATATCCAGAGGCGCATCCTGATCAAAGCTGAACCCACGGCTTCCTTCATCTAGCTGATGCGAGGAAACGCCCAGATCATACAGTATCCCGTCGATCTGTTTGACTTGTTCAAAGGCGAGAAGAGTCCTGAGCTGTTCAAAATTACCCTTGAGCAAGGTGACCCTGTCAGCGAAGTCTCTGAGGGTTTTTTCCGCGACGCTGAGTGCCTCGGAATCCTGATCAATGGCATAGAGCCTGATCTCAGGGCAGGCTTGGAGCATGGAAAGGCTGTGCCCCCCGCCGCCCAGAGTGGCGTCCACGTACGATCCGCCCGGCTTCAATGCCAGCATCCGCAGGCATTCATTGACCATGACCGGATCGTGGTAGTTTCTCATTGCTGATAATCTTCCGAATTGAACTTAGTGCGGTGAAGATCACGCTTGGACTTGCGGATGGAGTGATAGACCTCGGGATTCCAAAGCGAGATATAATGCCCCTCGCCTTTGATGATCACCTTGTCCGTGATATTGGCATCTTCCAAAAGTTGTTCATGAATACGAACCCGTCCGGGTCCTTCCAGCTCCTGCTCGGTCATGGCAAAGTCGATCAATTGGGTACGCAGCAATCTTGCGCGCTCGTCTCCGCCTTTGAGCCGTTCCAGAGTCTCCCGCCAGGAATCCAGCGGATAGATGGCGATCGTGTCATTCGGACCAAGGGTCACGACAACGCTGCGGCTCGCTTCCGGAGCGAATTTCTTCTTGAAACTCGCCGGAACGATCACCCGCTGCTTGTGAACCGAGTTCTCTGAATAACCTAAAAATTCACCTGACATTACGACAACCTTTCTTACCTATTTCGTAGTTTACTGCGCTATCTCGCATCACTTAAGACTTTGTAGCCTCATCACATTCATTCGCTTTTGACAATTTATGAGTTTTTATGACATCCTGTGGTACTCATATGACATTCTATTATTCTTGTCAAGTACTATCTTGAGTTTTTTTTATGTTTTTTTCGATATCAGCGGATTCAAATCTAAACATGGAGTTCAAAGCACCTTGCTAGATCTAAACATGGAGTTCAAAGCGCCGTAACTTAACCCCGGATCGATCTCCCATCTTGAAAGGCGATTTGGACTTCATGTGGCAATTGCCTTAAGTATCTTGTACTTAGCTCTAATGAGATGCTGCCCGTTTTGAAGTCCAAGCCGGCGCTGAGAATGATGATCAAGATAAGTATGTTTAACCGTCTTGAACTCCAAACTCAGATACGTCTTGAGTCCAAACTCGGACACATCTAGAACTCCTGTATCTCAGAAGTCATGATCACAAGCTTTAAGTAGTATATTATATCAAAACAACCACAGTTTACCTTAATCAGAAACTTCTTGACAATACTGTGCCTGTTTCACGATTGTGTAGTGAGGAGTAAGTAGATGAAACATTTCATTTTGGCACTGTGGCTATTGATATTCTGCGGAAGTCTTTTGAGTATAATTGGGCTGGATTCATGCACTCCGCCCAAACCAAAGACCGGCAGGATTGACCTCGAGCTCAATCCCGGGGTTGGGATTGGCGTAGATGCCTCAACATTGAAGTCCTGGAGGTCGGGAGCGGCGACCGGAATAGGAGCGAATTACACATACACTCTCTCCCCTCGTTTCCAGATCCGTGGCGGGATCAGCGAACAGTTTTACACCACCAGCCGCAAGGTGGAGCATCCCTATCCCTATGTGATGGATATGAATGTCAGGCTCCGTACAGTCAGCACACGCCTCACCGCAGGCGGAGACTGGCTATTGAAACCTTCTCCCGATGGTAAACTAGTTTATCTGGGTGCCGCATTATATGCTGACGCGATCCATTCTGCCAAGGCGTACACCAAGCTGTTCTACATATCTCAGGAGACACGGGACACACTAAACGTGAAGGATTCTTATGCTTTACCCTTACCGGGTATTCAGCTGGACTTGTCCTTACAGGGCAGTGTAGGAAGGATAGGATTACGATATTGGCAGGATATCCTCAGCTTCACAGTTCCCGGCGTTCCGATGGGCAGGCAGCGCCGCAGCTTTGTGGGGATATATGGCGCGCTCAATATCTACAATTTCAAG